>NEUQ01000099.1 GCA_002288445.1 Verrucomicrobiia bacterium Tous-C2TDCM | reverse complement strand
AAAGTCCCTTGCCAACACAACCACACCGAACGAAAACAACCAAAGCTACGGTGTCCTCCATTGTGAGGCATCAAGCCACTCCCTGAAGAAGCTTTCGGTGTCCTTTTTCAATGAGGCATCACGAGAGCCAAGCGACATCAAAAAGCGATTTCCTAACAGTCAAATTCGCAGTCGGTTCGCTACATGGCCCTGGAATAGAAAAAGCCGGGATGTCTCGAATTACGGTGCCGTCACGGGATTGTTGAGATTCTTCGATTTCGATCCGAATGCCCCTGTCTTCTCGTCGGTAAAACGAAAATACCAAGTCGACTTTTGATCGTCCGCCCACCCGTCAACGGTTACCAAGCCGTCAAGATTCATCGTCCATCGCGTGGGCCACTCGCGGCCGGAAGCGTTGGATTGCGTTCCGCTGCCATCCGCCTTGAAAACAAAGGTGCTGCCATTGCCGGTGCGCCAGAATCTTTCGACGAAGGTTGCTTTTCCCGCCGCTGCAGCTGCGGCGATGGCTCGACCGCCCTTTAGTAGTTCGATTTCCTCTTTGACGGCAAGGGCGTCTTCCAGCTGTTCGCTACGAGTTTAATTGTCTTGCAGGCGCTCAAGATCGCGGAGGTAGGTTTTGTTTTTCGGTTCGATCACACGCGATCGCGACGCGAGCCAGGATTGGCGAAGCGTGGAGAGTTGCGGGGGCAGTTCCCCCTCGGGTGCGGGTTTTGATTCGACTGCAAGGTAAGGATCCGTCGTGACGCTTTCGGCCTCGGATTTCACCGCGACCGCTTCTTCAAGTTTGCCATCGCGAGTCAGTTGCGAAAACAGCTTCTGCAATTCACGGTGATAAATCTCATCGATGGGCTTGGCGGCTCGATCGACGGAGTCGAACCACGACTTCCGTAGTGATGCGAGTTCCTCAGGTCCCGAAGCGTGCGCCCGGCAAAGAATGAGAAGGAGGGCCGGTGCGGCAAAAAACATCGGATTGAAATTCGAAGTTCTCCTGACAAGTGCCTCGCTTATAAGGCACGGGACTGGGCTACGGCAATAAAAATGTCGATTGGAATTCACACGGAAATCGAAACCCCGCCGACCCTGGGCCTTCGGCGGAAGGGAGCCGAGGGGATGCAAAAGGAAATTCCGAGCAGCTAAAACTTCCGATCCATGCGGCCACGGACATCGCGGAGGACATCGCCGAGCGCCTGGATATCGCTTTCGATGAGGTGTGGGCGCAGGCGGGAAAGGAGACTTTCGTCGTTCACCGGATGAGCCAGCAGAAGAAGTGCGAGGTCGGATTCGTAAAGCGCGGCCCGGGCGATCTGACCTTGGCGATAAAGACTGGGAAGGGCGTAGAGCTTGAGAAGCAGGAGTCCCTCCGCCGTGGCCACGTTCAGGGTGTGTCCACGGAAGCTGCGAATTTCGACCTGTTCCTTCGCGACAAGTGCGAAGAGCGGGTTTGCGGTGAAGCGCAGGTCCACTTGCAGGGGACCGAAGGAGGCGCGGGCGAACCATTCGTTGCGTTCCTCGATCACAAGATCGGGCAGAGCTTCGAGATCCGGGAGGGCCACGATCAGATCCACGTCTTCCGTATTCCGTGAATCGGCGTGAAAAAGAATCGCCAAGCCACCCACGAGAACGTGGGGAATACTCAGGGTGTCCAAAAGTGAGAAGAGACGGTCGGCGCTCGCGTAGAGAGAGCCGGTATCCATTTGGCTGCGGGAGGAAAAAAACGCGCCATGCTCACCACCGCCGAAAGGTCCGCCCGCGGATCGCGAGGGATGGCGGTCGGTGGCATGAGAGTCGGGGACATGGAGAAACGTAAGTCAATTCCCCTGAACCGCAACGGATGCGGAGCGGGGACACCATGAAGGGAATTCCCGGAAACTCCCGGCACTCAAGAGGGTAAGACCGCACACCCAACAGGGTCAACCCATCACGGATGTGCGGCCTAATCGATTTCAGGATCGCTCTCGTCGCCGCTTTTCGCGAAGGTTTTGCCATGAAATCCGCACCTTCTTTCGTGGCGATTGTTTTCTCACTGTTCTTGACGGCAAGGATCTTCGCCGAAGAAAAGGTTCTCGACTTCGGCGACGTCCGCGAAGAGCATATGATGGTGCCGATGCGCGACGGCGTGAAGCTCTCGGTTTATCTTTACACGCCGAGGGGTGCGGGCCCCTGGCCGGTGATCTTCGAGCAGCGCTACGCCTCGCTGCGGGCGAAGGGCACGCGCGAGTCGGCGGCGACGCTGGCCCGCGGCGGTTACGTCGTGGCGCTGGTGAACTACCGCGGCACGCACCTCTCGGAAGGCAAATGGGTCGGCTACCGGGCGATGCAGTTCGGCGAGTTGCGCGACGGCTACGACGTCTGCGAATGGCTCGCGGTGCAGCCCTGGAGCACGGGCAAGGTAGGCACTTTCGGAAGCTCGCAGGGTGGCTACGCGCAGAATTACCTCGCGGTGACCCGGCCGCCGCACCTCGTCTGCCAATACATGGTCGACACGGGCCTGAGCCTGTTCCACGAAGGTTACCGCATCGGCGGGGCGACGAAGCCGGAGCGCTTCAAGAGTCTCGCCGAGGTGTGCCGCGATCCGCGCGACAACGACGAACTTCTTGATGAATGGTTCCGTCATCCCACCTACGACGACTACTGGGCGGCCGAGGATTGCACCCCGCATTTCGGGAAGATGGACGTGCCCTGTTTCACGATCGGGAGCTGGTATGATTTCATGAACCAGGGCTCGATCGCGAGTTTCATCGGCCGCGAGCACGAGGGCGGTCCCCGCTCGCGAGGGAAGCAATGGCTCCTGATCGGTCCGTGGCTGCACGGTCGCTCTAACAAAGGCACCAAGAACGGCGAACTCGAATATCCGGCGAACGCGTCCTGGGAGACCGACGCGCACATGCTGCGCTGGTTCGATCATTGGTTGAAGGGAATCGAAAACGGTGTGACCGGAGACCCGAAGGTGCGCTGGTATGTGACGGGCGCGGTCGGCGAGGCCGGGGCTCCGGGCAATGAATGGCGTGAGGCGGGGGACTTTCCTCCGGCCGTGGAAATGACGCCGATGTTCCTGCACGAAGGCGGCGGGTTGAAGCCGGAACCGACGTCCAAAGCAGAATCGTCGACGAGTTATGTGAGCGATCCGCGGAATCCCATGCAGATCCCGGCGGGCGGTTTTCCCGGGGCAAAGGACGCGCGGGCTTTCGAGGAGCAGGCGGAGGTTCGCACCTTCACGACCGATCCCTTGAGCGAGCCGGTCGAGTGGACAGGCCGCGTCCAGGCCGAGCTTTTTCTTTCGTCGACGGCGCAGGACACCGATGTGATCGTGCGGGTCAGCGACGTTTATCCGGACGGGCGCTCCATCCTGATCATCGATTACCCGCAGCGGGTCCGTTATCGCGAGGGCTTCGACCGCGAGGTGTTGATGGATCCCGGCAAGGTTTATCCGGTGAAGTTTCCCGTGGGATGGATCAGCCAGGTCTTCGCGAAGGGGCATCGCATCCGCGTCACCGTGGCGAGCACCGGGGCTCCCTACTACGAACCGAATCCGCAGAATGGGAAGCCGCTCACGCGCGAGTTCCCTGATGATGCGGTCGCGGCGACGAACACGATCCACCACTCGGGGGAACAGGCTTCACGGATTCTCGTGCCGCTCGTCAGGTAAGGTAAGAACGTCAGGATCCGCGCTTTTCCGGCAGGATCGCGCAGGCGCCCTTGCAGCCGAAAAGCTTGCTGAGGACGAGGCGGTGTTTCGAGACGAAACGGTAGACGACTTCGGCGATCTGGATGACGCCGGGGATCCAGAGAAAGAGACCGGTCGGCACGAGCAACGGGATGCGCATCCCGAGGAAGCGGATGGCACGGGCTCCGCGATGGATCTCGCCGGTGGGGGTGATGCAGTGGATCGCCTCGAGCAGGTCCTCGCGCGTGATCTGCGGGGCGATCAGGGCGGCACGTTCGTCTTTCAACGGCACCATCTCGACGACGTGACACCAGTCGAGCCAGGATAGGACGCGGCTCTGGAAGGTGCAGAGCGGGCAGTCGCTGTCGTAGAGGAGGATGTGTTTCATGAGAAGGTTGCGGGTCTCGGGCTTGATCTTCGAAGCCTTGGGGCGGGGAAGATTCATGTGGGATCTTCAAGACGACGTTCTTCGAGGATCGCCCGATATTCCGAAGCATAAGAAGTGAAATTCGCCTCCGCCGTGTCATCGGCGACGACGAGGTCCCATCGGTCGTTGCATCCGGTGCAGCGGTAGGCGACAGAATCGCCGATCTCCCATCCTTCTTCGGGCGGGAGCGTGAGACGGCGGGCCTCTTGTCCGCAGTCGACGCAGATGATCGTTTCGGGAATTTCCATCGCCTCCACCCTCGCACAGACCCTCATGTCCGGCAACGCCTCTCCCGCCCGTCCCATCATCGTGCTCGTCGAGCCGCAGCTAGGGGAAAACATCGGCATGTGCGCGCGGGCGATGCTGAATTGCGGGCTCGACCGGCTCCGCCTCGTCCGTCCGCGCGACGGCTGGCCGAATCCGGCGGCGGTGGCGACGGCGGCGGATGCGGATGAAGTGCTGGCCAAGGCGGAGGTCTTCGCCAATCTCGACGACGCCCTCGCGGATTGTCGTCATGTCGTCGCGGCGACGGCGCGGAAGCGGTCGCTCGCGGCCCCGGTGCTCGAGGCGGAGGCGGCGGCCCATCAGATCGTCGGCTGGTGCGATGGCGGCGCGGAGACCGCGGTGCTCTTCGGGGCCGAGGCTTCGGGGCTGGACAATACTTCGATCGCCCGGGCCGATCGCATCCTCACCTTCTCCACGAATCCCGCCTTTCCCTCCCTGAATCTCGCCCAGAGCGTGTTGCTCTTCGGCTGGGAATGGCGACGGGCGGCGGCCGCGGGCGCGACCGGGGTCGAGGAAGAGGAGCCGGTGTCGCGGGGCGACTTGACGCCTTTTCTCGCAAGACTCGAAGAAGCACTGGAGGCCCGCGGCTTTTTCCTGACCCCCGACTTGCGGCCCACGACCGAGGCGACCTTGCGGAGTCTGTTCTCCCGCGCCACGCCGACGGAACGCGAGCTCGCCCTCCTCCAGGGCGTCCTCACCGCCCTCCTGCGCCGCGAATCTTGAATGCGCCGGGACGCGTTTCCTGGCTTGCGTGGGGTAGGGGAATGCGATTCCATGGACGGGTAGATCCCCGAATCCATGAATCCCTTCCGACTTTTCCCCCTCGCCCTGCTTTCGCTTTTCGTTTCGCCGCTCGCGGCGGCCGAGTTGTCCATTGATCGCCAGCCCGATGGCGTCGTCATCAAGATCGACGGCGAGCTCTTCACGAAATACGTGACCGGTGATCCCAAGACGAACAAACCTTACTTTTATCCCGTGATCGGTCCTGGTGGCGAGGAAATGACGCGCTCCTATCCAATGAGGGATGTCGAAGGTGAGGCGCAGGATCACCCGCACCATCGTTCCCTTTGGTTTGGTCACCAGTTTGTGAATGACTTCGACACCTGGCACGAGGGTCTCACGATGGAAGAACGCGCCAAGGGCGACGAAAAGAAGCTGGCCGAGATGATGGCGAAACTCGGGGTGACAAAACACCGCGAGGTGCTCGAAGCGAAGTCCGAGGGAGGCAAGGCGGTCCTGAAAGTGGCGAGCGATTACCTCGATCCCTCCGGTGTGGTGATGGTGACGGATGTTCGAACCTTCACGTTTTCCGTTGCGGCGGACGGATCGCGGCTCGTTGATGCTGATTTGGTTTTCACCGGAGTGGCCGATTCGGTGACCTTCGCGGATGCGAAGGATGCCGGACTCAGCTTGAGGGTCGCACATTCCATGGCGGTAAAATCCGCTCAGGGGGGGCGCATCGTGCTCAGCACCGGAGAGGAGGGCGAAGCGGCGTGGGGCAAGCGCGCCGAATGGTGTGACTTCAACGGACCTGTCAGAGGAAAGGGCGGCGAGCTCTTTGGCATCGCCGTGCTGAACCACCCCTCCAGCCTTCGACACCCGACTCCGTGGCACGCTCGCACCTATGGCTTGTTAACCGCCAACCCCTTCGGAATGAAGAGCGTTGCGGGTGCAAAGGAAGAGTCACCAGTGGTGCTGAAGAAGGGCGAGTCTTTCGCACTCTGTCACCGGATCGTTTTGCACCGCGGCGACGAAAAGCAGGCGAAGATCGCGGACCTTTGGAAGAGTTACTCAGCGGAGTAATCTTCGTCACTCCGAGACGCTGCTAAGCAGCAGCTCACCCTCCCCGTTAAGTCGGTCGTTGATCGAGACGCGCAGGCGTTCGACGCCCCGGCGGATTCGAGCCTTGACGGTTCCGAGTGGGCTGTCGATGCGTTCGGCGATTTGCTTCTGAGTGAGACCTTCGAAGTAGGCCAATTCAATCACCTCCCGTTGCTCCGGAGAGAGTTCGACAACGGCGGTTTGGAGAATCGTGCGAGCGTCAGAAAGGTAAAGGGCCTCGCGTCCGGTGAGAGAGTATTCGGGAGTGTCTCCCTCGATTTTCTCCTCAAACCGGTCGTAGAGAGCACAGCGACGCTGCACGCTTCGGACGCGGTCGATGGCCCGATTGCGGGTCGTCGTGCAGATCCAGGTGACGAGAGATCCTTTCTTGGGGTGGTAGGTGTCAGCCTTCTTCCAGATCGTGGCAAGGACTTCGTTCATGATATCCTCGGTGTCTTCATAGTGGTTCAGCACTTTGAACGCCGTGGAGAAAATCAGGGCGGAGTATTTCTCCGACAGTTCCTTGAAAGCCTTTTGGTCGCGCGCCGCAACACGGTTCATGAGATTCGCTTCGGCGAGGCGGTCGGGCGTGGGGTCGGTTTCAATTTCAGGGTTCATCACAGGGCTGTTTGGCTTCGGTCTGACAAACCTTTGTCTATGAACATAAATTAGACAACATCTTTTTTCAGAAAATCCGCGAAGGGAGTGGCTGGACTTCGTAACTTAGTCAGCGCCACTGCTTCCGTTTTTGACAATCATCCATGAAAACCCAAGAGGACGAGTTCTTTGAGATCAGCGCTGTCGCTCGCTTGACGGGAATTTCGTCGCACGTCCTTCGGGTTTGGGAGCGCCGCTACGGAGTTGTCGAGCCCCATCGAAGCGATTCCAAACGTCGCCGTTACTCGCGCGACCACATTCAGCGCCTCTCGCTTCTGAAGACTCTGGTGGACAATGGTCACGCCATTGGCACGATCGCCAACCTCGGCACCGCTCAACTTGAGGAGCGCCTTTCCAACGCCCTTGAAGCCCGGGTCGGGGATGATTCCCTCGAGACCGCCGCGCCTGCCGGTGTCTGCCGGGTAGTGATGAGTGGGACAAAAATTAGACAAGCGGTTCGGGCGGCGGCGGATCACACTCCTGCCCTCCGGATTGTTGGCGAATTCTCCCAACCTGACGAAATTCTTGCCAGTCTCCGCCCGGGATCGGCGGATCTCCTCATCCTTGAGCAGGACACCATTTTCCCCGAAGATATCGCTGCGATCCAGAGTCTCGTCGCCAAGATCAAGGTGCGCCGTGCCATTCTCGTCTACCAATTTGCCCGGGAAGACACGATCCAGCCGCTCGACATCAAACGCATCACCGCGCTGCGGGCTCCGGTGGATGCCGCGGAGATCCAGCTCGCCTGCATCGCCGACATTCAACTGGCCCTTCGCTCCGGGAGGCCGGAGACGCCTGGCGGCCCGGGCCTGCTGGGAGAGTCAGGAGGTAAGGGCGTATTCCAGCGCCCGATCGGCGAAATCCCCCCGCGGCTCTACAACGACGAGCAACTCGTGCGGGTGGCGCGGATATCGTCGATCGTGAAGTGCGAATGCCCCCAGCATCTTGCAAACCTGCTCTCCAGCCTCGTCGCCTTTGAGCGTTACAGTGAGCAGTGCGAGGATCGCAGCCAAGAAGACGCAGCGCTTCACGGCTACCTCCATCGGACCACCGCTGAATGCCGTGCCGGGATGGAGGCGGCACTCCGTGAGGTGCTGGCGCAGGAGGGAATCGAGCTCTAGATCGGGGATCTGGACGGGGAGGGCAGCCCTTGGGCTTTCCTCGTCGGGTTGCCTTGCATTCGCTCGCTCGGTGGCTTTGGCGCTCTAGCCAAACCCTGTCATCGGTTGCCAATTGATTCCGAAGACAAGCCCAAGAGGTCTCTCCGATCGTTTCCCGGTAGTGGCGCATTTTTGGGCTCGATTCCCGAAAAGCACAATATGTTGTGTTTTAATTGTTGACGAAGCACAACATATTGATTTAATTTAAGAGGGCTAAACAATCACTTCCGTTCCCTACGAACCTTTCATCGCCTCCCCTTCCAATTTCATGAACTGGACTTTTACCATCGGACCGAGGACCTTCGTCCTTGATCAGGCGCTTGCGAGGCAGGTCCTTGCCGGTAAAAAAATCATCAACGGGAAGGTTTCCGAAGCCTTCAACCTATTGCCTCTTCGTTATCCGTGGTCTTATGACCTCTATGTGGCGCTGAAGAAGGCGAACTGGGGGCCTTATGCGGGCGAAATACCGAACCTGGTGGCGACGGACATCAGTGACGGGAAGATCCCTAATCATCGCGGGTTCATCAACACCGCCGTTGGCTTTCTGGCCCCTCGTGGTTCCTGCTCCGAGTCCCGGATCACTGAGGTGATTCGCGAGAAGGTCACTGCCCCGGAGTTGAAGCTCATCCTCGGACGGCGGCCGCAGGAGGAAAACATCGGTCTGGATTGCTTTCTGTTCCTGACCGACCGGCTACATATCGATCCGGCACAATGTTCCAGGGGATTTTGGGATAGTCCCACGGTCCGGGAGATCTTCGATCTCCGCGGGAGGGAGGCGGGATCGATCTGCCGGACGATGTCTCTCGCGTCTCCGGAGGAACAGCGGAAACTGGCGCGCGCGGTTTTCTTTCTCGGAGCCTGCCTCAAGGGGGTCCAGTTTCAGTCGATCTACACGGAAATCGCGTCACTTGGGCGTAGCGGAAGGTTCCCGGCCCTCTCCACGATCTTCCAAAATCGCCGCCGCGACGAGGACTTTCACGTGGAGTTTCTGCGGCGGCTATTCCTCAACCTGTTGAGCGAGAATCCCGCTATCCGCAGCGCGGACTTTGATGCCGAACTTATCGCGCTGATGGGGGAAACCGTCGCGCTCGAGAAGAACTTCGTCCGAGGGAGGCTTGCCGACGATTCCGACGGCGGCAGGGCCGAAAGAAGCAACGCCTTGGTCGACCTCATCGCACAGAGGCGTCTCGCGGATTTCGGGCTGGGCGGCACGCTCCCGAGAGCCGCTCTGGGTGTCCAAGCGGAGTTGATGGAAACCCGCTTTGCTGCCGATTTCCCCGATCTGGAAAAGTCCTCGCTCATCGACCCGGGCATGTCCGACGATGATCTCTGATCTGCTTTGAAACCGAATTGTATTAGCCGAACCTCAAAAACCAAACTGCTGAAACCATGATTGCCTTGCAGCCAGAAGCCTCCCTTGCCTATCTCGATCCTTCTCGCCAAGAGACCGTCCATTCCGGAAAGAGTGTCCTCGGAGGTGAATCCGGCGACCTTTTCGACCTTTTTCCGCTCAAGTATCCGTGGGCTTGGGACCTATACCAGGTCATGATGGCAAACCATTGGGAGCCAGAGGACATCAAGATGGGACCTGATGCCGATCAGTGGAAGAGCGATGATCTTACCGAATCCGAGCGATGGATCGTGCGCATGGGGATCGGCTACTTCTCTGCCGCGGAAGGGATTGTTGGGGATAATCTGCTCCATGTGATCCGAGAAAAAGTGACCGCGCCCGAGCTGCGACTCGTCTTGGGCCGTCACGCCCATGAAGAGAACATCCACGCCGACAGCCTGCTTTACATGATCAGCAGCCTCGGCATTGATCCGCACGAATGCGAGGCGATGTTCGAGCAGATCCCGACGATCCGTAGGAAGAACGAGTTCGTGAACCGGGTCTCGAGAACTCTTCGTCGGGACATGGACATGTCGCTGCTGGAAAATCAGCGGCTGTTCGCCAAAAACGTCTTCCTCTTCGGCCAGTGTCTCGAGGGGACCCAGTTCTTCAGCCTTTTCGCGATGATCCTTGGTCTCGAAGAGAACTGCAAAAAGTTCACCGGCATCGCACGGATGTTCCAGTATACCCTCCGTGACGAGTCGAACCACATCGAACTCCTGCGCCAGCTCTTTTTGGAAATCGTCAAGGAAAACCCCTCGATCAGGGACGAGACCTTCGAGGAGGAGCTTTGCGGGCTGATGCGCGAGGCGGTCGCCCTCGAAAAGGATTTCATCCGCGACTGCCTGCCCTTGGACATGGTCGGCATGAACGCGA
>NEUQ01000098.1 GCA_002288445.1 Verrucomicrobiia bacterium Tous-C2TDCM | reverse complement strand
AAGGATTCTGGCAATGGGTGGTAACTTGCCCCCGGTCGATTCGACGAGCCGACGCAGCTTCGGGATAAGGAAAAAGGTGAACATCGCCGAAACCGCGACGCCAGAAACGATCAGGAAAGACGGGTAGATCAGTGCCGTGGTCAGCTTCCCTTTCAGGTCCGCGAGCGTGTTGAGGTATTTCACCTGACGTTTCAGGATATCGCCGAGCGCCCCCGAGACCTCGCCGGCCGAGACGAGATTGCAGTAGAGGTCGTTGAAGCTCGTCGAGGAGAGCCGCAGGGCTTTCGCGAGCGGCACCCCCTCGCGCACCTTGTCGTAGCAGGCGCTCGCGACCCGGCCGATCGCGGGCGATTCGCTGCGTTTCCCGATGGATTGGAGGGAGGTGTCGAGTTGCACACCGGCCGAGAGGAGATCACTGAGCTCCTCGGTGAACTGCACGAGTTGCTTCGACGAGAGTCGATTTTCGATCGGGGCCGAAGACGAATTTTTGACAGGCTGTCCAGTCGAAACCTCCTTCACCGCCTTTTTCTTCCCGGCTTTCTCTTTCTCCTCCGACATCGAGAGAACCTGCCAACCTTTCTCGTTCAGCGCTCTGGTCGCTACGCCGCGGCTCGGGGCCTCGAGAATGCCCTCGGAAAGGGAGCCGTCTTTTTGCAGGACCTTGTAGCGAAAGGAGGCCATCTCAGAGGAACACGGGTCAGGTCAACTCGGTCGAGGAGACGACTTCCTCGATCGTGGTCGTGCCCTCGATCACCTTTCGCCACCCATAGTCCCGCATGTTGATGAATCCGTCGAGCATGCCTTGCCGCTGCAAATCCTGTTTTGAGGCGCCTTCGACGATTAGTTCCTGAACCTTTTCGGTGATCCGGAAAAGCTCGTAGACCGCGGTCCGTCCGCGGTAGCCGGTGTGGCCACAGCTATCGCATCCGCGGGGATTGGCCGAATAGATCCGCCCGGCCTCGCGCACCGGGAAGCCGACCTTGCGGAGGAACTCCTCGGGATAGTCCCCACCAGGCACGCGGCACTCGAGGCAGAGGCGTCTCACGAGCCGTTGCGCGATGAAGGCCCGCACCGAGGCAGCAATCAGGAAGGGCTCGACTCCCATGTCGACGAGGCGGGTGATGCCCCCGACCGAATCGTTGGTATGGAGCGTGGAGAAAACCAAGTGGCCGGTGAGGGCCGCCTGCACCGCGATCTCCGCCGTTTCGACGTCGCGGATTTCCCCGACCATGATGACGTTCGGGTCACCCCGCAGGATGCTGCGGAGGCCCGAGGCAAAGGTGAGATTGATCTCCGGCTTCACCGCGATCTGCACCGCGCCTTCGAGGCGGTTTTCCACCGGATCCTCGATCGTCACGATCTTGGTGTCTTCGGAATTGAGGGCCGAGAGGAAACAGAAGAGACTTGTCGACTTGCCGCAGCCGGTGGGTCCGGTCACGAGGACAATGCCGTTGGGCCGGGACAGGATCTCTTCAATCTGCTTACGCAAGTCGGCAAACATGTCGAGGCGGTCGATCGTGAATTTCTCCTGACCAAGGAGACGGAGCGCGATGCTCTCGCCCTCGATCGACGGAATCGTCGCCACGCGGGTATCGATGGGCTTCCCACCGACCTGCAAGGCGATGCGTCCGTCCTGCGGCTTTCGTTTTTCGGCGATGTCGAGTCCGGACATGAGCTTGACCCGGGCGATCACCGAGCTCTGGAGAGCGGCGATGCTGTCGGGCACGGGCACGCGACGCAACACCCCGTCGACCCGGTAGCGGACGCGAAGATCGTTGCGCATCGGTTCGATGTGGATGTCCGTAGCCCGCTGCTTGAGGGCCTCGTTGAAAATCTGGTTCACGAACTTCACGATCGATGCATCCTCATCATTATCATCGACGTTGTTCACCTCCTCTGAAGGGCCGCCATCACCGTCCTCCCAGTCGTCGCGTCCAAGGATGTCATCAAGGGTATCGCCTCCGACCCCGTAAAGATTTTGCTGGCCCGTCAACACCTTGCGTCGCGGTGAAAGGATCCATTTGACGGGGCATCCCACGGAACGACGCACGAGTTGGCGATCAATGGTGGAAAAGGGATCATAGTGGGCGATCTCGAGCGTCGCCGGACGCGTCGAACCTTCTCCCAGTTCGGCCCGAAGGGGTAGTACCCCATGTTTCATCGCGATGTTCGGCGGACAGGCCGCCTTGAGAGTGGGCGCATCGGCCATGTCGACGAGAGGATCCCCGTCCCACGTGAGATGGAGCTTCTCCGCAAGTCTCGCTCCGAAGTCCCGCTCCGCCACTTCGACTTTGTCGAGGATCCAATCGATCAGCCCGCCTCCATTGTAAAATTGCTCTCGGAGAGCATCCACATCGACCGATGAATGCAAATCCAAGCGGGCGGCTTCTCCAATGAGGCCGAGCACCCGTTCAAATCCCTTGTCGCTGGTTGCCAACTTTGCCATAACGCTCTCCGGACCACCCGGGGGGAAGGAATCTTAGCGAAGGTCGAGCCCGGCTCAAATGCTTTGTTTGTCACAATCGTTTTAGAAAATCCGTGATCGAGCCGCTTCCGCGCTCAACCATAGCCCGTAAACCTCCGCCACTTCGGCCCGCGAGCCAACCCCGAAGTCAAACCAGCGTGACGGCGGTGCGCGATTCCGTCCCTACGATGGGCTTCCCTTCTGGCGAGCGGTCGGCGATGATCTCAATGCTGCCTATCGCTGCCGACCGCCGTCATGTCCTTGGACTTCCGTTCGCCGAACCTCCGCCACTCAGCCGCACGATCGACGCGGCGCGCCTTCCTCCGGGCGGGGGCGATCAGCCTTGCCGGCGGACTCGGGCTCGACCGCCTTGCCGCCCTGGAGAGCATCTCCGGCGCGAAACCCGGCGCGGCAAAGAACGTCATCTACATCTTCCTCTCCGGCGGTCTCTCCCAGCTGGATAGTTTCGACCTGAAGCCCGAGGCGCCGAGTGACATCCGGGGGGAATTCCGCCCAATCCCGACGAGGACGCCCGGTCTTCGGATCTGCGAGCACCTCCCCGAACTTGCCAAGCGCAGTGAATCTTGGGCTCTTTGCCGCTCGCTCAGCCACGGATCGAACGACCACTCGAAGGGCCACTGCATCATGATGACGGGGAGATCCGACACGACGCCGGGCTTCGACCCCACCAAACCGACCGAAGGCGACTGGCCCTCGCTCGCCTCGCTCGCCGCCGAGCTGCTTCCCTCATCAGGCTCGCTGCCCTCGTCCCTCGTGCTCCCCGAACGGCTCATCCACCGAAGCGGCCGCACTCTGCCGGGTCAGTTTGGCGGATTACTGGGGCGACACAAGGATCCATTTTTTCTCGAAGCCGCACCCTACGATGCGGTGGGCTACGGTGCCTTTCCGGAATACGACTTCCACCACGCCGACGGACCGCTCGATCGCAAGGTCTCCTACCGCACCTTCAGCCTCGAACTGCCCGACACGATTGACTTCGAGCGTTTCCAAGATCGCCTGACCCTGAGGGGGATTCTCGACGGGCAGCAGCGTCATCTCGAGTCCACCTCGACCGCCGGAAGCGTTGACCGCTACCGCGAGATGGCCGTGGGCCTGCTTTCCGATCCCAAGGTGAAGGCCTCCTTCGATGTCCACGGCTCTGACGACGCGACGCAGGATCGCTATGGCCGCAACTCTTTCGGATGGTCCCTCCTCATGGCGCGCCAGCTCGTCGAGTCGGGCGTGCGTCTCGTGCAGGTGAACCTCGGCAACAACGAGACCTGGGACAACCATCAGGCCATCTTCCCGAATCTGCGCGATTACCTCTTCCCGCCCACCGACCGCGCTGTCTCCGCGCTGCTCGACGATCTGGGCGAACGCGGCCTCCTCGACAAAACCCTTGTCATCATGGCCGGGGAATTCGGGCGGACACCAAAGATCTCGACCCTCCGGGGAGTCCCCCTCCCCGGCCGCGATCACTGGGGTGCGGTGCAGACCGTCTGGCTGGCAGGAGGGGGCATCACCGGTGGTGCCGTCCTCGGTTCGACGGACAAACTCGGCGGCCATCCCGCCAGCGATCCGCGACGTCCCGAGGATCTCGCCGCGACAATCTACGACGTGCTCGGGATCCCCAAGGAGACGCACTGGACCGACACCGCCGGCAGACCGATGCCCTTGTATCACGGCGAGCCCATGCGGGAGTTGTTTTCGTGAAGATGGTGATCGGTCCGCTGGTCGATCCGCCAGAGGCGCTGGCGGGTCGGCCCAATTGGAGCGTGGCGCCTTTCGCGACGAACTCGATGCCAATTCAGGCCTGGAGGCAGCCTCAGTTCAACCCTTTCGGTCCCTCCGGTGCGGGACCGGTGCCGGGAATGAAGACGAGGTTCAGCCCCCACTCGGCCTTGGTCGAGGTGTCGAGGATGAGCTTGCAGAGCGAGTGCAGGATCTGCTCATTCAAGACGATCTCGATCCCCTGCCCCTGCTCAGGATGCATGCAGAGCAAGGGTTGCCCGTCCGGAGCAGGCTTCAGCCCGACGCCAAACAGCAGCAGGGGCGCCTCTCCCAGGGGAAGATAGGCGCTCTCTTGGTATTGGGTTTTGAAGTCCGCCTGCGCAACCACCTCCTGGTGCTTGATCTCCTGCTTTGTCGCCTCGACCAAAGGATCGGCAGGCGGGGCGGAAAGTGGAGCCTCCGGCGTCATCGGCTGGTTTGCGAGGAGTTGGGTCAGCGTGTGCCAGAGGATCGCAGTGTAGCGCCGCGTCATCCAGAAACGAAACTCCTGTCGCGCCTTCGTGTTGACGCGGAAGAGCAGGCGATCCTCCGTCGCCAGATAGGTGAGCTGCATTTGGTGCATTTGCCCCATGTCGGAGATGGTCGCAGCTCCCGCAGGCTCGTCAAGTCGCCAGCCCCGGGATCGGTCGACATCGGATCAAGGAAACACATCCACCTTACCGACCGCATTTGCCCGCACCCGACCTTCGTGATCGAGAAAGGGACTGGGATCCGCGACCCGGCCCAACTGACGTACCCCGGGACCTCGCGCATCCGACTTCACTCCGAGATCAGCATCCATCTCCACGGCCAGTGCCTGAAGTTCGCTCACCACCTGGGGGTTCGCCTGCGCCACGTTCGTCTTCTCGCCGAGATCCGAATCGAGGTGGTAGAGGGCCAGTCCCTCGGGCCGCCCACCATTTCCACTCTTTCCCTTGGCCTTCACCGCCACCGCCGAGCCGAAATGCAATTTCCACGAGCCACGACGGATCGCCTGCAACTCGAAGCCCCGAAAGTAGTGAAAGACTTCGTGTCCCTCCGCGCCCTCCTTACCCAGCCAGACACCCGAGGCATCGATGCCATCGAGCCTGCGACCGACCGGGAGACTACCGCCCGCGAGCGCAGCGAATGTCGGGAGGACGTCATGCATCCCCGTGATCGCGTCGCTACTCGTGCCTGCGGGGATCGTTCCCGGCCACCAGACGATCGTGGGAGCTCGCACCCCCCCTTCCCAGGTGCTGCCCTTGTGCCCCCGGAGGATGCCGTTCGTGCCACGCGACGTGCCACCGTTGTCCGAGGTGAACAGCACCAGAGTGCGCTCGGCGATCCCGAGTTCACGCACCGTGTCAAGAATCCGGCCGACACTCGCATCCACCTCCTCGACCCAGTCGCCATAAAGCCCGTTTTCCGACTTCCCGACCCACTCCTTCCCCGGATACAGCGGGAAGTGGACCGCGCTGTGAGGCAGGTAGAGGAAGAATGGACTGTCCGCCTTCTCCCGCACAAACTTCACCGCCGCATTGGTGTAGGTCTCGACGATGGCCTGATGTTCGTCCTGCTTCACCCGGCCCACGACCTTCTCGTTCTCCACGAGCGGGAGGGGCGGCTGGCGCATTCCCTTCACTCCCGTCTCGGGATCCTCACTTGCGGCCTTCGCTTTCGCCGCGTTTTCGGCGGTGTCGGGAATCGGCGCTCCAAGGTCGCTCTTCGTCCCCTCGGCCGCCGTGCCCATATCGTTCGAGTAGGGGATGCCCAAGTAGTAATCGAATCCCTGCGAAGTCGGAAGAAATTCCGGCTGGTCTCCGAGGTGCCATTTGCCGATGCACCCGGTGCGATAGCCGGCATCGCGCAGCACCTCAGCGATGGTGACTTCGTCAGGATGCAAACCCACTGCCGCCGACGGGAAAAGAACATGAGGGATGGGCAGCGAGCGCTTGGGGTAAGACCCCGTCATGAGTGACGCCCGCGAAGGCGAGCAGACCGGGGCCGCGTAGTAAGAGGTCAGCTTCCGCCCCTCGCTCGCCATGCGGTCGAGGTTCGGCGTGCGGTTCAGGGTCGAGCCGAAGGGCCCAATGTCAGCGTAGCCGAGGTCGTCGATGTTGATGACGATGAAGTTCGGCTTGGCCTCTGCGGCCATGACTGGGGCGACGAACGATGCCAAACCCAGGGTGAGAATCGAAAGGGGGAGTTTCATGGACAAGCAGCATCAACCCGCCGCGGCGGAGTTCGTTTCAGCTTCCTTTCGGCAAAATCGTCTCGAGGGCCTTCCCGTCGAGGAGCCAGCTCAGGTTGAAGGAGGCGACCTGCACGGCGCCGTGGGGATCCTTCGCCCCGCCTTCGAAGATCAGATAGATCTTCCCTTCGCTGACGGTAGCGTGGCGCCCCACCCCGAGATTCGAGTAGGCGCTCGGTCCGTCGTGGATCAAACGCTTCACCGGCCAGGTCTTGCCGCCGTCTCCGCTGACCCACACCGTGATCTTCTCCCGCGCCGTCGCGATCGAAGCTCCGACCTGGCCCGGCATTGTCCCACCATCGGTGTCGGCGTTGCTGTAGAGCAGCACATCCTTCCCCGCCACTGGCAGTCGGATCATCCCGCCCATCAAGCCGTAGGAAGTGCCCCTCGCCCCATCCGGCAGATCAGGACTCCGGTAGGCGCCGATCCAAAGCTGACCTCCGTCACCGCTGTGGGCGAGGAACCGGTTGCCGCGGCTCATGTGCTCGCGGGAATTGTAGAGAATCGTGCCGTTGGAGAGCTCCGCCAACGCCGCCTCGCCCGTGCCCATCACGGGGAAAGGATGGCTCACCTGCCAGGCTTTGCCCCCGTCGTCGCTGAAGAGCGCTGTGCTGTAATGATAGGGACGCCAAGGCGTGTCGTTCGAGTTGGCCGGCCCCATGATCCGCGCCGGCATGATGAGGCGGCCCCGCTTCGGACCAAAGGCGAGGGTCACGCCGCACTGCATCGCCGCGACACCCTCGAGTTTGGGAACGAGCCCGAAATTATCGGGCTTCACCGTGATCGTTTCCTTCGTCCAGGTCGCACCCGCGTCGCGGCTGCGGTAGAGCCATCCCGGATGAGGGTTCACGTAGAGGAGATCTCCGGTCGACTCGTCGATCAGCGCATTGCCTCCCGTCGCCCCCTCGCCGATGAGGATCTCGGGGCCCCAGGTTTTCCCGCCGTCCGAGCTGCGCCGACACGTCGGCCCGCCCGGCGATTGAAAGGCCACCACCGTGCCGTCGGGAGTCGTCAGGATCCCGCCCCATCCACCACGCTTTTCCCAGAGCTGCTGCATCGGCATGAACTCCGGCTCGCCTAGAAATTCGTCGAGGGACGAGGCCACCGCATGCGGCAGGGGTGGAGCGTTTTCGGCGTGGAGCAGCGGGATGACGCAGCTAAAGAGGAAGGCAAAGCGGAGGGATTTCATCGGGCGCGGGTTTTGGCGTTCGAATGGGGAAGTTTGGCTGGTCAAAACCGAGTCCGCAATCACGAAGCAGGACGTGATCGGGACACTCCCTGCCCGTCACTCCCCCACCGCCGGCAGCGAGTCCACCATCTTCGCCCCGGTGCGCTTCAGTTCTCCGATCGTCCCTTCGCGCATCTTGAGAAGCCGTTCGCGGTGCTCCGCCTCTCCGGCGAGATTGGTGAGTTCGTCAGGATCCGAGATCAGGTCGTAGAGTTCCTCGGGCTCGCCGGCGTCGAGGGTGCGGATGTATTTGTGGCGTCCTTCGACGAGCATGAGATACCACGGCACGCCGCTTTTGTGCCGGTTCTTCGGCGGCGAGGGAACGACATCGCAGTCGGCCCCGAACTGGTCGGCGGTGAAGGGCATCAGCACGGGATGGGACCACGCCATCGCGGGATTTTTCAGCAAGGGCGTTAGGTCGTGCCCGTGCATCGCCCAGGGCAGGTCAAGTCCGGCGAAGGAAAGCAAGGTCGGGGCGATGTCGGCCCCTCCGACCGGCGTCGGACAGACTTTGCCTTCGGGCAGGGTGCCGGGCATGGAGACGATCATCGGAGAGCGAATATTGGCATCGTAAGGAGCGAGCTTGGAACGGAATCCGTGCTGTCCCCAGGCATACCCCTGGTCTGAGGTGAAGACGACGAGCGTATTCTCGAGTTGCCCGCTCGCCTCAAGGGCGGCGATGACCTGACCGATTCCTTCGTCGAGCGAGCGCACCGCCTGATGAACCTGCCGCACCCACGACGAGAGGGTGCGTCCTTGGTCGCGCGAGGGATCGTCACCCACTTCCTTGCCGAGAGCCTTGTTTAGGAGGACAGGCTCGCCCTTTGCTCCCTCGGTCCAAGTGGCGACTTCCTGCATCCACGCCGGTTTTCCGGGGCGCGGCGGATAGATGTCCGCCGGCGTCATGACACTCGCTCCCGGATAATCATCGAGGTGTCGTTCGGCGGGAGTGTAGGGAGCGTGGACCCCACCATAACAAAGCCAGAGAAACCACGGTTTCTTCGGATCGCGGTTTTTCCCCTCGATGTAGTCGATCGCCCAGCGGGTGTAGTTGTCGGTCGAGTAACCCTTCACGACCTGCGGCATCCCGCCGTCGATGGAGAGAAGTTGGTCATGGTAGTAATTGCCCGCGTTTTCGGGATGCTTCGGACGGTTCCAGACGATCTGGTGGTCCCAGTCACGTCCATATCCGGCGTCAGTGCCGGTGTGCCACTTCCCGACGTGAGCGGTGTGATAGCCGTGCTGCCGCAGATTGGCGGGCCAGAAACGACATTGCGCGGGATCGTATTCACTGCCGGGATACTCGCCTTCCATGCGCATCGTTTTCACACCATACTGATGAAGACCCGTGAGCACGGTGGCACGGGAAGGCATGCACCAGGTGCCGATGTAGGCATGAGTAAAACGCACCCCACGCGCCGCCAACCGATCGAGGTTCGGCGTCTCCGCGAAGGGATCGGACTGTTCGTAGCAGGAAAGGGTGCGATACGAATGGTCGTCAGTGTAGAGGAAGAGAAGGTTCGGCCGCGAAGGCTCGGCCCGTGTGACGGTGTTGACGAAGCCCGATGCGAGGAGGGCAAAGGTAGCGATTCGGATGGAAGACATGACGATTGATTGGCTGGGCGGGTTTTAGCGCGAGGCACCAGAGATGTCACGCCTTTGGTGAAGGCTATCAAGCCAACTGGGGACGGTGGAACCCAAACCCTTGGGCCGTGCCTCGCTCACGCAAGAATCTCCTTCACCACCTCGCCATACACATCCGTGAGGCGGAAGTCGCGTCCAAGGTGACGGGCGGTGAGTTTTTCGTGATCGATGCCAAGCAGATGCAGCATGGTGGCGTGGAGATCATGGACATGGATTTTGCCGTTGATGGCACGATAGCCCATTTCGTCGGTTTCGCCGTAGGTGAGGCCTGCTTTGACTCCGCCGCCGGCCATCCAGGCGCAGAAGCTCTCGGGCTGGTGCTCGCGGCCGTGTTTGTCGATGGGCGATTTGCCGCTGAGGTCCTGGCTCCAGGGCGTGCGCCCAAACTCGCCACTCCAGAGCACGAGCGTGTCTTCGAGGAGGCCGCGTGATTTCAAATCCTTGAGCAGCGCTGCAACCGGTTGATCGGTCTGGGCACAGAGTTTGGGGAGATTCCCGCGGATGTCGCCGTGGTGATCCCATCCACCAGTAGTGACCTGCACAAAACGCACGCCGGACTCGCTCAGTTTTCTCGCGAGGAGGCAGGCACGTCCAAAGGTATTCGTGTCATTACCACCGATGCCGTAGAGGTCGAGTGTGGCTTTGCTTTCCATGGAGATATCCACGATCTCGGGCGTGGTGAGCTGCATACGGGCGGCGAGTTCCATGTTCTGGATCATGCCTTCCATATTGGCATCGCCACCGAGATCGCCGACGAGTCGGCGATTCATACGGGCCATGAAGTCGATGCGTTGACGCTGAATGGCGTCGTTTTCAGAGACGTTGCGGAGATTTTCGACGGGCAACGTTTTGCTGTCGAGCGGCACGGTGAGCTTCGTGCCCTGATGGATCGCGGGAAGAAAGGCGGAGCCATACTCACGCACACCGCCGCCCTGGATGCTG
>NEUQ01000097.1 GCA_002288445.1 Verrucomicrobiia bacterium Tous-C2TDCM | reverse complement strand
ATTGAGGTGAAGGTCGAGAAGGGTGCCGTCGCATATTTCAGCTGGCTCGAGAAAACGATCGGAGAGCTGAGAATTCAGGCCGCGTCGAGTCCCGCGCCCGCGAACCTCGACGAGCTGAAGAAGCGTCTTGTCCTGCTCGAGACCACGCGGGCGCTTTTCGGCAAACATCCCAAACCCGGCCGAAAGATCGAACCGCAGATCCTCGCCGTCGCCGCGCCGAAAGTGATCACGCTGCCCTTGCCTCCTGGAGCGGTCTCGCTGCGGGCCGAGACGAAGCTCGACTACGAAAACCCCGAGGTCGACCAAGCCACGATCCAGTGGACCGCGACCACCGGGACGCCGCGCGATGTGACGAAGATCATCCCCGGCGTCCTCACGATCTGGAAAATTCAAACCGAGGCGGCGCGGCGCACCATGGGAGAGTTTCACGCCTTCCGGGTCGCTTTTCCCGACATGTTCGAGCGGCGTCTCGAGGAGGTGGCGCGCAATCTGAACCGCAGCGCACCGGGATATACGGTTTATTATTTCAGCGATGATCAGCTAGGGCAGGTGCTCGGCGAGAAAGACAGGACCCTTCTTGCGGCGATGAAGAAAGACTGGCGTCTCGGGGCTCCAAAGCAGCTCAACGAGCAGCTTAAGGGGGAATTCGACGGAGCGATGATCTGGCAGCTCCATCAATTTGCCTCGCGGGCGTGGCGCCGTCCTCTCGCCGACCCGGAGAAGCAGACGCTCGCGTCATTCTATCGGGAACGCCTCAAACAGGGCCTCGATCGCGAGTCCGCTGTTCGCGAGGGCGTCGTGCGCGTCCTCGTTTCGCCGCATTTCCTCTTCAAGGCCGAGACGATTCCGTCGCCAGAGACCCTGACAAATGCACCCAATCCCGGCGGCGACTTGCCTCTCACCTCTTGGGAGCTCGCCTCGCGGCTCAGTTACTTCGTCTGGTCGTCGATTCCCGACTGGGAGCTGCGCAAGGCCGCCGAAGACGGCAGTCTCCTCAAGCCCGAGGTGCTGGCGGCGCAGGCGAAGCGCCTGCTCAAGGATCCGCGTGCCGGAGCCCTTGCCGAGGAGTTCGCTGGCCAGTGGCTGAAGTTCTCCAGCTTCGAGGAACACGACGGGGTCGACACGATGAAGTATCCCGAGATGACACCAGAACTCCGCTCTGACATGAAGCGCGAGGTCGTCGAGTTCTTCCGTCATCTTTTCCGCGAGGATCGCCGCATCGCGGACATCGTCACGGGCGACTCGAGTTTTCTCAACGAGCGGCTCGCGAGATTCTACGGCATCCCGAATGTGAACGGGCCCGAATTCCGCGAGGTCGAAGTGTCCGATCATCACCGGGGCGGACTGCTCGGGATGGGCGCGATCCTCACGAAGACCTCTCGGCCGAACCGCACCAGCCCCGTCCTGCGTGGTGAGTTTCTCTATGCCGTCGTCCTTGGCCATAGTTCGCCCCCACCGCCCCCGAATGTGCCCGAGCTTGAAAAGGGCTTGGCGCCTGCATCCCTCCGCGAGGCGCTCTTGAAGCACCGCCAAGACCAAGCCTGCGCCGTCTGTCACGACCGCATCGACCCCCTTGGTTTCGCTCTCGAGTCCTTCGATCCGATCGGACGCTTCCGTATCGCCGATGAGGCCGGCGGGACGATCGACGACACTGGTGAGTTGCGTGACGGCTCCCGGATTCAGGGCATGTCCGGACTCCGCGATTACCTCGCCCAAAACCACGCCCAGTTTACGAACCATTTCAGCCGCAAGCTCCTCGGTTATGCCCTGGGCCGCGGCGTCCTGCCGAGCGACAAGGAACTCCTCGCCGAAATGGCGAAGGCGATCGAGTCCGACGATGGCAAAGTCTCCGCCGCCGTCATCGCGATCGTCACTAGCCGCCAGTTCACGAACCGAAGAAACGAGGCGCCTGCCTTGGCCGTGAATCCCTGAGTTCCTTTCTCCACCACTCCCTCACTCCACTGCCCCATGACTTCTCTCTCTCGCCGCCGTTTCCTCCGAGGAACCGGGGTGGCCCTAGGGCTACCCTGGTTGGAATCAATCTCCGCCTTCGGCGCCGAAAGCGCCAAGTCCGGAGACGCGCCTCGTCGTCTCGCCGTCTGCTTCACCGGCAACGGGGTGAACCCCCATCACTGGGGCGCCAAGATGGGCGCGAACGGGATCGAGTTTGCGAACTCGCTGCGTCCCCTCATCCCGCTGAAAGACAAGGTCGCTGTTTTCAGCGGTCTTTGGAATCCGACCACGGTTGAGGGCGAGGGCGGGCACTATCCGAAAATGAACGTGCTCTCGGGTCTCCGAGTGAAAAAAACTACCACCGACGTCGAGGTTGGCATGACAATGGACCAGCTTATCGCCGCGAAAGTCGGACGCGAGACTCCCGTGCCCAGTATCGTCCTTGGCACCGAGCGCCCCAGTTACGCGACCGACTCGGGTTTCACCTCGATCTACTCCGCCTACATCTCCTGGAGCACTCCGACGACGCCCGCGCCCAAGGAGATCTTCCCGCAGCAGGCCTTCGATCAGCTTTTCGACGATGGCAGCAAGCGCCAGCGCGATAAGAGCATCCTCGACGTCGTCCTCGAAGATGCGAAGGGCCTCCGCAGCCGCCTCAGCGTTCGCGACAGCCAGAAACTCGATGAATACCTCAGCTCCGTGCGCGAGATCGAGCAGCGCGTCGAGCAGGCGCAAAAGATCAGTCAGATCGAGTCCGGTGAAACGGCGGAGACCGGCGGTCAAGGCTGGCAGCCGACGGTAAAGACGCCGACGATCGGACGTCCCGGGTCGGGCATCCCGGCGAGTTCGGAGGATCACCTCCGTGTCATGTTTGACATCCTGTTGCTCGCCTTCCAGATGGATCGCACCCGCGTTGCCACCTTCATGCTGAACAACGACCTCTCGAACATGCGTTTTCCCAGCCTCGAGGGGGTGACCTCGGGTATTCACGAGCTCTCGCACCATGCCGGAGACGAAACCCGTCTCGCGCATTACCAAAAGGTGAATGAATTCCAAGTGAAGCTCTGGGCCGAGTTTCTCCAGAAGATGGCGGCGACGAACGAGGGCGAGCGTTCGCTCCTCGACAACAGCATGATCCTCCTCACCAGCAGTCTCATGGATGGCAACGCCCACGACTCGCGCCAGCTCCCCGTAGTCCTCGCCGGCGGCGGCGGTGGCACGATTCGGGGAGGTCGGGCCTACGATCTGACTCAGGATCCGAACCGCAAACTCTGCCGTCTCCACCTCGCGCTGATGGACCGGATGGGCGTTCGGGTCGACAAGTTCGGCGACGCCGAGAATGCTCTCGTCATCTGAGCGGAGGGCCGACTCTTGAAAATTCCACCCCTTTCTGAGTAAAAATCGGTTGCCCCGCGGGCGACTTTCACGCATCTACGCGGCCATGGCACGGATCAACGAAAACTTCCTCAAGCTCAAAGCCGGTTACCTCTTCCCCGAGATTGCCCGGCGGGTCAACGCCTTCACCGAGGCCAATTCCGAAGCGGCGAAGCGGCTCATCCGCTGCGGCATCGGCGACGTCACCGAGCCTCTCCCCGATGCCTGCCGTCAGGCCATGCACGATGCCGTCGACGAACTTGGCAATTCCGCCACTTTCAAGGGCTACGGGCCGGAGCAGGGTTATGCGTTCCTCCGCGAAGCCATCGTCGAGAACCAGTTCGCCGGACTCGGCATCGCCGCCGATGAGGTCTTCATTTCTGATGGCTCGAAATGCGACACCGGTAACATCCTCGATATCTTCGGCAAAGGGAACGTGATCGCCATCACCGATCCGGTCTACCCTGTTTACGTTGACACCAACGTGATGATCGGGAACACCGCTGACGCCGATGAGACGGGCGCTTACGCCGGACTCGTCTACCTCCCCTGCACTCCGGAGAATGGTTTTGTGCCCGCGATCCCTGATCAGAAGGTGGATCTCGTCTATCTCTGCTATCCCAATAATCCGACCGGTGCGACAGCGACCCGCTCGCAGCTCGAAGCCTGGGTCGCCTATGCACGCGCCAATCAGGCCATCATCCTCTACGACGCCGCCTACGAGGCCTTCATTCAAGACCCCGAATTGCCCCGCTCCATCTTCGAGATCGAGGGTGCCCGTGAGTGTGCCATGGAGTTCCGCAGCTTTTCGAAAAACGGTGGCTTCACCGGCGTGCGCTGCGCCTACATCGTGATTCCGAAGGCGCTCAAGGGCTACACAGTCGACGGTCGGGAGCAGGCGATTCATCCGCTCTGGTCGCGTCGCCACAGCACCAAATTCAATGGAGCGAGCTACCCGGTTCAGAAGGGGGCCGCGGCCGTTTTCTCAGAGGCGGGCAAGGCGCAGGTCGCCGCACTCATCGAAGGATACATGGGCAATGCGAAGCTGCTTCGCGAGGCCTGTGCGGCGGCGGGACTTCCGGTCTTCGGCGGGGTCAATGCTCCCTATGTCTGGGTCGGCTGTCCGGCGGGGCTGACCTCGTGGGACATGTTCGACAAGATGCTGAACGAGGCCAACGTCGTCATCACTCCGGGATCGGGATTCGGCGCGGCGGGTGAAGGTTACTTCCGCATTTCCGCGTTCAACACGCGGGCGAATGTCGAGGAGGTCTGCCGCCGCATCCGGGCGACTTTCGGGTGATTGGGCGGGGCCGGTCCGTCAGTTGTCCCTCTCGCTCACGACCAAGAGACACCAAGGAGCAGCTTTTCAGCTCATTCAGGTCGCGCGGCTCTCAAATCGCTACCAACAAAGGAAAATGATGAACGAAGCTCCCACTGTCGCGAGTGGCCGCGTCCGCGTCGGTGTCGTCCAGCTCGCGATGCGGCCGATGAGCGGGCCGGAAGCATTTTTTGAACATGTCTCCTTTTTTATCGAGGCGATGGCGGGCTATGGGGCGGACTTCGTCTGCTTTCCCGAATACGTGAATGCCCCGCTCATGGCCCCTTGGAAAGCCGACGGCGCTCCCGCTGCGATCCGCCAACTTGCCGGCATCACCGCCGCGACACGCGACTTCTTCTCGCGCGAGGCGGTTGCGAAGGGAATCAACGTCCTCACGGGCAGCCTGCCGCTGGTCGAGGACGACCTTCTCTACAACGTCGTCTACCTCTGCCGCCGGGACGGCTCCGTCGAGGAGCAGCGCAAGATCCACGCGACGCCCAGCGAGGAATCGGAGTGGCAGATGGTTGGAGGCGACCGACTCGAGGTTTTCGACACGGACGCGGGCAGGGTCGGAATCCTGATCTGCTACGACGTCGAGTTTCCCGAGCTGGGACGGCTCCTCGCGGCGGAGGGGCTGCAGATCCTCTTTGTGCCTTTCTGCACGGACACGGCTTCGGGTTTCCACCGGGTTCGCTACTGCGCCCAGGCTCGGGCGATCGAGAACGAGTGTTATGTCGTCGCCGCCGGCAGCGTCGGAAACCTACCCGGGGTGGCGAACATGGATTTTCAATACGCCCGGTCGGCCGTTTTCACCCCGAGCGACTACGATTTTCCCGAAAACGCGATCCTCACCGAGGCTCCGGCAGGCTTGGAGACCGCCTTGATCGCCGATCTCGATCTTGGCCACCTCGAAAATCTGCACCGCCGTGGCAGTGTACGGAACCTCCGGCAGCGCCGCACCGATTTCTACCGGGTCGAGCGCGTCGCAAGAGGGGAGTGAGCTTGGCGTCAGGAACCGCGACAAGCTTGTGAAATTTTTCACAATCCCCCCTTGCCCCGTCACGGGGGAGACGTAACCTTGGGTCGAACGAAGCCTTCAACCGGTAACGACCATGCCTGAGACGATCGAGCAACACGCCGCCTATGATTCCAAGATCGAAGGCAACATCATCTTCACGAAGGTGGACACCGCGATCAATTGGATGCGCAAGAACTCGCTCTGGCCCATGCCGATGGGTCTTGCCTGCTGTGCGATCGAGCTCATGGGCACGGGCGCTTCGCGCTTCGACATCGCCCGCTTTGGCGCCGAGGTGATGCGTTTCTCCCCCCGCCAAAGCGATGTCATGATCGTCGCTGGCACCGTCACCTACAAGATGGCGCTCGCCGTGAAGCGGGTCTGGGATCAGATGCCGGGTCCCAAGTGGTGCATCGCAATGGGGGCGTGCGCCTCCTCCGGCGGGATGTATCGCAGCTATGCGGTGCTTCAAGGGATCGACAATCTCATTCCCGTCGATGTCTACGTTTCCGGTTGTCCTCCGCGCCCCGAGGCACTCCTCGAGGGACTCATGAAGTTGCAGGACAAGATCGCCAAGTCGCAGTCCGCCGTGGCACACTTCAATAGCGAAAAGTCCGCCTGACTCCGAGCCATGAACACCGTCCTTTCCATTCTCAGGGACCGCTTCGCTGGAGCCATTCTCGACCACGTGGAATTCCGCGGCGAGCACACCGTGGTCGTCGAGAAGGCTAAAGCGCGTGACATTCTCCGGTATTGCCGCGATGAGCTTGGTTTCGATTATCTCATTGACGTCAGCAGCCTCGATCACCTCGGCACTGAGCCCCGATGGGAGATGGTCTACGAACTCTACGCTCTCGGGAATGGTGCCCGCCATCACCTGCGTCTGAAGTATTCCTTCCCCGAAGGAGACAAGGCCGATTCCGTCTCCGAGATCTGGCCGACGGCCGGCTGGCACGAGCGCGAGGTCTACGACATGATGGGGATCGAGTTTGAAGGGCTCGGCGATCATCGACGGATCCTGATGTGGGAAGGTTATCCGTATTTCCCCCTCCGCAAGGATTTCCCACTCGCAGGCCGCCCCAGTGAGATGCCCGAGGTCGCTTTCACGAACCGTGCCCCTCTCGCAGGTGGGCCTTTCGTGACCTCCCCGACCTCTGCCACCACGGTCCACCGTGAGCCCCGCTCGCGCGAGATGGATTAAATAAGCGCCGCGCTGCGTTTTGATCCTCTCCATGCAACGGCTCGAAGAGCTAAGCAGTCTCGTGGGCATTCACGCTGATTGGCTCGCTTGGGTGGGGGGAGTCTCCCTCGCGACCGTCCTCATCAGCGCGATTGCTGTTCCCGTTCTGATCCGTCAGATGCCTCCGGACTATTTCATGGAAGACAGCGCGGGGTCGGAGTGGTTACGTCGCCAGCATCGGGTGCTTCGGGTCACCTTCTTGTTCTTCAAAAACCTCTTCGGCGCCCTCCTCGTGGTGGGCGGTCTCATCATGTTCGTCACTCCGGGACAGGGCATTCTCACGCTGGGTGCGGGGATTCTCCTGCTGAACTTCCCCGGAAAACGGCGCTTTGAGATCTGGCTCGTGACCCGCGAGCCCGTGAAGCGTGCGATCGACTGGATTCGACGTCGCGCGGGGCGCCCGCCTCTTCTCCTTCCTGGCGATCAGTCGAAGATCGGGTAGAAGGTGTTGAATGCCTTTTCTCCGAACTCGGCAGGGTCGTTGAAACGGCGGCCGCGGTCAAGCCCGTCGATCTTGGCCATTTCCTCGGGACTCAATTCGAAATCGAAGATCGCCAGATTCTCTTGGAGGTGGGCGAGGGTCTGAGTTTTCGGGATGGTCACGGTGCCGCGCTGCACCGCCCAGCGCAGCAAAATCTGACCGGGTGAGCGGCCGTGGGACGAGGCGGCCGCCGTGACGACGGGATCGCGGAGAACGGATTCGTGTTCGCCTGCCATGTTCAGCGGCACGTAAGAACTCGCGCCGAAGGGCGAGAAGGCAGTGACGGCGATTTTTTCCTCCAGGCAATAACGCAAGAGCCGCTGCTGGGTGAGATAGGGATGCATCTCGACCTGCAGCACCTGTGGAGCGATCGAGGCGCAGGCCTTGAGGTCCCGAATCATACCGGTGGTGAAATTGCAGATCCCGATGCGTTTCACGAGGCCGGCTCTGACGAGACCTTCCATCGCCCCCCAAGTATCGGCGATCGGGATCGGAACGTGTTTCATTGAAGGATTCGGAGCCTTCGGATCGAAGAACCAGCCGGGAGGATAACGCTCCTCGAAGGGCACATAGGCAAGCGTCACAGGGAAGTGGATAAGATAGAGATCGAGCACGTCGAGACCGAGATCACTGAGGCTGCGTTCACAGGCGAGTCGGACATGGTCGGGGTGGTGGTAGGTGTTCCAGAGTTTCGAAGTGACCCAAAGATCGTCGCGCGAGCAGGCTCCCGAGCTAAGGGCGCGCTGCAGTCCCTTCCCCACGGCGGGCTCGTTGCCGTAATCACAGGCACAGTCGAAGTGGCGGTAGCCGAGCTCGACGGCGCTCGGGATGAGGTCGGGGAGGATTTCGGAGGGGATCTTCCAAGTGCCGAGTCCGACCGAGGGGAAGAAGCCGCCGTCGGAGGTTTCGATAAAGTGGTGGGGGCTGCTCATGAGGGGGAGACTTATCCGCCAGCGGCCGGTCAGGCAAGCGACAAGCGCACCCGTGATGGCGTTTTCACTTCTCCTTTCCGGCAAGCTTGGCACCGAAGACTCTGGTGACGACCCCGAAAAAGTAAGCTCCCGAAAGACTGCTCATGAGAATGCCGGTCATGCCCTCGAGTGGAGCGAGGAGGCGCCAGCCCGCCGGCAGGACCATGTCCCCATACCCGATCGTGGTGTAGGTCGTCCCGGAGAAGTAGAAGGCGGATCCGATATCGGGCATGCAGTCGAGCAGGCGGTAGGCGATCGCCCAGAGCGAGACGCCGGCGCCGTGGAGAAAAACGAGAAACCAAGCCGTGCGGGTGAGAAGCCAGGTGAGTGATCCGAGCCGATTACTCTTCGGCGGATGGGAGAGAAGGAAGGCCGTGAGACCGGCGAGACCTAGGGTGTGCAGGCTGACGGTGGCGGCGACAAGGACCAAGCCGATTAGGAAATCCTGGATCATGGAGCAGGCCGGAGTGTCGCTCCGTTTGGAGCTCAAAGGCAAGCCACAAAAGGAGACCGGGTCTTGGAAGGCCCAAATTTCCGCTTGCCACCGGAAATCTTCGCGACTAGCTTCCGCCCCTCCCAGTTGAGGACGACGAACATGAAAGCGGACATTCACCCCAATTACAAGGAAGCCGTGATCCAGTGCCACTGCGGTAATGTGATCCAGACTCGCTCGACCGTGCCCAACCTCCATATCGGGATTTGCTCCGCTTGTCATCCGTTCTTCACGGGCGAGCAGCGTTTCGTCGATACCGCCGGCCGCGTCGACAAGTTCCAGAAGCGTTTCGGTGCTGCGAAACCAGCCGCCGAGCGCCGCAAGAAGCCCAAGCTTTCCGACTTGGGCGCCTAGTCCAATCCGGTTTGAATTTCGAGAACGGTGACGATGCCCCTGAGGCGTGGTCGCCGTTTTTCTTTTGGTGTATCGACCCAGCACGCTCTTTTTGGACTATTCGATCCTCATCGCACGCAAGCGACTGCGGCTTCCCGAACTGGAATCGCAGATGGCCCAGGAAGGCTTTTTCGACGATCCGAAAAAGGCGGGTGAACTGACGCGTGAATACAACCGGACCAAGGTCTTGATGGACGATTGGACCCGCCTTGGGAAATACCGGGTCGAGCTCGCCGAAAATCTTGAGTTGGCCAAATCGGGCGACCCGGCGATGGCGGCGATGGCGGCCGAAGAGATTCCCTCTTTGGAGGCCGGTATCAGGGAGCTTGAGGCTGCGGTCCAATATGCCCTGCTGCCACACGATCCCAACGAGGACCGCGACGCCATCGTCGAGATCCGTGCGGGGACCGGGGGTGACGAAGCTTCGCTCTTTGCGGGAGATCTTTACCGGATGTATCAGCGCTACGCGGAGTCGCGCGGTTGGAAGGTGGAGCCGGTCGAGGCCAGTCCTTCGGAGGTGGGGGGCTATAAGGAAGTGGTCTTCAAGGTCGCGGGTGAGGAAGTTTTTCGGTTTTTGAAATACGAGAGCGGCGTCCATCGCGTCCAGCGAGTGCCCGTCACCGAGACCCAGGGCCGCATCCACACTTCGACCGCGACGGTCGCGGTCCTGCCCGAGGCCGGGGAGGTCGATGTTGAGCTGCGGCCCGAGGATCTCCACATTCAGGCGACGCGATCGGGCGGGCCGGGTGGCCAGCACGTCAACACGACGGACTCCGCCGTGCAGGTGACCCACCTCCCCACGGGCATCATGGTGAAATGTCAGGAAGGCCGGAGCCAAGGTAAGAACAAGGAGCGGGCTTTGCAGATCCTGAGGGCGAAATTGCTCGAGGCCAAGGTGCGTGAGGAGGCTGAAAAGTATTCGGCCCATCGCAAAAGCCTGATCGGTTCGGGCGGCCGGGAGGAAAAAATCCGCACCTACAATTTTCCGCAAAACCGGCTCACCGACCATCGGGTGAACCTGACTCTCTACAATCTCGATCAGGTCGTCACGGGAGCGATCCGTCCGGTGATCGAGGCGCTCCAGGCTTCAGAGATGGCGGACCGTCTCGCGGAGTTGGGGGCGTGATGGAGGAAGCCGCGATCCCGAGAAACGGGCCTTGGTGTGG
>NEUQ01000096.1 GCA_002288445.1 Verrucomicrobiia bacterium Tous-C2TDCM | reverse complement strand
AGAACCAGTGGGGGAACGAAGTGTTGATGCGCCCGACTCGCTCGCCGAAACGACGGCGGCTCAGGGCGGCGCCGCCGCAACCCGAGTTGTTCGAGATGACCATGGCGAAACGTTCGTCCTGCGCCCCGGCCCAGAGCGAGGTCTTGCCGAGGCGGGAGTGGCCCATCACCGCGACTTTTTTGGCATTGATGCCGCCGTCGGTCTCGAGGTAATCCATGACGCGGCTCGCTCCCCAGGCCCACGCTCCGATCGAGCCCCACTCCTCGGGTCCCGGTTTGCCGAAGAGGGCGTGGATGCCGTTCTCGAAGCCGTCGTCAAAGTCGGGATCGATGTCGCCGTAGTAGAAGGTGGCCAGTGCGCATCCGGCATCGACGATTTTTTCGAGCGGCCAGCGCGTAGCCTGGTTTCCCCGCGAGGCTTCGGTCGAGCGATGATCGATGACTTCGCCCTTCTTTCCGGGCTCATTGCTTTCCCGCATCCACGTGGTCGAGAGGGTAATCTCGGTCGAGGGATCCACGCCGTGATTGCCGGTGAAATTCAGACCAACGAAGGTGGGAGCGCCGCCCACCATCGGTTTGGACGGCTTGATGAGAAGCAGATCGAGAAAGGGTCCGCTTTCGCCTTCCTGAAAATGGATCCGGATTTCCTCGAGAGTGGCTTTGCCGCCGAGGAAACCTTCGACCTTCTTGCGGGATTCGAAATGCATTCCCTCGGGACGTCCAAGCGGTGTTTTCCCGTAAACGTGTCGGGCAAAGAGATCGAGCAACTCGGTCCGCCGCTTCGACCAATCCGCCGGCGTCTTCACCGCGTCTCCGTTTTCGAAGCGCAGGGGATCGGGCAAGGTGTAGGCCGGCACCTTGGCCTCGTCGTCGATGACCGCCTCCTCGGCGCCGACAAGGAGTGGAGTGAAAGCGATCGCGAAAAGCAGGCTCTTGGACATCCCACAGCATAGGCGGATGCAACGATGCCGCGCAATTGCGAGATCGCGGGAAGAACGAGACTTGCGACGGCCTGGAGACGGCGTGTCGCCACCAAATCAGGGCGGATCGGCGCGATTTCCTTGCAAAATTCGGCCTAGCGCCTTCCTTTGCGGTTTCCGGCCACCGGAACCGCAGAAAATGAGACTGTTTGATACGATGAGCCGCGAGGTCTGCGACCTGCAGCCTCGCGATGGCAAGACCTACCGCTTCTATTGCTGCGGACCGACCGTCTATGGCCCCGCCCACATCGGCAATTTCCGCACCTTCGTCCTGCAGGATGTCTTCCGCCGCAGTCTCGAACTTTCCGGCCTCCCCGCCTTTCACGTACGAAACCTGACCGACGTCGACGACAAGACCATTCGCGATTCCCAAGCGTCGGGCCGGTCGTTGAAGGATTTCACCGATCACTGGCGCGACCGCTTTCACACCGATTGCGACAAGCTCAATCTGCTGCGCCCTCATCTCGAACCGAGCGCGGTCGAACACATCCCCCACCAGATCGCGATGATCCGCGAGTTGATGGAGAAGGGGCATGCCTACGCATCGGCCGATGGCTCCGTCTACTATCGCGTCGCCAGCTTCGAAGGCTACGGTCGCCTTTCCCGACTCGACCAGCGTGAGTTGAGAGAAGGTGCTTCGGGCGCCGTTGCCGACGACGAATACGACAAAGATTCGGTCTCCGACTTCGCGCTTTGGAAGGCACGGCGCGACGAAGACGGCGCCAACTGGTGGGACAGCCCGTGGGGGCAGGGCCGCCCCGGCTGGCACCTCGAGTGCTCGGCGATGTGTCGCGAATATCTAGGCGACAGCTTCGACCTCCACTCCGGTGGCGTCGATCTCGTCTTCCCCCATCATGAAAACGAGATCGCCCAGAGTGAGGCCTGTAGCGGCCACGTCATGGCCGACCATTGGTTCCACCTCACCCATCTCCTCGTCGATGGTGGCAAGATGTCGAAGAGCGCGGGGAATTTCTACACGCTCGACCAGCTCGAAACGGCCGGATTCTCCCCGGCCGAGCTCCGCTATGTCCTGATCTCGGCCCACTATCGCCAACCCCTCAACTTTGTGGCGAAGGATGCCGACGGGAAGGAAACGTTTCCCGCCCTCCTCGGAGCGAGGCAGGCCCTGCAACGGCTCGCGAAGTTTGAAGCGGTCATCGGAGCGAAGGCAGGGACCCCTGACATGCCCACCTACGACACCCTCCTCGCGGCGAAAGACGGGGCCTCCTTTCAATCTGCCTTCGAGTCATTGGAAAACGATCTCAACACGCCCGAAGCACTTGGACGCGTCTTCACGGCGATCAAATCGATAAAGGTCGACACCCTTTCTCCCAAAGACGCCGCGCGCGAGCGGCTCGGATTTCACCGTGTCGTTGCTGCTCTCGGACTCCGCCTCCCGGTGACCGGAGAACAGGCCGCCGAGGCTCCCTCCGAAATCCAAGCCCTCGCCGAGGCACGACGCGATGCCAAGGCCGCAAAAAACTGGGCCGAGTCCGACCGGCTCCGCAACGAGATTTCCGCCCTCGGTTGGGAAGTCAAAGACACCAAGGAAGGTTACGAGCTATGTCCGAAAAACTGAATCTCCCCGTCCGCCCGCGCCGCAACCGCAAGCACGAATCCGTACGTGGCCTCGTCCGCGAGACCGTGCTTTCGCCCTCGGACCTGATCTATCCACTCTTCCTCCACGACGAGCCCCAAAACGATCCCATTGCCTCCATGCCCGGCTGTCATCGCTGGAGCCTCGATGGTCTCGTCGGTGAGGTGGGTGAAGCCTGGAACGCGGGCGTGCGCGCCGTGGTTTTTTTCCCCAAGATCGCCGACGCGCTGAAGACGCCGCGGGCGGAAGAATGCTTCAATCCCGACGGGCTCATTCCGAGGGCCATTCGAGCGGTGAAAGCTGCCTGTCCCGGCATTGTCGTCATCACCGATGTCGCCCTCGATCCCTACAACTCGGATGGTCATGACGGTGTCGTGGAGAAGATGCCGGATGGCGATCTGAAGATCGTCAATGACGAAACCGTTTCCATTCTCTGCCGCCAGGCTCTCTGCCATGCCGAGGCTGGAGCGGACATCGTCTCCCCGAGCGACATGATGGACGGTCGGGTCGGCGAGATCCGCGCCGCCCTCGACGGAAACGGCTACGAGGAGGTTTCCATCCTCAGCTACACCGCGAAATATGCATCGGCCTACTATGGCCCCTTCCGAGGAGCCCTCGACTCCGCCCCGAAGGCGGGCGACAAGAAGACCTACCAGATGGACCCCGCGAATCGTCGCGAGGCGCTGCGAGAAGCCGAGCTCGATGTCGCTGAGGGGGCCGACATGATCATGGTAAAACCCGCCGGCCCCTACCTCGACATCATCCGCACCCTGCGTGACGCTTTCGACCTGCCCATCGCCGCCTATCAGGTGAGCGGTGAATACCTGATGATCAAAGCAGCGGCGAAGGATGGATGGATCGACGAGGAGAAGGTCGCGCTGGAATCCCTCATCGGCATCAAACGCGCCGGGGCCGACATGATCCTGACCTACTTCGCGAAGGACATCGCCGCGAAACTCAGCCGCCCATCCTGATCGACCGTCTTTAACGAGAGCGGGGCCGGTCGGACACCTGGTGCCCGCGACCCGGCTCACTCCTTCCGCTTCAGCTGGGGAAAGAGAACCACGTCGCGGATCGACTCCGCGCCGGTCAGCATCATCATCAGCCGGTCGATCCCGATCCCGATCCCTCCCGCCGGCGGCATGCCATACTCGAGCGCGAGGAGGAAATCCTCGTCGATTTTCTGCACCTCTTCTCCGGCCTGCTCCTCGAGGCGCCGGCGCTGCACGTCAGGATCGTTCAACTCGGAATAGCCGGGCGAGATCTCGGCGCCGTTGATGATCAGTTCGTAAACGTCGACGATGGAGTCATCCTTCGCGTTCTGCTTCGCGAGGGGCACGAGTTCCTTCGATACGTGGGTGACAAAGACAGGATCGATTGTCTTTTCCTCGACGAGCTTTTCGAAGACCTGCTGGGAGATCTCGTAATCCTCCATGCCCGGCGAGACCTCGACCCCGAGTTCCTGACAACGAGCCCGCTTTGCCTCCGTCGCGAGCGTCCACCAGTCTTCACCCGCCGCACTCGCAATAAGATCGCGGTAGGGAGCACGCCTCCACGGGCGTGAGAGATTGATCGTCTTCATCACCTCGCCATCGGCGTTGCGGTGCTCGATAAGGAGACCGCCGCAATACTTTTCCGCGAGATGGCAGACCAGATCCTCCACTAGATCGGCCATCTTTTCGAAATCGGCATAGGCCCAGTAGGCCTCGAGCATCGTGAACTCGGGATTGTGGCGGCGGCTGATGCCTTCGTTGCGGAAGCTGCGGTTCAGCTCGAAGACTTTTTCAAAGCCCCCGACCAGGAGGCGCTTCAGATAAAGCTCGGGCGCGATGCGCAGATACATGTCCATTCCCAGCGCATTGTGATGGGTCTCGAAAGGCTGGGCTGCGGCACCGCCGGGCACGTCTTGGAGCATCGGCGTCTCGACCTCGAAGAAACCGCGGTCCTGCAGGTAGCGGCGGATCTCCGCGACCATCAGACAACGTTTCTTGAAAATCTCGCGCGAGCGCTCGTTCGCGATGAGATCGAGGTAACGCTGGCGGTATTTGATCTGAGGGTCGACGACGCCGTGCCACTTCGAAGGCATGGGCCGCAGCGACTTCGAGAGCACCGTCACCTCCTTGACCTTCACCGAGGGTTCGCCCGTCTTGGTGAGAAAGGTCTCGCCCACCACCCCGAGCCAGTCGCCGATGTCGAGCTGCCTGTAGATCGCCCAAGCTTCCTCGCCGATCTCCTTCTGGTTTACAAAGGCCTGGATGCGACCGTTCAGATCCGAGAGATCCAGGAAATGGCTCTTACCCATGTCTCGCAGTGCCGTGATCCGACCGGCCACCCGCACCTGCAGCCCCTCGGCGAAGGCCTCGCGCAGGGCTCCCGGAGCATGGGTCGTCTCAAAGCCCTGACCGAAGGGATCCACACCGAGGGCGCGGAGCTGATCCATTTTTTCTCGACGGACCTTCAGGAGGGTTCCCAGATCTTCCATCGGTGGCACTTCGGTTTCTTCTGACATAGCTTGGCGCGGCGTATTCAAGTGGCGAACCGAAGCATGATCGACCCGAAAGAAAAATCAACCGGCCTTTCCCCTCTGCTTTCAGGGGCATCCGTCGCCGAGATCGGCGGCGGCCTCTTCCTTGACGGCAGACTAGCCCTCGTCGATCCGGAGGCGAGGTGGCTCGCTTTGTCCGATCTCCATTTCGGCTACGAGGCGAACCGTCGCCGCGAGGGCGGACTCTGGCCGATGTGGGGAATGGAGACGATCGCCACGCGCCTCGAGGGACTCGTGCGCGACTGGCAGCCCGATACACTGGTGCTCGTCGGCGACATCGTCGACGGCACGGCCGCTCCCGACGAAGCCATCGCCTGGCTGGCCCGCGTGCGGGATCTCGCCCCACGTCTCATCCTCATCGAGGGAAATCACGACCGCGGCCCGATCCGACGAGCGTTCGACTGGGTCGAATCGTGGCAAATCGGGGACATCGTCTTTGAACACGGCCATCTCAACCGCGCCGCGCCAGTGCAAGGCAGGCGCGTCCGCGGCCACCTCCATCCCTCGGTGAATCTCAATGATGGCAGCGGCACGCGACTGCGCCTGCCGGCACTCGTCGTGGAAAAAACCAGCAACGGCGCCGCCGAAATCATTCTGCCCGCTTTCTCGCCGTGGGCCGGTGGGGCGCGCCACCCCGGCACGGAGGGCCGCGCGCTGCGTCGCTGGGCCTGCTCGCCGCAGCGCGTTTTCGAGGTGATCGAGTAGGACGCCCCCCCTGCCCCGGGCTTCACCCTCATCGCTCGCGATAAGGCCTCATCGCTCCCGAAAATGTTTGTCCGATCCGTTTGCCCGCGACGACTCCCCGCCTTAAGATGCGCCGCTTTCGCATGAACCTGCCCAACCAGCTCACCGTCGCCCGGCTCATTCTGACCTTCGTTTTTGTCGGGGTGCTTTCGGTCGACGAGCTGCCCCATGCCGGCACGATCGCCCTCGCGGTTTTTTCGATCGCCGCCTACACCGATCTCCTTGACGGTCAGATTGCCCGGGCGCGAAATCTGATCACGAACTTCGGCAAACTGATGGACCCCCTCGCGGACAAGGTGCTCATGTGTGCGGGATTCGTGATGCTCGGCGACCTGGGATTTTTTCCAGCTTGGATCGTCGTGCTCATCCTCGCCCGCGAGTTCCTCGTCACCGGACTTCGCCTAGTGGCCTCGGCCGAGGGCATTGTGCTCGCCGCAGAAAATCTCGGCAAATACAAGACGACCTTCCAGATCATCGCGGTGATTTACTTCCTCCTCGTCCTCGCCGCGAAGGAACCATCACTCGCGTGGCTCAGTCCCATCCTCGGATGGCGGGGCCTCGGCCCCGACGTGCTTGGACAGCTCCTCATCTGGGTCGCCCTGATCCTGACCCTGGTTTCAGGATTGAACTACGTCTGGAAGAACCGCAAGCTGCTCGCCGATTGTTGACTTCCGGGTCACGAAAAAACCCGGAGGTTTCCCCCCGGGTTCTTCAACTCCTCACGGCCGGGAGGATTCTCACGCCTCGCTGGAACCCTCTGCGGAACTCACCGATTCCACGGCATCGTCCTCGGTGGCTTCGGCGGCATCCGGTCGGAAGGTGAGATACTTCTCGTCCTTTTTGTGGGTGATCTTCACGGTCTGACCGGGCTTCACATCACCACGGAGGAGGTGCTCGGCGAGCGGGTCCTCGATGTGACGCTCCACCGCGCGGCGCATCGGACGAGCCCCGTAGTTCGGATCGTAGCCTTGCTCGATGAGAAACTCCTTCGCCTTCTTGTCGAGCTTGAGGTGGATGTTCTTCGCGGCGAGGCGCCCCACGACGGTGGCAATTTCGAGATCGACGATCTTGATGAGGTTCTCGCGGTCGAGCACGTGGAAGACGATCTTCTCATCGAGACGGTTGAGGAACTCGGGTTTGAAGGCCTCCTTGGCGCGCTCGAGGATCTTGTCGCGCATGTTGGCGTAGTTCTCGTCGCCGCCACCCATCGCCCCGAATCCCAGGGTGACCTGACGCTTGATCACGTCGGCCCCCACGTTGGTGGTGAGGATGATGATGGTGTTGCGGAAGTCAATCTTGCGGCCGAGCGAGTCGGTGATCATCCCTTCCTCCAGGATCTGGAGGAGGAGGTTCATCACATCCGGGTGGGCTTTCTCGATTTCGTCAAAAAGAACGACGGAGTAGGGACGGCGGCGCACCGCCTCGGAGAGCTGGCCGCCCTCCTCATATCCAACGTAGCCGGGAGGCGAACCGATGAGGCGACTGCTCGTGAATTTCTCCATGTATTCGGACATGTCGATCTGGATGAGCGCCTCCTTGTCTCCAAACATGAACTCGGCGAGATTGCGGGCAAGGTAGGTCTTGCCGACGCCGGTGGGTCCGAGGAAGATGAAGGAGCCAATCGGACGGCGCGGATCCTTGAGGTCGGCACGACTGCGGCGCAAGGCCCGCGAGATGGCGATCACGGCCTCATCCTGCCCGATGACGCGGCCCTTGAGTTCGTCCTCCATCTTGAGGAGCTTCTCGGCTTCCTTCTGCTCCATGCGCTGGAGCGGCACACCGGTCCACTTGGCGACGACGGTCATGATGTCGTCTTCCTCGACGGTGACAATCTTCTCCTCGTTCGTGGCTCGCCATTCGTTGAGGATGTCCTCCACCTCCTGACGCTTGTGTTTCTCCTGATCGCGGAGGGCGGCGGCATTCTCGAAATCCTGACCCTTGATCGCGGCCTCTTTCTCGGTGACGATCTTTTCGATCTCGATCTCGAGGTCCTTGATCTGCGGCGGCCGGGTCATCGAGGCGATGCGCGAGCGGGCCCCGGCTTCGTCGAGAATGTCGATGGCCTTGTCGGGGAGAAAACGGCCGGTGAGATAACGGGCCGAGAGCCTGACGCAGGCGTCGATCGCCTCATTCGTGTAATGGGCCTTGTGATGCGACTCGTATTTCGAACGCAATCCCTGGAGAATGAGGATGGCATCCTCGACGCTGGGCTCCTCGACCTTGACCTGCTGGAAGCGGCGCTCGAGGGCGGCGTCTTTCTCGATGAACTTGCGGAACTCGTTCATCGTCGTTGCGCCGATGCACTGAAGCTCGCCGCGGCTGAGGGCAGGCTTGATGATGTTTGAGGCGTCCATGGCTCCTTCAGCGGATCCCGCGCCCACGATGGTGTGGAGTTCGTCGATGAAAAGGATGACGTTCTTGGACCGCTTGATCTCATCCATCACCGCCTTGATGCGCTCCTCGAACTGGCCGCGGTATTTCGTGCCGGCGACCATGAGGGCGAGGTCGAGGGTAATGACCTTCTTGTCGCGAAGCAGCTCGGGCACGTTGCCGGAGGCGATCTCTTGGGCGAGACCCTCGGCGATCGCGGTCTTGCCGACACCAGCCTCGCCGATGAGGACGGGGTTGTTCTTGGTACGGCGACAGAGGATCTGGATGACCCGCTCGATCTCGCTGCTACGACCGATCACGGGATCAAGCTCGCCGTTGTTGGCGAGTTCGGTGAGGTCGCGCCCGAACGCTTTCAGCGCAGGCGTCTTCCCTTCCTTGCGGTTGCCGCCGCCGCCGGACTCTTCAAATTCGCCCTCCTCGTCGTCGGCAGCGTTGCCGGAGAAATTCGGATCGAGTTCGCGGAGGATCTCGTTGCGGGTGCGTTCAATATCGACGTCGAGATTCTTGAGGACCCTGGCGGCGACCCCATCGCCTTCGCGAAGGAGTCCGAGGAGAATGTGCTCGGTCCCGACGTAGCTGTGATTCAGGGCCTTTGCCTCCTTGCCGGCGAGGGCGAGAACCTTCTTGACCCGAGGGGTGTAGGGAATGTTCCCAACCATCTTGGTCTCGGGACCATTGCCAACCTGCTTTTCCACCTCGAGACGCACCGTCTCCAGATCAAGGTTCATCTTCTGCAGGACGTTGACGGCAACCCCCTGACCGAGCTTGATGAGCCCGAGCAGCAGGTGCTCGGTGCCCACGAAGTTGTGATTGAAGCGGTCTGCCTCCTTGCGGGCAAGGGCGAGGACCTGTTGTGCGCGGGGGGTGAAGTTATTCATCGTCGTTGTCCCTTTTGGTGAGTATGCTGCCAAAATCAGGCGGAGTCAGTCCAATTAAGCTCTTGCGGATGATGTCGGCACGCAAAATGTCCCGCTCTTCGGGAGAAAGTTTGCACTTGGCCGAGATCTGAAGATGGGCCGGCTGGATCTCGGTGAGCAGCACGGTGATGCACTCGCGCTCCTCTTCGGGGATGAAACCGAGGTCGCAGCCGAGGCGGATCATGGAGAGGTGATTCAGCGCCTCTTTCGAGGAAATGATGTGCGCGTATTTGAGAACGGCAAAGGCGCGCCCGATCTGATCCTGCATCATCGTAGGCCGGTCCTCGAGGATTTTCATCCGCGCGTTCTTTTCGTTCGCGATGAGTTGGCCGATGACGCGGTCGAGGTGGGCGATGATGTCCTCCTCCCGCATCCCGAGGGTATTCTGATTGGAGATCTGGAACAGGTTGGCGAGCGCCTCGGTCCCCTCGCCGTAAAGACCGCGCACAGCGAGCCCGATCTTGTTGGCTCCCTGGATGGTCTGGTTGATTTGCTCGCTGAGGACGAGCCCGGGGAGGTGCAGCATGGCCGAGGCACGCATGCCCGTGCCGAGATTCGTCGGACAGGCGGTGAGGTAGCCATATTGACGGTCGAAGGCGTAGGGCAGGCTTCCCTCCAACTCGGTGTCGATCTGGTCGAGCGAGCGGTAGGCGGCAAGCAGCTGCAACCCGGGACGGATCGCCTGCATTCGGAGGTGATCCTCCTCGTTGATCATCACGCTGACGGTCTGCTTGCGATTCATCACCGTGGCACAACCGGGCCCCTTGGCGGCGTGCTCGCGGCTGATGAGGTGCCGCTCGACGAGGACCTGCTTCTCAATCGCGGTGAGCTGGGTCATCTCCTCGGAAAAGGAATCCTTCATCTCGGCGAGTCCCTCCAGGGCGGGACGAACCTGATCCATCACCCGGCTGCGGTCCTCTTTCTTGGCCCAACCGGGAAAGGGGACCCCCATCAGATTGCGGGCGAGACGCACCCGGCTAGTCATCACGATGTCATTCTCCGGGCCGGTGGTCCGCATCCATTCGGCCGGTTTCTTGAGGAGGGTCGAGAAGCGCATCACTTCGTTACGTCGCTAAGGTGAGGGTCGGCACCTGCAGTGCCGCTCAAGTGGGGAAAGAAATCGCAGAGTGTCAGGATTCGCCGAGAATGGCCTCGAGCCGGGAAATGGCATCTCGCAACCGAGCGGCCTCCTCATAATCTTCGTCTTCGACCGATTTGGACAAGGCTTGGCGCAATTCGCTCAATCGGGCCCGCGGTTGCGCCT
>NEUQ01000095.1 GCA_002288445.1 Verrucomicrobiia bacterium Tous-C2TDCM | reverse complement strand
GGCGTCCTTGCTGTGAAAGTGCTGGAAGTGGTCGGGGAAAGGCGGTGTCGTGCCCCAGGCAACCTGGACGGCTTGGTGTTGCTTCTGGCTTGCCTTCTGGAAAGCGGCGGATCCGTCCATGCTCTCGAGCCGCACTTCGAGGCCACATTTGAGGGCTTCCTCGCGGAGGCGGGCCATGTATTTGTCGATCACAGGGGCCTTGCGGTGGGTGATGGTGAGGCTGAGGCGTTCCCCTTTTTGATTGACGAGGACCCCGTCCGGTCCGGTTTTGGTGTATCCCGCCGAGGCAAAGGCGGCCCGGGCTTTGTCGGGCGAAAACTCTCGCGCCGTGATCGGCGGGTTGCCGAGGAGTGGATAGCCCTCGGAAAAGGCGTTCAGCCTCCGGTAATCGCCCCGCAGGTCGAAGTCGATCACCTTTTGGTAGTTCATGGCATGGCTCACGCCGATGCGGACATCGCGGTCGTCGAGTGGCGAGACCGCAGTGTTGAGGTAAAGGCCGGCCGAGGAAGTCGGCCAGACATTGTAGAATTTTGCCTTGCGGATGTAGCCATCGTGCACCTGTGGGATTTCGATCCGCTCATACCAGTGGGTGGGATCCCCGACGAGAAACGTGTCGAGGCTGCCTTGGAAAAAGAGTTCGAGGGCTTTCTCGGGCAGGCGCACGACGCGGTAGACGAGTCGGTCGGGATTGAATCGATGGCGGTTGAACTGTTTCTCGCGCGCCCACCAGTCTTTCACCCGCGTGAGGGTGACGCTGCGGCCGAACTTGAGGTCGCCATCTCGGATGGCGTAGGCCCCGGTGGTGGGCCTCGAACGCCACTGGTAACGGGATTCGAAGTCGGGACCGAATTCCTTGTAAAAATGCCGCGGCATCGGCGTCAGGCTCGTCCAGTAGGGGGTGAGCGCTTTCGGTTCGGCGAGCGTGATGGATAGGGTGAGGGAATCGTAGCGGGTGATGTTGGTGTATTGTGAGGAATACCACTCGTTGCCAAAAGGGTTTTGCGGATACTCCGACAACTGCATGTAAAAGGTGTTGAACCAGTCGTCTGATTCTACCGGGACGCCGTCGGAGTATCTGGCTTCAGGATCGATCCGGTAGTAGACGGTGCGACTGTCGGGCGATACGGCCCACTCCTTTGCGAGGGCCGGGATCACGGCTCCGGTCTCGGGGTGGAGTCCGACGAGCCCCATCTCGATGTCATCGTAGTGGTAACCGCGGAAGGCATTGTTCGCGTTCTCTCCGAGAACACGGATCGTCGGTGGGAAGGAAGGGATGTAGCTGTTGAAGGTGCCGCCTTTCTTCGCCCGCGGATCGCCGATCTCAGGTTCGCCCAAGCCGTTTTCCCAGACGAGTCCCGGAGGTAGGTCGACGAGGGTTGCAAAGGTGAAGAATTCCGGTTTCGCGAGGCGCTTCCGCACGCCGGCAAGCGATGCTTGAATGGCGTCTTTGGCTGCGTTCGAGGTTTCTTTCGCGAGTTGTTCCGAGAGCTGCTGTTCCTCTGTCCGGAGTTGTTCGACGACCCGGATGTTGTGAAATTCCCAAAAAGCCTCCCGCTCGGCGGAGCCATCGTAGGGTGGAAAATTCCCCGCCGCCAGAGGATCCGGGAGAGGGATCAATGACACGAGAATAAAGAGGATGGTTTGGGCCGGCTTCACTGGTAGGTGGTGAATTTCTTGGGGTCGAAGGCCTCGCGGAGAGCCTCACCGACGAAGGTGACGAGAAGCAGAATGATCACCATGATCGCAAACATCGAGATCGTGATCCATCCCGCGGAAAGGTGGTTGAGCCCGTCGTCGAAGAGCACCCCCCACTGGGCATGGGTCTCGGGCAGGCCGAAACCAACGAAGGCGAGGGCTGTGAGCGAGGTGATGATCCCGACGACGCTGAACGGAATCAGGGTGACGAGTGTGGCGAGGACGTTGGGGACGAGGTAGCGCGTCACGATGCGAAAGGTCCCGGCCCCTTGAAGGCGCACCGCCGCGATGTAATCCCTCTCCTTCTCCTTGTAGGACAGCGCTCGCATCGTGTAGGTCAGCCCCGTCCAGGAAAAGACGCAGATGACACCGAGGAGGAGCGGCAGGTTCATGTTCGCCACCCCGACGACTCCGACGACGATCATGACAATGTAGAGGAAGGGCAGGTTCTCAAGGATCTCGATAATGCGCTGAAAGAGAAGGTCGAACCAGCCGCCCCAGAATCCCATGAGGGTGCCAATGACGACCCCCAGACCGTAGGTGAGGGTCAGGTAGATGAGGATGGCCTTGAGATTCAGTTGCCAGCCACCATACATCTGGGCGAGGACGTCCCATCCGCGACTGTCGGTGCCGAGATAATGTCCCGCCTTCCACATTGGGGGGATTGCCGGGTAGAGGACGACGTTCCAGTCGGTCGTGGCGGCGGAGGCAAAAGCTCCCGGACCCATCTCGCCGGTGAACTCCTCGCGCACCTTCTCTCCGGCACGGTAGGTGGCTCGCACGGCGAGACCCCCGTCGGGCGCGTAGCCGAGCCACTCTCCATCGGGCAGACCTCGCCGGATCCGCGCATCGGTGTGTTTTGCGGTGAGGTTGCCGGTGTAGTAGCGCAGAGCTCGGCCGGAGTAGGGCCGGTCATCGCCCGGACGGTAAAGCAGACCGTCGCGCAGGGCGAGATTCACGGTTTGGCGGTCGTCCGAGTCGAGGACTGGATCCCATGGCACCGGCGGCATGAGGACAAACCCGCCCCGGTTCTCTCTCCGAAGGCGCTCCTTAAGTTGGCGGTAGTCGGTCTCAGCCTCACCCTTGCCGGAAAAGGTTTTTTCCGGATAACGCTGCTTCACGAAGGCGGGGAAATACCACGAGCCACCCTGCTTCACGATGAGGGCGCGTTTTCCGACGAGTGAGTGATCGAGGAGGGCGAGCAAGACGAGGGCAGCAAGAAGGAGAAGCGACCACCAACCTCGGCGGATCGACCGGAAGCGGCGGAAACGTTGAAGGGTCACCGGCGTCCATTTCACCGTGGCCGGCAGGAAAACAAGGGCGGCGATTCCGCCGAGGAGGAGCGTGAGGGACCCCATCCATCCGAAGACGGGACCCATCTCAAAAAACCACGAGACCGAGGGAAGATCGAGCGCGAACCATTCCCCGAGAACGGAAAGCGAGCCAACGACGAGGCTGGCGATGGCGAGACAACGGATCATTCGAAGCGGATGCGGGGGTCGAGGCGTGCGGTGATCAGATCGGAGAGCACGTTTCCGAGCATGAGGAGGAGGCCGCCGATCGTGACCGTGCCCATGATGATGGAGGAGTCGCGCTCCAGCAGGGCGTTGAACCCCATCAGGCCGAAACCGTCGATGTCGAAGATGCGCTCGATGAGAAAGCTGCCCCCGACGACGAGGGTGAGAGCTTGTCCCATCGTCGCCGCTGCGGGGATGAAGGCATTTCGGAGGGCGTGACCGAAGACGGCGCGCTTGAAGTCGAGCCCTTTCGCCACCGCCGTGCGCACATAGTCGGCGGCGAGTTGGTCCATGAGATTGTTTTTCACCAACATCGTGAGACTGGCAAAGCTCCCCACGAGGTAGCAGACAAGGGGAAGGAACGCGTGGTGCGCGAGATCCTTCGTCTTGCCCCAGATGCTCAGATCTGAGAAGTCCGGGCTTACGAACCCTTCGAGAGGGAACCAGCCCAGTCGGGCCGCGAACACCACGACAAGAAAAACGCCGAGAACGAAGCCGGGAATCGCATACCCGATGAAGATGAGGAGGGAGGTCACGTTGTCGAGCACGGTGCGGTGTTTGATCGCCTTGATGACGCCGAGTGGGACGCAAATCGTGTAGGTCAGAAGGAGTGAAATCACGCCGAAGAAGATCGAGATGGGAAAACGGCGCTTCATCATCTCCCAGACCGGCTCGGAATAGCGGGTCGAGTCGCCGAGGTTTCCCTGAAGAAGTCCGCTGAATTTCGGCTGGTAAAGCACCGCGAGATAGGGCTGGGGGGTATCGAGCTCCTGCCCGGGATGGCGCGACTTCCAGCGTCGGAGCTGTTCCTCCGGAGTGACGATGCGGGCTCGCCACGGTCTCGTATCGAGCCCTTCCGTTGCCATGAGCTCTGCCTTGTCATTCGGGAGTCGCTTCACCGTAATGACCGCGGCGGTGCCGGGAACCTTCACTGCAGTTTCGGTCGCCTCGGGGGCGAACTCTGCCCGGGAGCGGTTCGTCTCGCGCGGGACCGCGCCCAACCAAGAGAGGTAGGCGATAGGAAAGGGCTTGTCGTGTCCGAACTGCTCCTCGAGTTTGAGGATCTGGCCCGGGGTGAGCCCGGAAGATTGCAGGTTGGTGGCCCGCCCGCCCTCCTTCATCCGGGCTTCCATCAAGGCCATCTCGAGCCGCCCGCCCGGGGTGAACTGGATCAACGCGAAGACCGCCAAGGTCATCCCGATGAGGGTCGGGGGAATCAGAAGCAATCGTCGGAGGAAATACGCGGCCATGGAGTAGCAAGGAAAGCAAGTCTCCACGATTCGCGGACTTCGCACAAGCGCTTGTGCGCATTTTCCACCCGGCGTCAATAGGCCTCGCACCTAGGGATCGTGGCCACCGAGAATGGGGGAAGCCGGCGAGCGGAAAATGGCTTCTTGCCGGTCTTCGTTCGGGAATCTAGGATTTGCCCGATGAATTTCGAATCCTTCCTCGTTTCGGTCCAATCCGGAGAAAAACCTCCCGGCAGCCTTTCACCCGAGTTGGAAGCCCTCTGGTTCACGAAGGCGGGTGATTGGGAACGGGCACACGACATTGCCCAAGAGATCCCTTCGGCGATGGGATCTTGGATTCACGGCCTCCTCCATGCGATCGAGGGCGATTTCGGTAATTCTGCCTACTGGTGTCGTCAGGCCAATCAACCGGCGATTCGGCGCGAGGAGATTGAAAGCGAATGGGAAAGGATCGTGCGTTCGATCCTGCCTTCGTGAGACTCTTCTCTTCCTTAATTTGCGTTAAGGAATCGCCTGACCGGCCGTATTAAAAGGAACAGATGCGGTTCCCCGACCTACCAGGATATCGATACGAAGGCCTTCTCGGGGAGGACCCTTTCGGATGGTCGTTGGTGGCTCTTCACGAGAGTGGCGAACGCCGTATCGTGCAGGTTTTCAGGGCCCAAGCCACGAACGACTGGTTTCTCCAACCCTTTTTCAAGACCTTCTCCGATCCGGCGACCGAAGTGAAGGGAGTGGAGAGAATCCACGACTACGTTTTGCAGAGCCCCTTTTCGCTCAGCGCCTGCGTGACCCCGTTTCACGGATGGAAGAACGTCGACGGGGACCCTTGGCAGCTCAGTTCACTGGCGCGTCTCGGCGCCGTTCTCGGTCAGGAGCAAATCGGGGACGCCCTGCTCGATTTGGCGAGGAGCCTCGGCGCGCTGCATGCCTCGGGCTGGTTCCATGGCGGCGTGCGGCCCTCGGGAATCTTCCTTACCGGAACCTCGGATGGGCGGCAAGACTTGCTCCTCGGTGGCTTCGGGCAGGTGTTCATGGCCGGTCTTCAGCATCTCGAGTCGGGGGAGCACCTGTTTTACGCGGCTCCCGAGCAGCTCGCGGTTGGCGACTTCAACGAGGGCCGCGGGAAATCCTGGGACGTCTACGCTTTCGGAGTCATCGCCTTCCAACTGCTCACCGGTCATCTGCCTCGATTGGACCGACTGCGGCGCTACGCGATGGAGCAGCCGGAATGGCTGGGAAGCCAAGCCGCGATCACCTTCGGGATTCTTTCGGACACGACCGCGGCGTTTCTTGAGCACCTCAACGCCGAGCGCGCCGTCGAGTGGCCTGTGGCATCGTCGAGCGTCCGCGAAGAGTCCCTCCGGGCCGTGATCACGCAGTGCCTGCAATACGAGCCCTCGCTTCGTCCAGCCAGCATGGTGGAGGTCGCGGCCGCGATCGGACGGTGTCGGTCGCCGGTCGTTTCGGTCCCCGAGTCCGTTGCTCCGACCAACGAATCGCCCGCCGCGGCGCTCGATTCCCGCAGTCACTTCAGAGCCGTCGATTCGGTCCCTTTGTTGGACTCTCCCACCGTCGAGTCGGATCTATCGCTCTTGGGGGGCTTGGGCTTGGAAACGGGTCCCACGGTGCGGCGTGCTCGGTCGGAGTTTTTCCATGCGTTGCGTTCGAATGCGGTCCTGCGGTGGCAGATCGTCGCGATTGCCGCTCTCATCGCGATTCTCCCGCTGACCTTTTTCTCCCTCTTCTACTACTTGGAGGCGAGGCAGGCGAAAAAGCAGGTGGTCGCCGAGGCCGCAGAGTTTCAGGCGGAGCTTCAGGCCAAGGTGAACCGCCAGGCGGCCGCTTTCCGCCGCGATCTCACTCGTGAAAAAGAGCAGAAGGAACAACTCGAGTCGGTCCTGAATGACATCGAGGGTTCTCAAAACAATCTCCTTGGTCAGGCCAAGCTCGCCCGCCAGATTCTTCGGCAGACGCAGGACAACGGTGATCGCTTTTTCCGCCTTGTCCTCGAGAACCGGGACACCGATGTGCCGGAGTTCCGGGAAGGGCGGGCCGAAGCCCTCATCGAAGGAAAGAAACACTACGAGCGGCTCGTCGAAGCCTACGGCGATGCCCCCGACTTCATCGTCTCGACGGCCAACGCGCTATTTTACCTGGGCCAGATCTATCGCGAGATGGGCGAGTTCGGGAAATCCCTGGCCGCTTTTGGGGAAGCCGAGCGACGTTACTCCGCGCTCCTGGAGGAGGCGAGCACGTCAAACGTCGAATTCGTCAAGAATATCGCCACTTCGAAAAGTGCCCTCGGATCGCTCTCGATCCGGTCCGCGCAGTTTTCCGTGGCACGACATTACTTCACGGAGTCCTCCCGATTTTGGATGGAGGCGCGCACCCGCGATCCATCCCTCGCGGCGGAATCGGCGCTGCATATTCATGAGAACTCGCTCGCTATCGTCGAGTGCGAGTTCGCGATGGATCGCCTTGATGCGGCAGGTGATGCCGCCATGTCGGTCGGTGCCAAACTCAATGAGATGCAGAAAGCTGATCCCGAAAATCACCGCATCGTCGGGGCGCTTGCCAAATCCTTCACCCTTGTGGGTCGCGTCCTCGAAGCGCGACGCGACCTCGACACGGCCAAAAACGCCTACCAGCAATCGAGCGACCTCTATGCCCGGGCGGTGAAGCTGGATGCGGCCGTCGACGAGTATCAACTGGGGCTGGGTAACAGTCTCGCCAGGGTGGGGCTTCTCTCGAACGACGTGAGCAAGCTCGAAGGCGCTGCCGGGGTGCTTGGTCGGGTCGTTGCGTCGAACCCCTACGAGTCGACCTACCTGAAGACCCTCTCCGACATTTACGGAGCTCTCGCCGTCGGCCAACGGGACGGCGGGAAGGTGAAAAATGCGATCGCGCTCGAGCAGAAAGCGATCACGATCTTGAAGCCCATCCTCGAAGGGCATCGCCCGGCTGCCCCTGATGTGAAGTTTTCCTACGCCCAGCGCCTCGCTCATCTCGCCGAGTTGCTGGGGGACTCCGGAAGATTCGACGAATCCCGCGCCCCTCTGAAGGAGGCGATCGTGGTGCTAGAGGAGATCGCAGGTGGCGAAGGGAGTGTCGCCGAATACCGTCGCACCCTTGCCCGCACCCGCGGCCTGGCTGGCTTCGCCTCGATGAAAATCGGCGACAAGGGGGAAGCTAAAGAGCATCTTCAAATCGCCAAGACCGAGTGGCAGACTTACATCGCCAGCAATCCCGACGACAACGACGCGGCTCAGGCCGTGAAGTGGACCGCCGAGCAGTTGGAGAATCTCCAGTGACGAACGCGGTTGACATCCCCGCCCGAAGGCGTTCCATGCCTCGTCATGCTGGAACACATCAATCTCGAGGAGATCAAGCGAATCGCCCGTGCCGCCGGGGCCGCCATTTTGGAAGTCTACGCGACCGACTTCTCGGTCGACTCCAAGGAGGATGATTCCCCGTTGACCGAGGCCGACCGACGCGCCAACGCGGTGATTCTCGAAGGCTTGGCGCGAATCAACTCTGCCATTCCCGTCATCTCCGAGGAGACCCGTGCCCTGCCCTACGGGGAACGGAAGGACTGGGAATTTTTCTGGCTCGTCGATCCGCTCGACGGCACCAAGGAATTCATCAAGCGAAACGGCGAGTTCACCGTGAACATCGGGCTCGTGCGCGATCGGACTCCGGTGCTGGGTGTCGTCTATCAGCCGGTGGGAGATTGTCTCTACTGGGCCGCCGAGGGCCGCGGGGCGTGGAAATCTTCCGGAGCCGGGGCTGCCGTCCGGCTCGAAGGCGGAGACCATTACACCACCAAGGAGAATGTCACGGTGGTCGCAAGTCGCTCGCACCTCACCGATGACGTCCGCGACTTCGTGACCGCGCTGGAGTCTCAGGGGAAGACGGTTGAGTTTCACTCGGCCGGCAGTTCCCTCAAACTTTGTCTGGTCGCCGAGGGATCGGCCGATGTCTATCCGCGCCTCGGCCCCACGATGGAGTGGGATACCGCCGCGGCCCACGCCATTGCCATCGAAGCGGGCCGTCAGGTGCTCCAGCATGGAACGGGTGAGGCGCTCCTTTACAACAAAGAGGATCTTCTCAATCCTTTCTTCATCGTTGAGTGAGGCAAGCAAAACGCGCTCCCGCTGAGGGAACGCGTTCAGCGAACCGGTCGGTTGTCGGGCCAGGAAGTGCAGGGAGGCCGAAGACGATCAGGAGATTGAGCGTCTCAAGCGGACTTCACCAAGTCTTGATGTTGTCCTTCGCGGTGCTCTCGTCCTGATCTTTTCCAGCGCTCCAGACAAGGATGGCTTCAGGGAGCATCTGGGCATCGTTGGCCTCGTCCCACATCGGTTTTTCGACGCGGTTGTTGTAGTCGAGATCCATGCGCACGAAATAATATTCGGCGTAGGGATCCCAGAGTTCTCCACCGCCGTCGCCCTCAAGACGCACCCCCTTGCGGAACTTTCCGTCTCCGGCTGGCTTAGCGGCCTTGTCGGTGTAAAAGGCGATTCCTCTCGGATTCAATCCACCGGATTCCTTCTGGCCGTCGGAACCGAGGAGGATGTCCATCAGCGCTCGGTCCGTGCGGATTTCACCCGTTTCGTTGTTATTCGTTGGATCGACCGGATATTTCCGATACTCCGTGAAATAGGCGGAAATCGCGTTTTTCAAGTTGTAGGCCGTGTTCTCACCGTGGGTCCGCTCCGCCTTGCGCAGGGCTCCGGTTGTGGCCGGGAACATGAGTCCGGCGAGCACTCCGATGATGGCGATGACCACCAGCAACTCCAGCAGGGTGAAGGCTCTCGGGCGGGAGATAGAGGGTGACATTTTCATCATTGGGGGCATCTTGGGGGTGGAGGATGGAAGGAGGGAGTTTATGCCCTCCCTTGGAGGGGTTCTTTACGTGATCATGTAACCACAAGGCGACCCTTCAAGTCCATCTTTTTTGTCAAAATCCGGGCCTTCTTTTGAAGAATTCATTCATTCCCCGCATCCGGGAGCTCCTCTCCTCACCGAGATACGAGCCCCTCAACAAATCCGAATTGGCCAAGGCCCTCCGCATCCGGTTGAAGGAGCGGGCCGCCTTCCGCGATGCCCTCGCCGACCTCGAGAATTCGCGCGAAATCGAATGCGGCCGCAAGTCACGCTACCGCCTCGTCGCCAAGTCGGTGCGATCGAAAATTCCGACGCTGATCGGCACGATCCAGTTCTCCCGCGATCGCAAGCGTCAGAGCGCGCTCTTTTTGCCCGAGGAGGGGGCGGTCGTCCCCGGCTTCGCGCCCGGTGAGAAGCCGAAACTCTTCGTTCCGGGCCGTCTCACCGGAACGGCCCTCGATGGTGACAAGGTGGAGGTCCACCTCGTCATGCCCGAACCGCCCCGATGGCAAAAGCAGGTGCAACACCATCGCGGGGCCCCGTCCCGCAGCGCCGTGGGACCGACGGTGAAGGGCAAGGGAGGGCCGCTCTCCGATGCGGAACCGCATGCCAAGGTCGTGCGGGTCATTGAGCGATCGCGCACCCGCATCGTCGGCCGCTTTTACAGCAAGGGCACGCGGGCTTCGATTGTTCCGGAGGACGGACGTTTGCCGACCTCGTTCCGCCTTCTCCGGTTCCTTCCCGAGGCGCGACAGGGCGACATCGTCGTGGCCGAATTCACGGGATGGGACAGCCCAAACAGCCTCCCCACCGCCGAGATGCGCGAGGTGCTCGGGCGCGAGGACGACCCCGGCGTTGACATCCTTTCCATCATCCACCGCTACGGCCTTCCGACGACTTTTCCGGAAGCCGTCCTCCGCGAGGCCGAGGCGATACCCGAGACGATCGACGAGGCCGAGATCGCCCGACGCGAGGACTGGCGGGAGCGCGAGGTCTTCACGATCGATCCCGAGGATGCGAAGGACTTCGATGACGCCATCTGTGTCACCGAGCGGCCCGACGGCTCTTGGGAGCTCGCTGTGCACATCGCCGATGTCTCCCATTACGTGAAGCCCGGCACCGCCCTCGACCGCGAGGCGCGCAAGCGTGGCAACAGTGTCTACCTCGCCGACCGCGTCCTTCCCATGTTGCCAGAGAAGCTCAGCAACGGCGTCTGTTCGCTGAAGCCTGGCGTCGAACGGCTCACCCATGCGGCGATCCTCGAATTCGACTCGGCGGGAAAACAG
>NEUQ01000094.1 GCA_002288445.1 Verrucomicrobiia bacterium Tous-C2TDCM | reverse complement strand
AGGCGAGCAAGATCTTCCCGCCGATGGTGATCTCGATGGTCGACGTCGGCGAAGAAACCGGCCAACTTCCGGACATGCTCCTGAAGATCGCCGATGTCTACGACGACGAAGTCGACAACGCCGTCGACGCCATGACCTCGATGATCGAGCCGATCATGATCGTGTTCCTCGCGTTGATCGTGGGAACCATCGTCATCGCGCTCTTCATGCCGATGATCTCGATCATCACAGAGATGAACAATCAGGCCGGTTGATCCGGTCTCGGCCTGAGATGGGTGAGTCGGGAGAGTTCCCGCCGCCCAGAACCGGGAGAGCAGAAAATTTGCCACGAGATTGACTCCGGATGGCCGGGTTCGTTACACTGATATCATGAAGATCAATTTTTCCCGGCGGGTCCGGGCATTCAGCATGGTGGAGTTGATGGTCGTGGTGGGGATCATGGTGATCCTTGCCGGCTTCCTCATCGCGGCTCTTCCCGGGATTCAGAGCCGCATCAACCGCGGCAAGGCTGAAGCGTTCCTCGCGGAGCTGGAGGCGGGTTTGTCCAAGTATCAGCTCGAAAACGGAATCTACCCCATCAACGAGCCCGCTGGAGACCGCGATCAGAGCGGAGTGCAGGGGGCGTCGGTGCTCTACAAGCATCTCTCGGGCGATTTCGACCTGAACGGTGAAGTGGACTTTGAGAAGAACGAGAAGGTCTACGTGCCGAGGCTGGATTACTTCTCGAATCGCGAGGCGAGAGAGCCCCGTTCCACCGTGATCGGCGGAGAATACATGGTCATCGACTCCTACAGCAATCCGGTGCGCTATCTCGCCCAGGCGCCCAACCTGCCCGCGGGAAAAAAACGTGAGACCCGCAATCCGACCTTTGATATCTGGTCGATCACCGATGCGGATCCCGGTGATACCCAGGCAGAGGCCAAATACATCAACAACTGGTCGGGGCTCTGACCTGAGGTGGATTATCCCCACCTCTTCGTCTCAATCCTGCCTTACCTTTTCGGCGTTCAAGAGCATGCCGGGGACGGAGAGACTGAGGTTCTCCCCGATGTTCCCGGAGACCCGCGATTCAAAAATCGCATTTCCGGTGCAACTAGCGTCGTTGATGCGGATGCCCTGAGTTTTGTTACCGGTAATCGAGAGGCGTTCGAAGCGGTTCCGCTGGCAGGCGCTGCCGGGGATCTCGCGGGTTTCGGCGAGGAAGAGGCCCTGTTCCCCGTTGTCGCGCAGATAGAGATTGCGGAAGAGATTCTCGTTCGAGTCGCGCATGAAAACGCCCTGGCTGCCGTTCCGGGTGAGCGTGGCGTCGGAGATGAGATTGCGGTTGAACTTCCAATCGAGGGAGACTCCGGCGCTGCGGTTGCTATGCAGGTGGAGCTGGGTAAAAGAGCTGTCCTCCGTCTCATAGCAGGCGAGCCCGTCGAATTCGTTGTTGAAGGATTCGAGGTCGACGATGTGAATGCGACGGCAATACTTCTCCAGAACGACTCCGCCCGAGCGGCAGTTGTGAGTCTCCAGATTCTCGAGGCGGATGTCCTCGGCACCCCGCACGGTGATGCCGTTGTTGCGGATGTAGGTGAGGCCGCCCGAGTCGCAAGGGCCGCCGCAGCATTCAAACGACTGTGCGCCGCGATTTCCATCGATGGAGAGATGCCCGACACGGATGTTCCGCACGACACGCTCGACCGGAGTCACGGTGCTGCCGACAACGATGACGGAGCTGTTCGCTCCGTCGGTGAGCCGCAGGATGGTTTCCCGACCGATCCCGCGGAGTTCGATCCCATCGCGGTCGATGACGATCGCCTGACTCACCGGAAAGAGCGTTGGTCCGAGAACAACGACGCCTCCTCCCTCGGGCAAGTCGTGGATCGCCTCGCTAATGGCTTTTCCGTCGCCCTGATCGATGTAAACGGTAGGCCTCTCGGCGGCGGGTGCGGGCGCGGCGGAATCTTGTCCGGTGACAGTCGGGGATCTGGCGAAGAGGCAGAGGAAAGGGACGAGAATTGTCAGGGAAAACCGGGGGCGATCGTGTGTATTCATCAGAAGGGGTTTTTCCCGGGGTGAAAGGAAATGGTGAAGTTGGCCGGGGTGGAACGGTTTAGCAAGTCCTCCGTGTTCGGTCTCCTCATCCGGAGAATTGATCCCAAAGGAGTTTTCCGGTCAGGGCGAGGACCACGCCGATGAAAACGACACGGATAAGCGGAATACCGTGTCGGATCGCCATGCCCGCACCGAGACGGCCGCCGAGAACTTGGCCCGCGATCATGACGACGGCGACATCGAATTGGACGAGACCAGCCAAAAGGAAGACGAGGAGCGAGGCGGCGTTGCTGGTAAGATTCGCCGCCTTGCTGTAGGCGATTGCCCTCGTCAGTTCCATGCCGCGCAGCGTAAGGCAGCCGAGCGTCCAGAAGACTCCGGTGCCGGGCCCGAAAAACCCATCGTAAAATCCCAACAGAGCGCCAGCGAAGATGGCGAAGGCGACGGGGCCGAGCCGCTCGCGGGATTCTTTACGGCCAATGTGCGGACTCGCGAGGAGATGGACGGCGAGTCCGAGAAGCAACCAAGGGACGGTGAGGGCGAGGAGCTTGTTGCTCACAAGCGTGACGATCCAAGTGCCAATGACGGCGGCGAGGAAAGTAACGACCAAGGTAAGGCGAACTTCGCGCCAGTCGATCAAACCGGCCGTGGCGTATCGGTGCACAGCCACAGTGGTGCCGAAGACGCTTTGCATCTTGTTCGTCCCAAGTGCGGTCTGCGGATCGAGCCCCGCCCAAAGCAGGGCTGGCACGGTGATGAGCCCGCCGCCTCCGGCAATGGCGTCGATGAAGCCAGCAGTGAGCCCGGCGAACAACAGAAGAGCGAGAATTTCCCAAGGCATCAGATCCGTTCCCCACTTTACGACGACGCCGGGAATGTCACGGGATCACGGGTTGGAATTGCAACGAAATTTCAATCTGGAAATTATGGAAAAATTTCCATGGAAGGTGAATTGTTTACCGTTTTGGATCGTCGACCCCAGATCGATTCCCCAACCATGAAAATGACCCAGCTGAAATCCCCACTGATCTTGCTCGCTTTTTCCGTCTTGAACCTATCGACCACGCCGGTGCAAGCCGGCAAGGCTTGGGGGTTTCCGGTATATGCGGAGCTTGTCCTTGGCCAGCCCGACTTTGTCTCGACCGGCCAGAATGCTTCCGCCGATCATGTCGCCGACCCTCAGGGCGTGTGTGTCGATCCCGCGACCGGCAAGGTTTTTGTTGCAGACCATTTCAATCACCGGGTCCTCCGTTACGCTTCCGCGGATTCGCTAGCTAACGGTGCCGCTGCTGAGATCGTGCTGGGTCAGTCCGGTTTCGGGTTTAGCGTAAAGGACACATCGCCCACGGCGATGAATGAACCGTTTGATGTCGCAATCGATCCTGACGGCAATCTCTGGGTGGCTGATGCCTTCAACCATCGCGTCCTTCGCTTTTCCGACGCCGCAACGATCACGACCGGTGCGGCGGCAGATCTGGTGATCGGGCAGGCGGACTTTGTGTCATCGACTTCGGGTAGCGATGAGAATCAACTCAAGTATCCTACCGCTTTGGCGTTCGATGCCGAGGGCAACCTCTACATTGCCGACGCCGACAACGCCCGGGTCATCATCCATTTGAAACCGAACGCGAAAGCCAACGGCGCGAGAGCTGATGTCATGCTTGGGCAGGCCGCCTACGGTCCGCCTTCCTTCATGACATCGCAGCAAATCCTCCATTACCCCGGAGGTCTTGTGGTCGATGCGAACGGCACCCTGTTCGTTTCGAGTTACGCCACTCACCGCATTCTCGTGTGGGAAAACGCCGCAACTCTCGGCGATGGAGCGCCGGCCGACCGCGTCATCGGGCAGCCGAATTTCACAGCGATGGCGGATGGGCTCTCTCAGAGCGAGTTTTTCATTCCCAAGCACCTTGAGATCGACGAAGAGGGGACCCTCCTTGTCGCGGATCAGGGGAATCACCGCATCCTCGTCTTCAGGAACGCCGCTTCGCTTTCCGGAGAAGCGCCCGCCGATGCGGTTTATGGGCAGAGGGATTTTGTCTCGAACGATTCAGGTTTGAGTGACTCTGAATTCAAATTCCCAGGAGGGGTCGGCCTCGACAACGCGGGGCGGCTCATCGTCGGCGACCGGGACAACGGGCGCGTCTTGTTTTTCTCGGTTCGACGTAGCCAGCCTGATGTTTCCATCATCCCCGACTCCGGCGCGCGCATCGGTGAAAACCTCCTCGATTCCACCGGTGCTTCGCAAAGCGTGACGGTGAAGACCACCTCTCGAAAGATGTTCTATCACCTCGGGATCGCCAATGACGGCAATGGAGTCGATGCCTTTGTCCTCCGGGGTAGTTCAAGCGCTCCCAAGTTCAGGCTCGGTTATTATACCGGTGCCGGAGCGAACATCACGGCTTCCGTGCTGAGCGGGCTTCACTTGAGCGAAGAGCTTGAGGCCGGAGCGGAAGAGGACTACGAAATCCGCCTGAAACCGAAAAAGAAGAGCAAAAAAGCCAAAGCGACGGTGTTCTTTTCCGCCGAATCCCTGACGGATGGGGAGAAAGATCTCGTCCTCATGACGACCAAATACACGCCGCGATCCTGACCGGCAGACGATTTTCCCAGCTCCTTGGGAGGTCCAAAAATTCCAAGGAGGGGCAGCCGTTGCCTAAAACTTTTGCTTGACCGGACGGACCTCCCTACCAAAGGTTATCTATGGGTGATCTGCCTCTCGGTCTAAGCTTCGACGACGTTCTTTTGGTCCCGCAACGCAGCGGGGTGCTCCCAGCGGAGGTGGATGTTTCCACCGAGCTTGCGGACGGGATCCCGCTGAACATTCCCATCATTTCCTCGGCAATGGACACCGTTACCGAGGACGGTCTTGCCATCGCTCTTGCGAGGGAAGGCGGACTCGGGGTGATTCACCGAAACATGCCGATCGGTGAACAGGCCGACATGGTTGCCAAGGTGAAGCGGTCGGAGAACACCGTCATCGCCGATCCATTCACGACCCGGGCCGACGTCACCCTCGCCCGACTCCAGGAGATCATGCGCGAAAAGGGTGTCAACGGGTTCCCCGTCGTCGATGAGAAGGGAATCCTCGTCGGAATGGTCACGAGCCGCGACATTTGGTACATCGAGGATGATTCGGCAACAGTCTCCTCGGTGATGACCCCGCGCGATCGCCTCATCACCGCGCCGGTCGATACGAGACTCGAGGATGCCCACCGCCTCCTTTACCAGAATCGCATTGAGAAGCTGCCCCTCATCGATGCCGACGGCCGGCTTGCGGGATTGATCACGGCGCAGGATATTGAAAAGCGCGACCGCTATTTGAATTCCGCCAAGGACAGCCTCGGGCGCCTCCGTGTCGGAGCCGCCATCGGGGTGGGAGAGGATTATTTCGAGCGCGCCCGCGGCGTCATCGAAGCCGGGGCCGACGCGGTCTTCATCGATGCGGCGACGGGTCACACCGAGCGGGTGATCTCCGTTGTCGAGCGCCTTCGCGGGGAATTCTCCACTCCCGTCGTTGCGGGCAATGTCGTTACCGCCGAGGGAGCGCGCGATCTCATCTCCGCCGGCGTCGCTGCCGTGAAGGTCGGGGTCGGTCCTGGTTCAATCTGCACGACCCGGGTCATCGCCGGGGTCGGCACTCCTCAGTTCAGCGCGATCCAAAATGTCGCAGCGGTCTGCCGGGCCAAGGGGGTGCCGCTCATCGCCGACGGTGGGATCCGCTTCTCGGGCGACCTCGTCAAGGCGATGGCGGCAGGGGCCGACCTTGTCATGCTTGGCTCGCTCCTCGCCGGATGCCGCGAAAGTCCCGGCGAGACCGTGCACTATCAAGGCCGCACTTGGAAGGAGTATCGCGGCATGGGATCGCTCAAGGCAATGAGGAAGGGATCAGGCGACCGATATGGTCAGAACTCTTCCGGTTAACTCGTCGCCGAAGGCGTGGAGGGACGTGTGCCGTATCGCGGTCCGCTCGCCGACACCATTTTCCAACTTCTTGGCGGTCTTCGCAGCGGCATGGGCTACGTCGGTGCTGGAAACCTCAAAGAGCTTCGCGATCGGGCCACTTTCGTGAGGATCACCAGTGGCGGTCTTCGCGAAAGCCACGCTCACGACATCACCATCACCGAAGAACCGGTGAACTACCAGCCCGCGAGCTGAACCTTCCTCGTCCGCGGATCGTCCGGCCCTGATCGCAGGGTTCATCTTTTTCCCGTCTCCACCACTCCCCGACTCCATTACTCCCACTCCGCGAAAGCGGCGGGACGCCGCTTCTACTTTCCACCTTTTACCGCTGCTGCAGGCCGCTTCTCCCCATGGACCATCCCATCGCCGTCATCGATTTTGGCTCTCAATATACCCAGCTCATCGTGCGCCGGATTCGTGAACTTGGATACTTTTCGAAGCTTTATCAGCCCGAGGAATTGCGCGAAACCGGATCGCCCGCCGCGGTGATCCTCTCGGGAGGCCCGCGCTCCACCCGCGAGCCCGGTGCCCCGGACATTGATTTCGACTACCTCGTCGAGCTGGGCGTCCCGGTGCTTGGCGTCTGCTATGGGATGCAGTTGCTGAACCGCAAGTTCGGCGGTGAGGTCGCGCCTGGGAACACCCGTGAATATGGTCCCGCCACCCTCATGATCGAGGCCGGGGTCGACAGTCTCTTCGATGGACTCCAGGGTCATTCCCAGATCTGGATGAGCCATTCCGACACCGTCAGCGTCCTCCCCGAGGGCTGCGCCGTGACCGGTCGAAATCTCGACGGTGTGCCCGTCGCCCTGAAATGGAACGAGCGCTTCTTCGGGATTCAGTTCCACCCCGAGGTCTCCCACACCAAGGAAGGAGTGGACATTCTCAAGAACTTTCTCGCTCTCGCCAAAGATCTGCCGACATTCAAAATCGCCTCGTTCAAGGACGAACTTGTCGAACGCGTCCGGGCCGAGGTGGCGGGTCGCAAGGTTGTCTGCGGCGTCTCCGGTGGAGTGGATTCCTCCGTGCTCGCCGCCCTTATCCACGAGGCCGGGGTCGATACGCGGAACATCTTCGTCGATACCGGATTGCTCCGTGAAAATGAGGCCGCCGAGGTGCAGTCGCTCTTTGCCGAGGTCGGCATTGCGATCGAGACAATCGACGCCTCCGAGCGTTTTCTCACTGCGCTGAAGGGAGTGGCCGACCCTGAGGAAAAGCGCCGCATCATCGGGCGTCTCTTTGTCGATGTCTTCTTCGACGCCGTGGGAGACGACGTCGAGCTGCTCGCCCAAGGCACCCTGTATCCCGACGTGATCGAGAGCGCCACGAGCGGCTCCATCGCCTCGACGATCAAGACGCATCACAATCGCGTCGATCGCATCATGGAACTCAAGAAGGCGGGTCGCGTCATCGAGCCGCTCGATGCCCTCTTCAAGGACGAGGTCCGTGAGCTCGGTCGCGTCCTCGGATTGCCCGAACGCGTCGTGGGGCGTCATCCTTTCCCGGGCCCAGGTCTTGCGGTGCGCTGTCCCGGCGAAGTTACCCCCGAGAAACTCGAGATTATCCGCAAGGCCGACAAGATCTACATCGACATTCTTCGCCAGCGCCACTGGTATGACAGCGTCTGGCAGGCTTACGCCGCCATCATCCCCGTGAAAACCGTGGGGGTGAAAGGCGACGAACGCAGCTACGAATACGCCCTCAGCCTCCGTGCCGTCACCAGCGAAGACGCCATGACCGCCGAATGGGTGCACCTGCCCTACGAACTTCTCGCCGAAGCCTCGAACCGCATCCTCAACGAAGTGCCCGGCATCAACCGCGTCCTCTACGACATTTCGACCAAGCCTCCGGCAAGCATCGAGTGGGAGTGAGCCGTTCCAATGTCCCGCCGGGGGAGGCACAGGCATACCGCCTGTGCGGAGTCGTGGAGAGGGAGAGGGGAAGTCTCGCGGGATCGTGGGGTAAACTTTTGTTCACCTCCTGCTTCCGCTCAACAGTCGAAGCACCCATCGAGGATGGGTAGGCAAGGCCGTCACCCGCTTCGGCGTCGCGACGGTGCCGAAGGAATCCACTGCAATGATCCCGATGGTGTTTTGCGAGGCATCCGTTTGGCGAAGGCTCTCCTAGCGGCGGGGCTGACGGCGTTCTTGAATGGAACGTTGCCAACGCAAACCACTGATTGGGAGCTTGGAAGGCGGCTTGCCGCCGCTCCCCTTCCTCACGCCTGTGCCGGAGTGACTCCCTCGATCTTCGACTGCTCGGTGTCGAGCACGGCGCGACGGAGGTTGGTGCCAGAGCGGTTCGCCCACCACAACACGATCGGAGAGGCGATGAAAAGGGTGGAGTAAACCCCGGCGATCATCCCGATCAGGAGGACGACGGAGAATCCTCGCAGACCGGGGCCCCCGAAGAGGAGGAGCACGATCACGGTAAAGAGCACCGTGGCGCTCGTCAGGATGGTGCGTCCGAGGGTCTGGTTCAGCGAATAATTCATGATATCCTTCACCTCGCCACGCTTGGTTTGGAGACCTTCCCGAACCCGGTCAAAGATGACGATGGTGTCGTTGATCGAATAACCGGCGATGGTAAGGAGGGCGCCGACGACGATGAGGTTCAGCTCCTGCCCGAGGAGGGTAGCGACACCGAGGGCGACGATGACGTCGTGGACGAGGGCCGCGATCGCCCCAAGGGCGAAGGCGAATTCGTAGCGGATCGTGACGTAGATGAGAATGGCAATGATCCCGAGGACCAGTGCGAGGGCCGAGGTCCAGAGCATCGACTTGCCGACGGCCGAGCCCACCGAGCTGACGGTGGTGTCATCGACTTTGATGCCGAGATCTTTTTCCAAGGCCGCTTGGATCTGGGCGGCGGTGTTGTCGGGCGAGCGGACGAGGAAAAATTCGCCGTCGTCACCCACGGCACGCTGCTCTTGGACGATGGGCTCGGCACCGAGGTCGAGCTTCTCAATCGACTCGATGACACGCTCTTTCGTGATGGATTTGTCTTCGGTGCGGATGGTGATGGCATCGCCACCTTTCAGCTCGACGCCGCGAGGATCCATGACGGCGACGGCGAGGATGGAGAGGAGGACCATGACGCTTGAGCCGATGATCCAGGGACGACCCACGCTGAGGAAGTCGAACTGACGCTTGGGAATGAAATTCAGGAAGGAGAGCTTGGTGAAAAACTTCGCGTCCATCACCCAAGTGAAACACACCCGGGTCACGATGAGGGCGGCGAATAGGGTAGCGAAAATCCCGATGACGAGAGTCACGGCGAAGCCTTTCACGGTGCCGTCGGCAACGTAGTAGAGAATGATCGCGGTGCAGAGCGAGGTAAGGTTTGAGTCCATAATCGCCGAGAAGGCGCGCTCGTAAGCGGCCTCGATGGCGGTCTTGAGGGATTTGCCGGCGGCCATTTCCTCGCGGAGGCGTTCGTAGATCAGGACATTGGCGTCCACGGCCATGCCGATGGTGAGGATGATGCCAGCGATGCCAGGCAGAGTGAGGGTGAACTGGAAGAGCGCCATCGTGCCGAAGATGATGGCAAGACAGGATCCGAGACCGATGACGGCAACAAGGCCGGCGAAGCGATAGTAGATCACCATGAAGACAAGGACGATGCCGAGTCCCCAGACCCCCGAGAGGATGCCCTGCCGGACGGCGGTCTCGCCCATGGTCGGGGAGATGTAATTGGAAAATTCGATTTCGATGGGGTTGCCGAGGGGATTCTCGAGGGCGGAGGCGAGGACAAGGGCCTCGGCTTGGGTGAAGCTGCCCGTGATGGAGCACCCGTCGGAGAAGGGTTCTTGGATGACGGGTGAGGAAAGAATGACATTATCGAGGATGATGGCGAGGGGTTGTCCCTGATTTTCCATCGTCAGCGGACCCATGATCTTCGAACCGCCGCCGGTAAAGGAGACGCTGATGGAGTCCCCCTTGTCGCCGTAGAAGTAGCCGGCGCTGGCGACCTTGTCCCCTCCCATGTCGCGTTTGATCTTCACAAGTCCGTAGCGGGTCGGGAGGACCTTGCCATCCTTGTCTTTCTCCTCGGCGTAGGTCAGGGCTTCGTAGCCGGGGACCACCTCGGCGCCGTTGGCGACCTGCTGCGCGAGGAACTGGCTCTGGGGATGAAGAATGGAGAAGGAGAGTTCTGCTACTTTTTCCAGAGTGTTCTGGATCTCCTTCAGCTTCTCGGCTCCGACACCGGGGACCTGAAGAAAGATGCCATCGGTGCCGGACGGAGCAATAAGGACGTCGGCAGTGCCGAGGTCGTTGAGGCGTTTCGTAAGCACGCCGATCGCCTGCTGCTGAGCATCGGAAGAGACTTCCTGACCCTCCTTGGGCTGAATGCGGATCTCCATGGAAATGCCTCCCTGAAGTTCGATGCCTTTTTCCATGCCGAGACCCTGATAGAGCCAGACGCAGAGTGCCGCCACCGAGACCGAGAGGATCGTGCCGATGATGCGCTTGCGGCGGGCGGACTCGGCCGCAAAATAAACCACGAAGAGCGAAAGGAGTCCCAGACCGAGGAGGAAGACCCAGTTTGAGGAGATGCCGACGGCTTTCTCGGCTGCGGCTTCGGCCGAGGCGTTTTCGGCCGGCGTGGCTGGCTTGAGGGACTCAACGGCAGTCGCGACGGACTGATCCACCTCCTGCGAGGCGGGAAGAGAAACGGGGGTCTGGGTCGCTGGAGCTGCTGGAGCTGGAGCTGGAG
>NEUQ01000093.1 GCA_002288445.1 Verrucomicrobiia bacterium Tous-C2TDCM | reverse complement strand
GGACGACAATGTGGAGCTCTTCGCGATGGGCGACCTCTACCGCGTCGAAGCCGAGAAGAAGCTCGAGATGATGCGCAAGTCTCCGATCGCGAAAGACAAACTCGCCGAGGGCCTCGACGGACGCATTTTCGACGGAATCGATTCCTACAAAAAGGTGATCGATTCGGGAGTTGACGTGATCCTGCTCACGACGCCTCCGGGCTTCCGTCCCACCCATTTCAAGGCTGCAGTTGATGCGGGCATCCACGCCTTTGTCGAAAAACCCTGCGCCACGGACATCGCCGGGGTGAAGGACTTCCTCGAGACGGCCAAGGTGGCGGAGTCCAAGGGAATCTCGGTGCTCTGCGGATTCTGTTACCGCTACAGCGAACAGGGCCGCGCCCTCTTCGAGCGGCTTCACGACGGCGCCATCGGCGACATCGTCAGCGTCCACTCGATCTACAACGCGGGCCCGGTGAAGGCCATGCCCGAAGCCTCGAGCCGTCCCGACGGAATGAGCGATACGGAGTGGCAGATCTCCAACTGGTATAACTTCCCCTGGCTAAGCGGTGACGGCATCGTCGAGCAAGGCTGCCACAACGTCGACCGCGTCGCGTGGGCCTTCAAGGATGCCGATCCCATCGCCGCCTTCGGCACCGGCGGCCGGACCCGCCCCAACAATGAGGGCACGATCTACGATCACTTCAGCATCACCTACGAATACGCGAACAACGCCCACGCCCACGTGGAATGGCGCCAGTATCTCGATTCCTACAACTTCACCGGCGACACTTACTACGGCACGAAGGGCATCGCGAAATTTGGCACGAGCTCGGCCGAGATTCTCGGTGAAAACGCCTGGAACTGGCGCAAACCCCGCACCCCGAAGAGCATGTATGACCTCGAACACGAGGAGTTCTTCGCCGCGATTCGATCGGGAAATCGCAAGGACGACGCCGCCTGGATCGGCCACTCCACCACCCTTGCGATCCTGGGCCGCACCGCCTGCTACTCAGGCAAACGTATCACCTGGGAAGACATGTGGCAGGCCGAGCAAAAACTCGTCCCTGACGTGATCGATATGAACGGCAAGATGCCGATCGCCCCGCTTCGCGTTCCCGGGGTGCCGGAAACGCAGGACACGACCTTCCCCGAGGACAATCAGAACAAGGCCTGAGGCCAAACTTCACTCGGTCCTGCCGAGCGATTGGACCCGCCCCGCCGGAAACGGCGGGGCTTTTTTTTTGCGGCAAGTCGATGGCCGTCAGGGGCGGGAAATCCCAAGCCGCAGGGTCTAACCCGGCCTTGATTGCGGCTCTCACTTGTAGACCCAAAGCTTGTGGGTCGGGTGAAATTACCCCCCGAGTAAACCACTGTCGCCGAGGAAACAAACCCGATTTGCCACGAAAAGCGTCAAACCAAAGTCCCTAAGACCGCCTTAGAAGAGCCTCCAGAAAGCCCAAAGACGGCGGCGGGAAGCGAACCCGGAATCACGGCAGGGTGTCCAGCTGGAAGGTCGCCGAATCCGAAATCGTGTAGTCGGAGTTTGAGGTCGCCCTCATCGTTCCGAAAAACGATTCACTGCCATAGATGGTGCGACGGCGTCCGCCAACAATCTCCGAGTCACGGATTCTCGTATTTGTTTTGTCGGGGGAGATTTTCGCGCGAACCGAAACCGGAGCATCATCAGGACCTATCTGGACGGTATTCGCGATCCCTGCGATCGCCGCAGCGGTCTGATTCTTTCCGGCGATGAAGTAACTCACCTTGAAGAGATTGTTCGGAGCGGAGGCGGAGATCCGCATCGAATCCGGAAGCGGGCCGTCATTGTCGACGAGAAAAAAGAAGTCCCTCGCGTTCGCCAGGGTGGTCGTGGCGAGGACGAACTGGTCCGGTGAGGGCGGTCCGTAGATGTCTTGACCGAAAGGCGCGGTCGCATCGAGACCAACGGAAATGTCTGGAACGGGTGCCGCGGGGGTAGAGATGTCCAAATTGAGGGAAAAAGTTTCCGAAGTGACCCCGAGATTGGAGACGCGAAGCTGGTAATCACCCCACTCAAGGGCACCCGTGAAACTGACATCGCCAGATCCCGTGCCGACCACCGTGCCGAGCACATCGAGGAGCTCCCAAGTCAGCGAACCGGAGGCTCCGGACCCTTGAAAGGAAACCGTGCTGGAATCTGGAAGATGCAGATCGAAACCCTGGGTCTCACCCGCAGTGATGGATCGGTTAACGACCGTTCCAATACCCGAGTTGAAGCTAACGGTCGTGTCGGTAGTGAAGAAGAGGACACTCGAGTAGGCGGTGGCGAGATCCGTGCGGATGAACGACTTGACGGCGTAAGTCGTCTCCGGAGAGAGATTGAGGATGGTCGCGGTGAAGCTTCCCACGCGTCCCAGTTTCAGGGCCTTCAGAACTCCCGCTCCGCCAAGGAGGGGATCCGGGTTGGTCGCGGCGGCCGCGTAGACGAAGCCTCGCTCCAAGGACCTACCACCGCCAAGGTCCGTGACGGTGGCGCTGACATCCGCTTCCGTCGTGCTCACAAAAGAAAGAGTCGGATTCGTCACCACTGGCGTCGCCGAAACCGCGGAAACCATCCCTAAAACCAAGGCCGCCAGCGACATGGCCGGGAAGTTGGCCCGGGAAGAACCAGGGAGCATGAGGGAGAAGCTCGGGAGTTTCATGATTCAGTTTTGAGGGAGATTTAAGGGATGCGACTTAAGACTGTGATTACATCGCTTCGGAAAAATAAAGCCATCCAAAACTATTGCGCGATCGCGCTATTATCGGCCAATTCGCTGCTGGCTTCGTTGTCCGGTTTTGCTCCTGCTCAAGGGCTTGCTTCGGGTCTGGCAATCCTCGCCCAACGGAGAAGGGCTCGAGTCGAAGAACCGATGATTTCAGGCCCGGCGATGGCATGAAAATCTTTCGCGAGACAGGCCCTTTCCCCTGTGCTGCAGGCCAACAACTCGTTTCGGCAAGATTCCATCAGGCTGCATCGGAAACCGGATTTCCGACACGCTGCCGCAACCAAGATCGACCGACCGCAGGTTTGAAAGGAACGCAACGCGAGCGATGCCGTCGCCCCGAGCCAGCAACACAGCATCCCCTGCTCGCCGCGGAGTTCGCATCGACGCCGGTGGAAATGGTTCGCAACCCGTTGGTTCGGTGCGAGAATGGATCGTGCGCTCTTTCGAGGATGCGCCCGATCCCTGATGAGATTGCCGAGCGAGAATCTCCCTCCATGGCGATGGCTGGCCGCGCTTCTGCCAATTTCCGCCGTCTTCATTTACGCGCCGCTGGCCTTTGGCGGCACGACTTTCTGGACCCGCACGGTGATCGATTGGCTGCTTGCTCACGCCTTCCTGCTCTGGGTATGCGTCCTCATCCTCGAGCGTCGGATTCCAAAGGTTTCTCCGGTGCTCGCCTCCGTGCTGGCGTTGCTCATCCTTCTCGGGACGATGCAATGGATCAACCCGCAATCGATCGTGAACCCCTACACTTTCGACGCCGAGCCTCGCGAGGATCATCTTCCGTGGCTACCGGGAACCGTCGACGCGAAAACGAGCGGCTGGGTCTTGCTTCACCTCCTCGCCCTGCTCCTCGGGGGCCTCGTCCTCCGCGACGGACTCTCGAAATCGTCTGTACGGTGGTTCCTTTTTAGAGTCGTGGCGCTCGCCGGTCTCACCATCGCCCTGCTGGGGATCAACCAGAAGTCGGTTGGAACTGACACGATGCTCTGGGGGATCCGACATCCCTACGAAGAAAACTTCTTTGCCGCCTTTCGGTATCATGGCAACGCCGCGTCGTTTCTCAACCTCAGCTGGCCGGCCGCACTCGCGGTTTGGATCCGAAGCCGGCTCGTGCGCCCCGGCAGCCTTCTCTCTTCGCTTGATCTGTGTGTCTTCCTCGTGGTTTTCGGAGCCATTTTCGTCAACTCATCGAAGGCCGGTCTACTCATGGCCCCCTTCGGCCTGGTGGTTGCGGGCTGGCTCTTCCGGAGGGAGCTCTTCGTGGCAACCACCTCACGGGCTGGCCTTTTCGTGCTGTCAGGATTCCTCTCCATCCTCACGGTGATCGCGGTTCTGCCAGGTCTGGTGCTCAAGGTTTCGAAATGGAGAGAACTCGTCACCGAGGGACAAACGCTCCAAGGTCGGCTCGACGCGCAAAGAGCCTGCCTTCTCGCGATTGAGGACACCGGACTCTACGGCAGCGGAGCGGGCACCTTCCGCTATGCCTTTCCACCCTACCAAAATCAAATCGAGGGGCTGGTAGGCTACTGGGAACAGGCCCACCAAGACTGGTTCCAGACCCTCATCGAATGGGGCTGGATCGGCTTTTCCGCGTGGGCAGTACTTTTTGGCGGAGCCATGTTCCTCCTCTGGCGTCGCCTCTCTGAAGCGAGCCGCCAAAAGCGCCCGGAATTGAGCGCAGGAGCGGCTTTCCTCGCCCTCCTGCTCGTGCTGATCCACTCTCTCGCGGATTTCCCGCTGCAAATTCCGGCCCTCCAATGGCTGGTGGTTTTCTACCTCGCCGTGGCTTGGAGCAGCCCCGGACAGGCAATCCGGAAGAAGTCGCGGAGAAGGGCAGAGAAGAAACCTTCCGACTCTACCATCAATGGCAAGGGTCCGACCGGATAGCCCTCCCGAGTTGCCAAGACCGAAATCCTACGCCTGCTTCCAAGATCACGGCAGGAGAGGCGTCACCTCTGGGAAAATGCCCTGCTCAGAGACCGAAGACCGAAGACCGAAGACCGAAGACCGAAGACCGAAGACCGAAGACCGAGGGCTCAGGGAGTGTAGGGGGTCGTCGGTCCATCCGGTCCCTTTGCCAATCGGTCAGGGGTCGACGTAGCCGTGTAAGCGGCGGCGTAGAGAGGATTGGAGAGCAAGGTCGCGCTCGTGACGATGGGGATGTAGCGCTTGGGCGCGGTGGAATTGATGGAGAAGTTGGCCGTGCGAATCGGGGTGCCGCCTCCGGTGATGAAATACAAGGAGAGGAAATAGCTGCCGTATTTCACGTTGTTGATCTTGTAACCCCCGCGCGTGTCAGTGTAAACCTGACGGACTCGCTGCACCGCCCCGTTGGGAAGGACGCGATAGAGCCAAATGATCGCAGACCCGCCCGACCTCTCTTCGCGGTTCTTGAAGTTGTCGCCATTGGTGTCGTGATAAATCGAGCCGCTGAGGGTGGCGACTCTGGCGGCATGGGAGTCGGCGGTGAAGAGCAGGCAGAGGGAAGCCAACAACAGGACGAATAGGGCGTTTTTTCTCATGAAATGCTGGGGTGCGCTTGAACTGTTCGAGAGTTTCAAAAAGTTGCAAACAAATCAACCTCAATCGATAAAAGCTCCATAAAAGCGCCAAGGATGTTATTTAATTTCTGAAAACCATTGCTTTTATTGCCAATCAACCAAACGCCGCATTGCAATCCATCGGTCGATCACGTTGACTCGCCACGCCACGACCGCTGCGAGTCCCGTTTGTCCATCCTTCGCCCGTCGATTCGGCTGCCCCAACCCGAGCTTGTCTCCGGCGGTTTCCCCGCTAGTTTAACCCCTTTCCTTTTTCCCGATGCCGAAAGTCTATCTTAGAACCTTTGGTTGCCAGATGAACGAGCGGGACTCCGAGCAGGTCGCGCAAATGTTTGTCGACCGCGGCTTCACGGTCACGACTCAGGCGGACGAAGCCGATGTGGTGCTCTTGAACTCGTGCTCAGTGAGAGATCAAGCCGAGCAAAAAGCGCTCGGAAACATGAGGCAGCTCGGCAAGCACCGGAAAACGAGGCCCAACTTGGTCTTCGGCATGATGGGGTGCATGGCCCAGAGCCGCGGCGAACAACTCTTTGAAGAGGTTCCCCACCTCGACCTCGTCGTTGGAACCCAAAAATACCATCGCGTCGTCGATCACTGCGTCGAGCTGATGCGTGCCAAAGACGAGGCGCAGATGGATGACCTGCGGGTTCCAATCGTGGATATCGGAGAGGAAAAGGATTCCCAGAACACGATCCGTGATCACCTCACCAAGGAGCACGGGGTGAGCGAATTCGTCAGCATCATGCAGGGCTGCAACATGAAGTGCACTTTCTGCATCGTGCCCTACACCCGCGGACCGGAGCGCGGACGCCCCATCTCGGACATCGTCGAAGAATGCCGCCGTCTCGTCGATCGCGGCGTGCGCGAGGTGACCTTGTTAGGGCAGATCGTGAATCTCTACGGCCGTCACGAGTTTCCCAAAATCGACGGCAAGAGCCCCTTCGTCCAGCTCCTCGAGGCGGTGCACGAGATCGAAGGGCTCCACCGCATCCGTTTCACCTCCCCCCACCCCATCGGCTACAAGGAGGATGTGATCGAGGCCTTTACCTACCTGCCAAAGCTCGTCGACCACGTCCATTTCCCGATGCAGTCCGGCTCGGATCGAATCCTCCGGGCGATGCACCGTCCTTACAAAGCCGCCAAATTCCTCGAGATCTGCGCGCGAATGAAAGAAGCCCGCCCCGGCATCGCCATTTCCACGGACATCATTGTCGGATTCCCCGGAGAAACCGAGGAGGATTATCTCGAGACGAAGAGAGCGGTCGAGCTCGTTCAGTTCGACCAAGCCTTTGTTTTCCGCTATTCGCCCCGCAAAGACACCCCGGCAGCGAACCTTCCCGACCAGTTGCCCGAGCGCATCAAGGAAGAGCGCAATCAGGATCTCCTCGCGCTCGTTGATTCCATTGTCGAACGCAAGCACCACGAACAGGTCGGCACAGTCCAGGAAGTGCTCTGCGAAGGACCGAGCCGTTACAACGCCGCTCGCCTCACCGGCAGGACCCGGACAAACCGCATCGTCATTTTTGATGGAGACCCGCGGCGCATGGCCGGGCATCTCTTCAACGTCCGTATTCAAGAGAGCACGGGCTATACTCTCTACGGTGATCCCGTGATGCACGAAGACGGCGCCTCTTTGGCAGGGCCGCCTTCGGCCTTGCAAATGAGCGATTCGGTCCGAATCTGAGCGTCTTTTCGACATGCAGGCGCTTTACAACACGCTCTACGAGCCGGGCCTCCCCTTGAAACTCATGGGGATCCTCGTCGGGCTATGGCTCGTCGCCTCCCATGTCTTCGTTCTGCTGAAACCTGCGATCGTGAAGCCTTGGCTGAAGGCCCTGCCCCGCAACGAGAGGATCGGCACCGTCCTCGTCATCATTGGTTTCGCGTGGGCCTACCTGCTTTGGTCCTGTATGGACCTAGGCGAGTTCTTCAAGATTGAGCGGCCCGTGCAGGTGTTCATCATCGGCATCTGCGTCGGCGTAATCATCTACGTGAAAGAGTTCCTCGCGGTGCGATCGCTCGGATTTCTCATGATCTTAGCCGCTGCCCCGATGCTGGAATCGGCCTTTCTCAAGGAGCCTCAGTCGCGCCTTCTCCTCGTCGTCTTCGCGTATGTGATCGCGGTGAAGGGCATGTTTTGGGTGGGCATGCCCTACCTGATGCGAGACCAGATCAACTGGGTCCTTGCGAAGGAGAACCGCTACAAGATCGGCGCCCTCGCCGGCGCCGCTTACGGCCTGCTAATGGCGGTTTGTGCGGTGCTTTGGTGGTGAGGACTTCGCGGCCATGCCCCCCGTGTTCGAGAAAGACGGAGGAGAGTCGGTATTCGTGGTCTGGCCTTCATTGGCCGAGCCTTGACGAAGACCTTTCGATCCGGGGGATCCGTCTGGGCGACTTTGGATCTCGGAATTGATCCAAAGCTCCGGCTTCCGGTCGAATACCATCGTCCTCCCGCGGGGCTCGATTTCTCTTTGCTCTCGCGCCATCCTTCGCGACAATTGCCGGGTCATGTCCACCCCCTTCATTCACGACGATTTCATGCTGCAATCGATGGCGGCACGCGAGCTCTACCACCACTTCGCGAAGGACGAGCCCATCCTCGATTTCCACAACCACCTCCCACCCGACCAGATCGCGGCCGACCGGGTCTTCGAAAACCTTTACGACATCTGGCTCGCGGGCGACCATTACAAATGGCGCGGAATGCGGGCCAACGGCATCCCCGAGGACCGCATCACTGGATCGGCCTCGCCGCGCGACAAGTTCGACGCGTGGGCTGAAACCGTGCCCCACTGCCTCCGCAACGCGCTCTATCACTGGACCCACCTTGAGCTGGCCCGATACTTCGACTTCCCCGGCCTTTTTTCGACCAAGACCGCTGACACCGTCTGGGAAAAGGGGCTCGAGACGCTCGCGAAACCCTCGCACTCCTGCCGTGGTCTTCTCGTCCAGAGCAAGGTGCGCGCCCTCTGCACGACCGACGATCCGACGGACTCGCTCGAGCACCACCAGGCCATCGCCGCTGATCCGGATTTCGACGTAAGAGTCTACCCGACCTTTCGGCCCGATCGCGCCCTCTGGGTCCACGAGGCCGAGACCTTCAATGCCTACGCGGACCGTCTCGCCGAAGTCAGTGGGACCGATTGCGCAAGTCTCGCCGGATTTCAGGACGCCCTGCGCTCGCGTCACGATTTCTTCCACTCAGTCGGTGGACGCCTTTCCGACCACGGACTGCACCACGTCTTCGATGCTGATTGTACGAAGGAGCAGGCGACCGCGATCTTCGACAAGGTGCGTCGCGGCCAATCCGCCGACGCGGCCGAGGCCGAGGCCTTCGGAGCCTACCTGATGCTCTACTTCGGCGAGCTGAACGCCTCCCGCGGTTGGACCATGCAGCTCCACATCGGAGCCGAGCGGAACAACAGCCAGCGCCTCTTCGAGAAACTCGGCCGCGACATCGGCTGCGACTCGATGGCCGACGTGAACCACGCCTTCGCGGTGCGTCGTTACCTCAACACCCTCGACCAGCGTGGCCATCTCCCCAAGGTGATGCTCTACAACCTCAATCCGAAGGACAACTACGCCCTCGCCACGATGCTCGGCAATTTCCTCGAGGCCAAGCCCGGCGATCCGCCCTGCCGTCTCCAACTCGGCACGGCCTGGTGGTTTATGGACACCAAGGAGGGCATGGAGTGGCAGATCAACACCTTCTCGAACACGAGCCTGCTCTCGCGGTTCAACGGCATGTTGACCGACTCGCGCAGCTTCCTCTCCTTCACGCGTCACGAGTATTTCCGCCGCATCCTTTGCAATCTGATCGGCACCGACATCGAGAACGGCGAGATCCCGCGCGACATGGAACTCGTCGGCGACCTGGTGCGCCGCGTCTGCTTCCAGAATCCGGTCGAATTCTTCGGGTTGGAAATGCCGTGAGCGGGACACAACAGGCGAAGTGCGACACCCTCATCCTCGGTGGCGGGGTCGCGGCTTTGTGGACGGCGAATGTGCTAAAAGCGGCCGGGCAATCCGTCCTCGTCCTGACGAACGCCCCACTTGGGTCGGGCCAGACCCTCGCGGCTCAGGGTGTCATCCACGGAGGACTCAAGTATGCCGTCGGCGGCAAGCTCACCGATTCCTCCGAGGCCCTCGCGGGGATGCCCGGGCGCTGGCTCGCGGCGATGCGCGGCGAAGGTCCCGTTGATCTCAGCAGCGCGAAACTGCTCAGCGATCACCAACTGATGTGGAGTCTGCCGAACGTCGTCAGCCAGGTCGTGAGTTTCTTCGGGAGCAAGGCCCTGCGAGGTCGCTCCGCCGCAATCCCCCGCGAGGATTACCCGGCCGTCTTTGATACACCCGACTACAAGGGCCGTCTCTTCCGCATCGACGAGCCCGTCGTCGATCCCGTCTCCATGCTACGCGAACTCGCCCGGGGCGTGGCCGATGAGACCTATCTGGTCGAATGGGGGGAAAGCGCCCAACTGGAAACCTCGGACGGGCAAATCGAGTCCATCGCCCTCACCGGCGAAGACGGACAAACCGTCGAAGTTCGCGCGGGCACCTACCTCCTCGCGGCCGGCGCGGGCAATGGTGAACTGCTCGCGACTCTTGGGATCACCGAGCCGGCAATGCAGCGCCGTCCGCTCCATCAGGTCATCGTTCGGAAGGCGGGGTTGCCCGATTTCTATTCGGTCTGTGTCGGCACGGGCCCGAAGCCCCCCCTCGTCTCCACGACCCATGTCGACTCCGCCGGACGCACCGTCTGGTATCTCGGCGGCGACCTCGCCGAGCAGGAAGGCGTGGCGCGCTCGGAGGCCGAGCAAATCGCTTTCACCCAGACCCTTCTCGCCAAGCTGATGCCCTGGATCGATCTGACCGGTGCCGAGTGGTTCACCTGGCGCGGTGACCGGGCCGAGCCACTTACGGGCACCGGCGACCGTCCGCCCGGAGCCTACTGCCGTCGCATCGGTAATCTGCTCGTGGCCTGGCCGACGAAACTGGCCCTCACTCCCGATCTCGCCGAACAGGTCTTGCGGGAGACGGCGAGGCAATCGGGCGCGTCCGGCCAATGCCTGACTTTGCCGCATCCGCCGCTCGGTAAACCACCCTGGGACCTGCCCTGACAAACCCGCCTTTCTCCATGAACTCCCGTCCCCTTCACGGCACCGATCTCTCCGTCTCCGCCCTCGGTCTCGGCACGGTGAAGTTCGGCCGCAACCAGAGCGTGAAATACCCGACCGCCTTCGACCTGCCGACCGACGAGGCGATCCTTTCGCTGCTCGATCTCGCGCGCGAGGAAGGCATCAACCTCCTCGACACTGCACCCGCCTACGGGACGAGCGAGGAACGCCTCGGGCAACTCCTAGGATCGCGTCGCGACGAGTGGGTTCTTGTTTCAAAAGCGGGTGAAAATTTCGACGGCACGAGCTCGACCTTCGACTTCTCCCCCGCCGCGATCACCGCGAGCGTGGAGCGCAGTCTCTC
>NEUQ01000092.1 GCA_002288445.1 Verrucomicrobiia bacterium Tous-C2TDCM | reverse complement strand
TCGATGTCGAAGGCGAGGCGCGTGCCGTTGAGGCCGTCGTCCTTGCGCGGATTTTTCATGTCCACGGTCAGCTCGCCCTTGGAGAACTCCAGCGCTTTCGTCTGCCCTTCGCGCCAGGATTGGATCTCGAAAAAATCGGAAAGCGCGTTCACCGCCTTGATGCCGACGCCATTGAGGCCCACGGATTTCTTGAAAGCCTCGCTGTCGTATTTCGCGCCGGTGTTGATCTGCGCCGCGCAGTCGAAAAGTTTCCCGAGCGGGATGCCGCGCCCGAAATCACGAACCTCCACGCGGCCTTCCTCGTCGATCTCGATCCGCACCTCCTTGCCGTGCCCCATGATGTGCTCGTCGATGGAGTTGTCCACGGCCTCCTTGAGCAGGATGTAGATCCCGTCGTCCGCCGAGGAACCGTCGCCGAGTTTCCCGATATACATCCCCGGCCTGAGCCGGATGTGTTGCCGCCAATCCAGTGACTTGATGTCGTCCTCCGTGTATCCCGCTGCCATAATTTGTTTCATGTTTCTAAAATACCCAGCAGGGCGACGCAAGCGTTGAGGGGATTGATTTTTGTGCAGGACGGATCCGCCCTAGGCCTTGGACTGCTACAGACTGCTGTAGCTTTCGGTTACGCAGCCTGCTGCGAACCGGACGGTATTGGTATGGCAAGGATTGATCGTTCCCAGCCCTCCGCCGCTCGCAGCAGGCTGCCTCGCGGAAAGCGGCAGCAGGCTGCCGCAGTCCAAGGTTCGCTTACAACTCGCCCTCGACCAGATCCTCCAGCGTCTGGCGCTTGCGGATCAGGGTCGCGTCGCTGCCTTCCACCAGGATCTCGGCGGGGAGGGGGCGGGAGTTGTAGTTCGAGGCCATCACGAAACCGTAGGCTCCGGCGGACATCAGCGCGACGGCATCGCCGGGCTGGAAATCGGGGAGAGGCCTGTCTTGGCAGAAAAAGTCGCCGCTCTCGCAGATCGGGCCGACCACATCGACCTTGGTGAGCTCGGAAGAAGTCGGCTCGGTGAGCGGGACGATCTCGTGGTGGCCTTCGTAAAGGGCGGGGCGGATCAGGTCGTTCATGCCCGCATCGACGATCTTGAAAGTCTTGGCTGAACCCTTTTTCTCGTAGAGGCAACGGGTGACGAGCACGCCGGCGTTGCCAACGATGTAGCGGCCTGGCTCCAGGAGGATTTTCAGGCCGAGGTCCTTGATGCGGGGGACGAGCTCCTGGCCGTATTTCTCGATGGTGAGCGGGCGTTCGCTTGCGTCCTTGGAAGACCACCAATCGGGCGTGCCGGAACTCAGGGAATCCTGATAGACGATGCCGATGCCGCCGCCGATGGACCAGAACTCGATGCCATACTTGACCTTGAGCGCGGTCACCATCGGGATGACCTTTTCCACTGCCTCGATGAACGGGTCGATGGAGGTGAGTTGCGAGCCGATGTGCATCTGCAAGCCGCGGAGGCGGATGTGGGGGAGTTCCGCGGCGGCGCGGGCGTAGAGATCCGGGATGGCGGTGAAATCGACGCCGAACTTGTTCTCGCTTTTGCCGGTGGAGATGTATTTGTGCGTCTTCGCGTCCACGTTGGGGTTCACGCGAACGGCGGCGGGGGCGATTTTGCCGAGTTCCCCGGCTACCTCGTTGAGGTAGCGGAGTTCTTCCTCACTCTCGACGTTGAAAGAGTAGATGCCCTGTTCGAGGGCGTAGATGATTTCTTCACGGGTCTTGCCGACACCGGCGAAGGTGCAGTGGGCGGGATCGCCGCCGGCCTTGATGACGCGGAAAAGTTCGCCGCCCGAGACAATGTCGAAGCCCGCGCCCTTGGTGGCGAGCAGGCGCAGGACGGAGAGATTCGAGTTCGCCTTAACCGCGTAGGCGACCTCGTGATCGACGCCCGCCATCGCCTTGTCGAGGCGGGTGAAATGGTCGGTGATCGTCCCCGCCGAATAAACGTAGAGGGGAGTGCCGTGCTCGGCGGCGAGGGATTTCAGGGAAACGTCTTCGCAGAACAGCTCGCCGTTTTTGTAGGAAAAGCCGTGCATGGCTGCCTACTTTTACTTAACGAGACCCGCTTTTTTCAGCGTCACGAAGGCACCGTTCTTGTTGATGGTCTTCAACGCGCGGCAGCTCAGCTTGATGCGCATGAACTTGTTCAGCTCGGGCACCCAGATGCGCTTGGTCTGGAGGTTTGGCGAAATGGTGCGCTTCACCACCTTGGTGACGTGACGACCGATACCGCCCTTTTTCTTAGCCAAGCCGGAGCGATGGATTCTGCCGCCGGAGCGGACGCGGGTACCTCTGATACTACAAATACGTGCCATAATGAAAATTAGTTAGCGGGGGACTTATTATGGCTTGGGATTTCAAGCCGTCAAGTCAAATCCTCGCAGAAAATCAGGAAACTCAGTCGTTCGAGCGGCCTTGGTAGGAGCCGTCCTCCGTTTTCACGGAGATGCGCTCGCCTTGATTGATGAAAAGCGGGACGTTGACGTTGAGTCCGGTTTCCATGATCGCGGGTTTGTAAACGTTGTTGGCGGAGTCGCCCTTAACGCCTTCCGAGGATTCGGCGACGGTCATCACCATGGTCAGCGGCAGTTCGATGCTGACTACCAGGCCGTCCGCGATCATGAGGGTGTAGGCCTGCCCTTCGATGAGATAATCCTTCACGCCTTCGATGAGATCCGCGTAAACGACCATGTCGTCATAGGTCTCCGGGTGGAGAAAATGGTAGCCCTCGGTGTCCTTGTAGGAATACTCGTGCGCGATCTTCTCAAGATGGACGCCTTCGAGCGAGTCGTTGGAGGTGAGGCGGAGGTTGGAAACTTTCTTGCTGGCGACGCTGCGGATCGACATCTGCACGTAGGACGCCATGCGCGGAGGGGTCTTGAGCTCGTGCTCGATGACGAGGCAGACCTCGTTGTTGTGGCGGACTGCATGTCCCTTGCGGAGGTTGATTACATTGACGCTAGGCATAATGGTGGCCGCATTGGGTAAGGGGTCGCGGCGGACTTGGCAAGGGCTGAAAATTCAAAATTCAAATCTCAAATTTCAAGGAAGATGGGGAAGCACCAAGGTGCACTCTTCTTTAGAAAATAGGATTTCGAGCTTCACAGAGTGTGTCCCATCCGCGTGCGTTTCGTATCCAGATACTTCTGGTTGTGGATGTTGGGGGGGAGGGAGAGGGGGAGTTGCTCGGTGATTTCGAGGCCGTAGCCTTCGAGTCCGACGACTTTTTTGGGGTTGTTGGTGAGGAGCTTGATGCGGCGGACGCCGAGGTCGTGGAGGATCTGGGCGCCCATGCCGTAGTCGCGGAGGTCGGAGGCGAAGCCGAGTTTTTCGTTGGCCTCGATGGTGTCGAATCCCTGCTCCTGGAGCTTGTAGGCGTGGATTTTCGCGGGCAGGCCGATGCCGCGCCCTTCCTGGCGGAGGTAGAGGAGCACGCCGCCCTCCTCGGAAATGCGTTGCATCGCGGCGGCGAGCTGCGGGCCGCAATCGCAGCGCTGGGAGTGGAACACATCGCCGGTGAGGCACTCGGAATGGACGCGGACGAGGGTCGGTTTCTCGGGATCGATTTCGCCTCGTGTGAGGGCGAGGTGGTGGGAATCGTCGAGGGAAACGGTGTAGAGGTGGCAGTCGAAATCGCCGAACTCGGTGGGCATGAGGATGGTCTGGTCGCGCTTGACGAATTTCTCGGAGCGGCGGCGGTATTCGATGAGCTGGGCGATGGTGCAGGCCTTGAGGCCGTGCTTTTGCTGGTATTCGCCGAGTTCGCCGACGCGGGCCATGGTGCCGTCCTCGCCCATGATCTCGCAGATCGCGCCGACGGGCGGGAGTCCGGCGAGGGTGGCGAGATCGATGGCGGCCTCGGTGTGGCCGGCGCGGCGCAGGACACCGCCGGGCATGGCTTGGAGCGGGAAGATGTGGCCGGGTTTCACCAAGTCCTCGGCGTGAGCTGCGGGATCGGCGAGGAGGCGGATCGTGAGGGCGCGGTCGGCGGCGGAGATGCCGGTGGTGATGCCCTTCGCGGCGTCCACCGAGACGGTGAAGGCGGTTTTCATGCCCTCATGGTTGCGGCGGGTCATCTGGGGAAGGTCGAGTTCCTCGGCTCGCTCCGCGGAAAGGGGCGCGCAGACCAGGCCGCGGCCGTGGATGGCCATGAAGTTCACCATCTCGCTCGTGCAAAGCGAGGCTGCCCCGATCAGGTCGGCCTCGTTCTCGCGGTTCGGATCGTCGGCGACGATCACGAGTTTTCCGGCGGCGATTTCGGCGATGACCTCGCTGATGGGATGGAAGGTGAGAGAAGACATGGGAGGAGTGAGAAGTGATCGGTGGAAGAGGTCGTGGAGAAGCCGCACAGGCTTTAGGGTTTAAAGTTTAAAATTTAAGGTTTAGTTCAGGAATGGATTCTGCGGGGCTTGGGAGAGGAGGTGATGGTAGGGGGAGATGTCCTTGAGGAGTTCGTTCCAGAGGGAGAGGTCGTGGGGGCGGGAGAGCAGGGTGTGGTCGGGTTTCAGGGGGATCCAGGTGTTCCGGGTCAGCTCGTTTTCCAACTGGCCGGGCGACCATGCGGAATGTCCGATGCAAGCGCGGACGATCTGGCCGGGCATGCCGACGAGCTTCGCGGCGGCCTCGGCGGAAATGCGCGGGCGGTAGCGGAGGCCGTCGGTGTCGCTCCAGGAGAAGGAGGAAAAGGTCAGTTCGTCGGTGGCGAGCGGGCCGCCGTGATGGACAGGGAGTTTCCGCAGAGCCTTGAACTCCGGCTCCGGCAGCAGCTCGCCGACGGTAGTTTCCGTCTTATGGTTGATGATGGCTCCCGCGGCGCCGTCGGTGGCGGTGTGCTGGGAAAGGATGATCACGGAGTGGTCGAAGGTGCCGTCGGCAAGGCTCGGCGACGCGATCAGCAACTGCCCGCGGAGCGAGAAGGATTGTTCGGATGCGGAGGAATCGTAGGCCATGTGCGAACCATCATGCCTGTGGTGGGAAACTTCAAGGACGATGGGCGGGGACAGGATGTCCCCGCGAGGGACTGGGACTGCAAGTCCCAGCCACGATCAGAAATCTTCGCGGCAGCGTGCCTCCGGTTTCACAGCCGTGCCTGTGTCGCCGACGGGATGGGTGAAGAGGTATTTCCAAACGTCCTCGTAGAGATACTTTCCATCCGTGCCCTTGGGTGATGCGCCGCCGGGAGTGGAGGCGCTGTGGGCGCGCTGTGGGTCTTTGATGGACGCCTCGGTGGAAATCAGGCGGCGGGTGTTTCCGTAGGGCGGCTTCGATTCACCCACGTTCACGATGGGGCCGAACTTGTGCAGGTCGAGCATGAGCCATGAGCGGCAGTAGTGGTGACCTCGCCAACCGGCATCCCCGGTGTGCGTGAAACCGAAGAAGCGTTCGGGCGGAGTGGCGGATTTCAAGCCCTGCCATTTCTCCGTCTGGTCGCGGGGGCCGGAAAGCATCACCACGCGGGCGACCTTGATCTCCTTGGCGAGTCGTGCGGCGGTGGTGGAACCGTGTGAGGCACCGGAGAGGATGACCTTTTCCCAATCGAGCCCCTTGCCGTCGCGCGAGAGGAATTGTTTCCAGTTTCCCTTTGGGTGCTTCTGATCGAGGTATTTCACGAACTGATAGGAGCGCTCCATCAGGCCGTCGGGCTTGGGGATGTCGATGAGCTTGGTGTGATCCTCGCCGGTCGCGGCTTCGAGGCGGATGCCGGAGAAATGGTCGTCGTCGCCCTCCTTGCGGAGCTTGTCCATTTTCGCAAACCACTCGCGTGGATAGGTGACCTGCATTGCGTGATGGCCGTAGGAGTTTAGGCGGTTGAAAAGCTCCGGCTTCGGCTCCATCAGCCAGATGACGAGGTAGCCGCTGGGCTTCACGCGGGTATCGACCATTGCGAGTTGGTTATCGGCGGGTTTGCCCTTGCGAGCGAAAACGTAGTCGATCTCCGGATGCTCCTTCGTCCCTGGGTCGATCTCCGACGCGCGGGCGGTGAGGGTGAATTTCTTGCCCTCGGCGAGAAGAGGGGAGGTGAGGGCGAGGAGGAGAAGGAGGGTTTTCATGGGGTGAAACCTTTTGAGTGCGGCGAGAATCGCCGCTTTTGTATTCTTAAGCGGGACGTAGGGAAAGGCGGCGAGCTGAAGGATGTGCGGGCTAAAAAAATGAAAGCGGCGAAACATCGCCGCAGTCAAAAGCTACCTCCGTCTGCGCGATGAACCTCCGCGTTTTTTCTGCGGGCCGGTTTTCGCGGCGGGTTTTGGAGTGGGTTTCTTGGAACCCTTCGCATGACTCGCATGACCTTTCGCGGGCGGGCGGGGTGAGCCTTTGCCGGGTTTCACTCCCTCGGTGGTGGGTGCGCCGGCGACGGCGAAATCGACGAAGCGCTTGATCTTGTCGATGGCGATGATGCGCAGCGGCAGCTTCATGCCGAGGGCGAGGCGGCGGCCGTCGAAGGACGTCCAGGCCATGTTGTGCTGCTCGAAGCGCCAGTTGCTGGAGCGGGGGAGATCCTCGCGTTTCACCACGCCGCGGACGCCCATGTCGGGGATCTCGACCATCAAGCCCATCGGGCGGACGTCGGTGATGACGCCGTTGAAAGTGGTTTCCTCGCCGTGATCCTTGGACAAGTCCGACGAGGCGATGAGTTCGAGATACTCAAGCAACTTGATCTGTTTCGTCTCGGATTCGGCCTCGGAGGAGGTGCGTTCGGTCTCGGAAATGTGGCGGGCGATGTCGCGCAAGTCCGCTAGCGGCGGCGTGCGGTCGGGATGCTTCGGCGGGTTTTCCAGAAACGGCTGGAGCGAGCGGTGGACGATGAGGTCGGCGTAGCGCCGGATCGGCGAGGTGAAATGGGTGTAGTCCGTTTTCGCGAGGCCGTAGTGGCCGAGGGGATCGGCGGCGTAGGCGGCGCGTTTCAGCGACTTCAGCAGGCCGAGCTTGATCTGGTGTTCCTCGGCGGTGCCCTTCGATTCATCGAGCAAAGCCTGGATATGCGAGCGGTTTGTGAGGTCGCCGGGCGTGTAGCCGTATTGTTTCGCGGTCTCCGTGTAGTCTAGCAGGCGGGATGGATCGGGATCCTCGTGGATGCGGAAAATGGAAGGCTTCGAGCGCTCGCGCAGGATTTTCGCAACGGATTGGTTGGCGATGAGCATGCATTCCTCGACAAGCTGGTGGGACTCCGTGTGGACGACGGTGTGCGCCTCGCAGGCGCGGCCGTTCTCATCGAGCTTGATCTTGATCTCGGTCATCTCCAGATCGAGCGCACCGTTTGCAAAGCGGTTTTTCCGAAGCAGTGCTGCCATTTTCCATGCCTCCTTCACCGAACCGACCAGCGTGGGATCGGAGCCTTCAGGCGCGCCTTTTCCATCGAGGATGGCCTGCGCCTGCTCGTAGGAAAGCTTCGCGCGCGAGTGGATTACGGCATCGACGAATTTCGTGTTGAGGATATGGCCGTCCTTGGAAATCTCGATGATTGCACATTTCGTGAGGCGATCCACATCAGGCTTCAGCGAGCAGATGCCGTTGGAAAGCTCGACGGGCAGCATGGGCAGCACGCGGTCGACGAGGTAGGTGGAGTTGCCGCGCTCGACGGCTTCCTTGTCCATCGGCGAACCGGGCTTGATGTAGTGGGAAACGTCGGCGATGTGCACCTCTAACAGCCAGCCGCCGGCCTTCGTCTTCGCGATGTAGATCGCGTCGTCGTGATCCTTCGCATCGGCGGGGTCGATGGTGATGACGAGCTTGCTGCGGTGGTCGCGGCGGCGGGCGATCTCCGCCTCATCGGGCTGCTCGGGCACGGCGCGGGCTTCGCGAAGGACTTCCTCGGGAAAGGAGGTGCGCAGGCCGTAGCGGGCGATGGTGGAGAGGATGTCAACGCCCGCGTCGCCGGGCCAGCCGAGCACTTCGATCACGCGCCCGACGGGATCGGTGGACGGGTTCTCCCAGCTTTCGAGATCGACGACGACGAGTTGCCCCGGCTCCGCGGTGGTGTCGCCGGTGATGTTGATGCGGCCTTCGAGCGCCTTGTCGTCGGTCTCCGCCCAGGCGAATTTGTTTTTCTTACGGAAAATGCCGACGATGCGCCCGGAGCGGCGGGAGATCACCTCGGTCACCTCACCACGCATTTCCTGGTCGTCGGGAACCGGGCCGCGCTGGCGGGGTTTCTGGCTGGGCGCGGAGGGCGCGATGCGGACGGAATCGCCGTCCAGTGCGGTAGCTGTCTTGTCGCGGGGGATGAAAATGCGGGAGTGGACGGTGAAGTCGATGCCGCTGGCCTCGTTTTCCGCATCGCCGATGATCGGGTAGAAAAAGGCGTGGCCGTTGGGCAGGAACTTGATCGAGCCGGTGAGCGAGCCTTTCGCGGCGGGCTTCGCGGTCGCCTTGGCTTCCGGCTTCTTTTTCTCTTCCGGCGGTTTTGGCAGGGAGTAGAGTTTTTTCGAACCGCAGACGATCAGCTTAGCGGCGGTGAGATCTACCAAAACGCCGCCGAACTCGCCGTTGCGGTCGGCGGGGATTTCGAGCGCTTTCGCGATCTGGATTTTGGAAAATGTTTTCTCCGGATTCTGTTGGAGAAGGTCGAGGATTCGTTCGCGCATGTGGGAAGCTGTGAAGGTGGCGATATCCCGTCCTCCAGCGCCTGAATGCGAGGGGTTTCCGGGAAACCTGCGTGGACGCTACTCGGCGGAGGCGACCGTGACAAGGTCGGCTTTCGGGGGTGGGAGATCGGCAAGCAGCCGAAAATCATGTCCTCAATCCTCCTTGAACAGATTGTTCATGCTTGCGAAGAAATCATCGAGATCATCTCCTGACATCTCGGTGTTCTGGATTTCGTCGAAGGTGGTGTGGTCGATGTGCTTGTCGTCGAGTTCGCCGATGAAGGAGGAGGGCTGGCAACCGGATTTCTGGCCCCATTTCACCCGGGTGGTGCAATAGGTGAGGGTGAGGGATTCCTGGGCGCGGGTGATGCCGACGTAGAGCAGGCGGCGCTCCTCGTCTTTGGTGCCTTCGCTGATCGAGCGGCTGTGGGGGAGGAAACCTTCCTCAAGTCCGACGAGATAGACGATGGGAAATTCCAAGCCTTTGGAGGCGTGGAGAGTAATGAGGGTGGCGCCTTTCTTTTTCTCCAGATCGTCGTCCTCGCGGTCGGAGGCGAGGGCGCTGTCGTCGAGGAAGGACTGGAGTTTTTTGCCCTTGGCGATGTGGTCGCGGAGGGAGGCGATTAGGGAGTTGATGGCCTCGCCGCGCTGCTGGCGCTCGGAGTCGTTCTTACAGCTACGCTCGATCCAAGGGAGGTATTCGATTTCGCGGAGCAGCTCGCCGAGGACGTCGGCGGGATTTTCCTTGGCGATGTCGATGCGGTTCTTGGCGGATGAGATGAGGGCTACGAAATCCTCGATGGCGGCGCGGGACTTCGGGCCGATGGTGGTGGTGAAAAAGGGATTACAGAGTGCCTGCCAGACGGAGTAGCCTTTTTCCCTGCTCCAATCGGTAGCGAGAACGGCGGACGATTGGCCGATGCCGCGGTTCGGAGCGTTGAGGATGCGGAGCAGGGGGACGTCGTTGTCCGGGGCGACTAGCAAGGAGGTGTAGGCGAGCACATCGCGGATCTCGCGGCGGTCGTAGAAGGACTGCGCGCCGACCATGCGGTAGGGGATTTTCCGGTCGCGGAGAGCGAGTTCGAGTTTCCGGGATTGCCCGTTGGTGCGGAACAGGATGGCGAAATCCTCCCACTCGCGACCGTGGGCTGTTTTTTCGCCGACCATCTCGTCGGCGATGAAATCCGCCTCCTCGTCATCGCCGGGCATGGCAACGATGCGGACGTTCTCGCCCGCGCCGCGCGTGGAGCGGAGGATCTTCTCGCGGCGGCCGAGGTTGTGTTTGATCAGGGAGTTCGCGGTGTGGAGCACGGCCTCGGTGGAGCGGTAGTTTTCCTCCAGCCGGATGATCTTGGGATTGGGGAAAAAGCGCTCGAATTCGAGGATGTTCGCCACCTCCGCGCCGCGCCAGCCGTAGATGGATTGGTCGTCATCGCCGACGACGCAGACGTGATAAGGTGTTCCCACGAGCTGCTGGAGCAGACGCATCTGGAGGGAGTTCGTATCCTGGAACTCATCTACGGTGACTCTAGTATAAAGTTTCCGGAAATGCTCGCGGACATCGTCGTGCTCGCGCAGCACCTGCTCGGCGAGAACCAGGAGATCGTCGAAATCGACGGCGTTCTGCGCGCGCAGCTCGTTCTGGTAGGCGACGGCGAGTTGCGCGAAAAAATCGTCCTGGAGATCTTGGGCATCGATGCCCTTGTTCTTCGCCTTGGAGATTTCCGAGAGAACGGTCTCGGCCTTCACCTTCTCATCGGTGCCGCCCTTGCGGACGAGGAGCTGTTTCATGATGCCGACCTGATCCGAGTAGGCGGTGATGGAGAAATTCTTCTTGTAGCCGAGCCGGTCGATGCCTCCGCGCAGGAGGCGCACGCAGAGCGAGTGGAAGGTGCAGACGGTCATTTCGCCCGCCGCCTTTTTCGAGACCATGCCGCCGATGCGTTCCTTCATCTCGGCGGCGGCCTTGTTGGTGAAAGTAACGGCGAGGATCTCGGAGGCGGGGACTTTCCGCTCCAGCATGTGGGCGATGCGGCAGGTGACCGTGCGCGTCTTGCCCGTGCCCGCGCCCGCAAGGATCATCACCGGCCCGTCCTGGGCGGCGACCGCTTCGCGCTGGGCGTGGTTGAGGGATTCGAAAGCGAAGTCGTTGGCCATGGGCGGGGTGAATCAATAGGGGTGCGCGGCGTTTGGCAACCGTGGAGCGGAGAAA
>NEUQ01000091.1 GCA_002288445.1 Verrucomicrobiia bacterium Tous-C2TDCM | reverse complement strand
GTCCCCGCGCCACACCGAGGCCGGCGGGGAGCTGGTTGGTCGTCGCTTGGGTGATCGTGTCAGGATGGAGCGGGCTCGGTCCAGCAGCCCCTTTCCCTTGCAGAAAAAAGCCCGTGTAGATCGCAACCTCTCGAACCGTGCCGAAAAGCCCGGCATGTCCCGCGATGCCCTCCATGCGGCGAGCGGTGGGATCATGGACCTGGCCGCGGAGCAGTCCGTATTCGGGGATCACGACGGTTGGCGCAACGCGGTGCAGCGACTCGGGACCGGGGCGGTAACAGGTCTCGGCCATGCCGAGCGGGGCAAATAACCGCTCCTCCACGAAGGCATCGATCCGCTCCCCCGAAACGCGGCGCACGATCTCGCCGAGGAGGATGAAATTCACATCACTGTAGCGAAAGCGGGTGCCGGGCTTCTCCAACAGACCCACCATCGCCGCGCGGCGGACGCCCTCTTCGTGGCCCCAGAAGTCGCCTTCGCTGAGATAGATCCCGGGAGGCAGGCCGCTCTGATGGGTGAGGAGATGGTGGATCGTGATGCCCTCGCGGTCCTTCGCGGTTGGTTTCGGTTCGGCGGCTTCGGCCCGGACGGCTCCGGCGAGAAATTCGGGAATCCACTTCGCGACCGGGTCATCAAGGGAGAGGCGGCCTTCCTCAAGCAGTTTCAGAATGGAGGGCGTCGTCGCCATCACCTTGGTGAGACTGGCGAGGTCGAAGATCGTGTCGACTGTCATCACCTCGGAACCGGGCGAGACGACCCGTTTGCCGTAGGCTTTTTCATAAACTTCTCCCTTCGACTCAATCCGCAGGACCGCCCCGGGGATCTCGGCCCTTGAAATGGCCGCTTCGATCTCGCGGTCGATCGCCTCGAGCTTGTCCGGGTTCATTGCGGCGGAGGGCATCCCCCCGAGCGGCGTCACGATCAGGAAAGCGATCCCAAAGAGCAGGGCAGCCTGAATCGGGGATTTCGCGAGAGTCGGGAGGAACATGAACGAGGGTCGGGTCGGTGATCCATACCCGGTTGACCCCGCGAGTGTGCCTCATTTCCGAGTGGGAAGCAACGCCGCAAGTCCTGCGCACCTCCGGGACGCGATTCAAAGCGTCCCAGGCTTCGCCGGACTCCGGGTGTCCGAAATTTGCCGTCTCGACTGGGGCGCGGTCTCTCTCGAGCGGCGGCTCATCGAGTTGAGGGCTTCGTCACGGCTCGCGGCGTGATCGGCGATTACGAGATCGAGGTCGAACTTGCCGTCCTCGTCGGCGCTGTCCCAGGCTTCCCGCCAGTGAAGGTCGAGGAGTTCGCGCAGGTGACCGAGGGCCTGGGTCTTGAGCGCTTCGTCAAGGGTGTCCGGGGTGGCGGGGAGGAGCGGGTCCATGGAGGGTTCGGGGTTTGCCGGTTCAGAGTTCGCGGTAGATGCGGACGATCGGTTCGAGGTCGCGTTTGAGTGCGGCCCGTTGCTCGGAGGAGGCGTCGTCGGTCCAGCCCTGGTCCCGCATCCGCGACCACCAGGAGACGAGCCTGTTCACGAAGGGGATGTGGTTCTCGATGCCTTTGTCGTTCTCGGGCAGGCTCACCTCCTCGGTGTCGAGGAGGCGGCCCGAGGAGATCGAGCGACGGAGGCGGCGCGTGGAAACCGGTTGGCCGTCCGCGAGGCGGTGGGCGGCCAGCTTGAGCCAGTATTGCTGATCAACCGGCGGGAGCTTGGCCACGATCTTGTGGTGTTCCCAGGAGAGATCTTTGTTGCGCAACGAGGAGGGGACTTTGCGGGAGACGTGGGCGTAGGTTTGCAGGGTGGCCCGGTCTAGACCGGTGAGATGGATGGCCGCCTCGTAGTCCTCGGAACGGACGCGGGAGGTGGTGTGGCGGGGATCGCCCTTTTCGCTTTTGGCGAAGCGGTCGAGGCCGTAGAGAAGCCAGTCGCCGATCACGAAAGCCACGCCGCGAGCCGCCTCGTTGAGAAGCGGGGCGAGGGACGACCACTCCTCGAAGGAGAGATGATCGTGAACCTCCAGTCCGGTGCGGCTGATGGTGAACTTGCGGGTGTGATCCGCGCCCTAAACCTCAACCCCAGCCGGGCGATGCGCTCGGTCTGTGAGCGCGATTGAGGCCAGGGTGGATCCAGCCGACGCCCTCCCCTTCCGTTTGACCCGCGACCCGGCTCGCCGTAGCTTGCAGCAGCATGCTCCTCGTCATCGACAATTACGATTCCTTCACCTACAACCTCGTCCAGTATTTCGGGGAGTTGGGGGCCGATCTCGTTGTCCATCGCAACGATCAGATCACGATCGACGAGATCCGCGCGATGGCTCCCGAACGCATCTGCGTCTCGCCGGGGCCCTGCACGCCGACTGAGGCAGGAATCAGTTGCGATGTCATTCGCACCTTCGGCGGCGAGATCCCGATCTTCGGTGTCTGCCTTGGCCACCAGTGCCTCGGCGAGGTCTACGGCGGCGACGTGGTGAGAGCCGACCGGCTCATGCACGGAAAAACCTCGCCGATCTTCCATCACGGCGAAGATCTTTTCAAAGGGATCGAGTCACCTTTCGAAGCGACGCGCTACCACTCCCTGATCGTGAAGCGCGACACCCTACCTGACTGCCTCGAGATCACCGCGGAGACCGCCGAGGGCGAGATCATGGGGCTGCGTCACAAGGAAAAAAAGGTTTACGGTGTTCAGTTCCATCCCGAATCGATCCTCACGGCATCGGGGAAAACGATTCTGAGGAATTTCCTGGAGCTGTAAAGTCGGAGCCGGGAGGTTCTACTTCAGCGGATTCCGATACCAAGACACGTTTCCGCTGGCGCGTCCGGCATTGAGCAAGTCGAGATCTCCATCACCATCCATGTCGATGGTGCGGAGATCGTAGGACTCCTGGTCTTCATCGAGGACGTGTTTCGTGAAACTTCCCTTTCCGTCGTTCGTGTAAATCGCCAGCACCTTGCTCTCATAACCGCAAGTGGCGCCGTCGAGATCTCCATCGCCATCGAGATCGGCGAGGACGAGGCTGTGCGGCGATTTCATCTCCGCGTCGATCTCATGGGGCTTCCAGTCGGGCGCCTCGAACCACAGCACGCCCTGGCTGTGCCCACGCGAGGCGAGGAAGTCGACCCGTCCGTCGCGGTTGAGATCCCCCGGGAGGATATTCGTCGCAGCGAGTTGGTTTTGGGCGAGGATCGTTTTCTTCCAGGGTTTCGTCACGCCTTCTGCTCCGGGATTCGTCCAGAAAGCGAACCAGTTGCCATCCGCAAAAGGCGCTCCTTTGGCTCCGACGGAGATGTCTCCCCAGCCGTCGCCATTCACGTCGCCGAATCCGAAATAGTGGCTGCCACCGCGGGCGTCGCGGTCGGCGAAGACAAAACGCTCCCACTGTTCGGCTTTTTTCAGATCCTTCGGCGCGCGGAGCCAGGCAATCGAGTCGGCGAGAGCGCCTTCGGGCTCGAAGTTGTTGATGATGACGTCGAGTTTCCCGTCCCGGTCGATATCGGCCTTGAGGAGGCAATGAATGCCCCTGATATCGTGGTCGACGATGCGCGCGGCCCACGCCCCTGAACCATCTCCCGGATTTTCGAGCCAGAAGGGTTTTCCCCACGCTTCGCTGCCGATCCAGTCGGCATCACCGTCCGCGTCGATGTCCCAAGTCTCACTGTGGATGCAGTTGGCCCCGAGCTTGGGAAATCGGTGCAGCACGACCTCGCGCCAACCGGGGGCCACGTAGAGGCTCACCCTGCCGGCCGAACTGCTAATCACGTCGACCTTTCCATCTCCGGTGTAGTCGGCGGCGACGGCGGTGTTGGTGTGACCCGCCGCGACAATGGAATGCTTCACCCATTCCGCCGAGGCGATCGGGAATGACGAGAAGTTGAGAATGCCGGCGAAAAGGATGACACGTTTCATTTCAGACTGGAGAGGCGGTGATCGATGGGTTTCAATGCAAGCACCTCCGCGACAGCTTGTCACGCAGCCTTGGCTCACGCGATCAATGCCCATGAAACGTTTTCCCTCCGCCATCCTCGTCGCGCTCGTCCTCGGTTTCGGAGGATCCCTTGCCGCCAAAGAGAAAAGGGCCATGGCTCCGATCTGGAGGGTATCGGATGGCGACTCGACGGTCTTTCTGGCAGGATCCGTCCATCTCCTTCGTGAGGGAGATCTTCCTTTGCCCGATGCCTTCGACCGGGTTTACGCCCGGTCGGAGGAGCTCGTCTTTGAAATCGACATGGCTAGAATGTCACTTCCCGAAACCGCCTCGCAAATGCGCGAACTCGGGTCGTTGCCCGAGGGTGAGTCGCTCTCCGACCGACTCGCCGAGAAAACCGTCGATCGTCTCCGCGCCTACCTGAGACGGCGGGGCGTCCACGAAGACTTTTTCGAAACCTATGCGCCGGGGATGATCTTTCTTCTGCTCTCCTCCTTTGAGGCGAAGAGGCACGGAGCCAAGCCCGAACTCGGTCTCGAGGCAACTTACTACACCAAGAGTGTGAAGGATGGCAAGCCAAGCCGCGGCCTCGAGACAATCGCCTTCCAGCTTTCCCGCTTCGACCACTTCGAACCAGCGAAAGTGGAGGAGCTCATCAACCGCGCCCTCGATGAGACCGCCGACAGCGGCGAGACGCTCGATAAGATGACCGCGGCATGGAAAACCGGAAACGCCAGCGAACTTGCCCGGGTCATCAGCGAGGAAGAAACCTTTTCCCCCGAGCTGCGGGAGGTGCTCTTGATTGAACGCAACCGCAACTGGATCCCGGAAATCGAGAAGGCACTGGCGAAGGAGCACGACGTGATGTTTCTGGTAGGGGCCGCCCACCTCGTCGGGGAGGAGAGCGTCGTCGATCTACTCCGAAGAAAAGGCCTCGAAGTAACACAATTGACAGCCGGTGATCGGTGACTTGCGAAAGGCAACCGGTGATCGAAGCTGCGGCATGTCCGATCACCCCATCCTCAAGGTCTACATCAAGCCCGGCTGCCCTTGGTGCGTCGAAGCGGTCGCCTGGCTCAAGAAAAACGGCTACACCTTCGAGCCGCTCGACGTTTATGCCGATCCGGCGCTCTACGAGGAGATGCGCGAGATCTCCGGCCAAGGAAAAGCTCCCACGCTGACCTACGGAGATCTCCTTCTCGCCGACTTCGGCGTCGACGAACTCGTGCCCTTCCTGAAGGAGCACGGGATCGAGCCGTGACCGGAAGATCACCGCATTCCCACCGCACCGCCAGCTTCTTCGGCCTCTTTCAGGAAGCCTTCGATGGTGGCGTCGCGGGGGATCCCGAGGTGCAGGGCACGGAAGTAATGCTTGCCGGCCTCGGCGGGATCGGGTTGATCCTTGGTGGCATGCAGGACGGCGAGATTGAAATGCGCATCGCCGAAGTCGGGATCGATTGAGACGGCATTGACGAAGGCGCGCTGGGCCCGGTCCACCCAGCCCTTGCGGGTCGAAATGACGCCGACACAGTTGTGGGCCTTGGCGTTCTGCGGGTCGAAGGTGAGGCCGCTCTCGAGTTTCTCAAGGGCCTCGTCGAGCTTGTCCTGCAGAAAATAAGTGCGCCCGAGGAGGTAGTAGGCGAGGCCGCTCTTGCCATCAATCGCGATCGCCTTCTCGAGAAAATACTCCGCTTCGGAGTAGTTCTTCATCGAGATCTTGAGCACGCCGAGATTGCAGAGGCAGGGCACGTTCGTGGGCAGGTAGCGGAGATACTCTAGGAAACCGGCCTCGGCCTCGGCATAACGGCCCTCCTTGAAGTCAAGTCGGGCGGCCTTGTCAATCTGGGCAAGTTCAACGGAGAGTTTCTGATTCTCGATGACGCCGTCGGGCGAAATCCCTTCGGGAGCCCTGCCGGCGGCGACGAGGGTGGCGGTCATCACGGGACCTTCGCCGCCTTCGACGGCACTGCCTTCACTTGCGGCTGATTCGGGAGCTCCGGCGGCGGACTCCTCAGAGGCCCCGGCGGCGGCGATGATCTCCTCGAACTGCGGTGCTCGGAACAGCGCCTTTTCCTCGTCGCTCAGCTTCGACCCGCGCGCCATGTCCTCGATCAGGCCGAGAAGGACGTCGGAACGGGCCCCGAGACGGTCGAGCTGAGACAAGAGCAGTTCCTTGGCCTGCTTCATCTGAGCCTGACGGCGGAGCTGCTTCAGCACCATGGATCGCAGCAGCTCGTTCTCCTGACGCTCCACCGGCGTGGCACTGGCGAGAGCCTGCTTGTCTTCGGCGGTAAGCCCGTCGGAGAGGAGCTCGAGCTTTTTCTGGAGATCTTCGATGCTCTGCTGATGGCGCTCGTTCTCGGTAAGGAGTTGATCCCGCTCGAGCTTGATGCGGGTGATTTCGGACTTGAGGAGGGCGATGTCGTCGTCCTTCTCCTTGTTCAGCTCGGAGAGGCTCTCCGCAAGTTGCTCCGCGCGATCCAGTTGCTCCGCGAGACCACGGTTGCGGTCCATCAATTCCTTGAGCGCTTTGCCACCGTTGCCGCCTCCCTGGACGACTTCGAGGAGGTTGTCGCGCTCGCGCTCGAGTTCGCCCATGCGAGCGCGCATTTTCTGCATCTCCTGCTGCGATTGCTCCATCGCGGCAACGAGCTGTTCGTTTCGCTGCGTCGCCGTCTCTAGCTGCGTCGTGGCATCGCGAAGCAGCGTCTTGAGCTGATCGATCTTCTGCTGGGCGCCAAGACCACCCCCGCCGGCCTCGGCCGCGGCAATCCGATGCATCAACTCCTCCCGGCTGGCCCGGGCCCTGACGAGCTCACTGTTCACCTGTTGGAGGAGCTGCTCGCGCTGCTTCACCTCGTTGCGGAGCTTCTGATTTTCGTCGTTGAGCCAACTGATGAGGGCGTCCTTGCTGGAAAGATCACTGTGAAGCGAGTTGGCGATTGCGCCGACGGCGGCGCTCCGGCTCTCGACGCGGGGCATGCCTGGGAGCGGGGCGGCGCCGTCCCGAGGCAGGGCTTGGCTGGCACCCTCGTTCCACGTGGGTAGAGCGAACTCCCCTTCCTCTCCGTCGATTTCGAAACTGCCACCGCGGGGGGAGCCCCCAAAGTCTCCGGGCGCTCGAGCAAATTCACCACCGGGGAGCGGGGGCGGGGCGATCGCGGGAGATCTTGGAGATTCGCCCGCACCCAACGTGGCTGGCGATCCGTTCGCGCTTGGCGGCGCGAACTCGGAGCCCGCGCCGTTAGCCACGGCATCGGGACGCATCGCCAACTTGAGCTCGTCCCGCTTCTCCGCGATCAGGTGTCGGCGCTCGCGGACGATCTCGGGCTGAAAGTCGGGGAATTGCTGCGCCAAATGATCATACAGAGGCTTCGCCTCGGTGAGCTTGTTCAAGGCATCGAGTGTCTTCCCCTTCGCCTCGAGATCCTGGGCAGCTTGGACGAGGAGGAAGCCGCGATACCAGATCTCGGAGGGGTCCAGCCCCTCCTGGGCAGTGGCACAAGGCCGGAAGGTGGACGCAAGGAGCAAGACGGCACACGCAATCAGAGACGCGGGGAAGCCCGCGCACGGTCTTTGAGTAAGGCCGTTCGTTTGTCTCATGTGACTGTCCTGTATGGGTGTGCGTTCCGCGGAAAAACCAGACGGAAACGATGCAACGAATCCGCTGAACCGCCAAGGGGAAAATAAGGGAGCTCCGGGCCCGTTTTCCTCTCCGGGGCCGCCCGAACCCGCGATTGTTCCGTGGAGTCTGAGAGGTCTATCAGAAAAGCCACCGGGACGCACTCCTTTTTTCCGCAGACGTTTCATCCTCTTCCACTGGAAGAAAAAACGGTCGTAGCCGGCCCGCGGGGAGAGACCTGCGGGATTGCGACGACGCAAGCGTTTTCTCTCCTCCCGAAAGAAAAGCGACCGGTTGACGGGCTTCGCCGCGTGGGCCAAGTTAACCGCCCTCTTTTGCAGCGCTTCGGTCTTTTCGGCGACCTTCTCCGCTCCTTCTTCAACCGTCTGCAGGGCCTGACCCCGCATCGATTTCACCCCTCTCCGCCTTCCTTGCCACCCCGTATGAACGTAGACCGTGCGACGCTCGACTTTCTCAATTCATTCTCCAACGACGAAAAAAAAGAGGGACAGCGCCTCCACAAGGAGGGGGCGGTGACCCAGATTTTTGGCAACCATCTTCTCATTCAAGGACGCGTCGAGGACGACGATTGGGCTTGCCGCACCCGCATCCAGCTCCAAGGCAATGAATGGGTTGGCGAATCCGATGAAAAGAGCGACTCCGGCCGGGCCGCCCTTTATGCGACGATGCTGGAAAAGGTGGCACGCAAGGGCGAACTCCCCGAGGCACCGAACGAGGTCGGCGAAAAGACCCTCACCGAGGTGATCGAGGAGAAACTCGGACGCGGCCTGACCGGGGAGGAAGACGAATACCTCGGCAAGATCGAGCGTCGCTTCCGTCGTTTCGAGCTGGAACGCGAGATCTTCGACTCCGATCTGGTTCGTTTGAATCCCAGATGGCCGGTCGATTCCTTTGATCCCCTGATCCTTTGGCCAAGTCCGCCGAAGGACATCGCCGAATTTTGGAACTACATCGCCTATGCCTTCGAGAAGGGGAACTACCCCATCCCCGGCTTCCTCGAGGTGATCACCGACCGCGACTGGACCCGCGACAAGATGGTCTCCTGGGAAAAGCGCCGCGAGGAGAGCGAGTGGCGCTATCAGGTGGAGGTCTTCGAGAAACGGCCCCCGGAAGAGTCCGTCGAGGCGGTCGAATTCCGCCTGCGTATCAGCACCCGCGAAGCCCGCCTGATGGTGTCCACGGGAAACAATGCGGCCTTCGAACGGATTTCCGATACCGAGCATTTCGCCCGGCTCGAAGAACGTTACTCGAACGGAGGTCTCCGCATGGGAGCCGCTTCCGAGATTCTCTGGAGCAAATTCATTCATGCCGCCGCAAAAGAAGACTCGAAGGACGGTGGCCTCAGCCTTGAACGCCTTGAGAATTGCCGGCTTCTCAATCGTCTTTTTCACCAGCGCGAACTCGAGGGGCTCATCGTGAACCTCGACGAACTGCCCTTTCGTCTCAGTGAGGAACCCTTGCGTTGGGCCTGCCGCCCCGATGCCATGGGATCGGACGACTACGAGCTGCAACTCGTGACCGGTTCGGGGGAGGATGTCTCGCACACCGTGCGCCTCCTGCCCGGTGATGAGGCTCTCTACATGAGCGACGAGTGGGTCTTCCCCGGTCCCGAACATTGGGCTCGCGGGGAAACCCTGATCGATCCGCGGGTCGTCATCCCTTGCAGCGTCATCGAGAGCGAGTCGGGCGTGGCGTTTCTCTTCCGTCTTGGCGCCGCACTTCCCGGAGCTCTTGGACAGAAAATACGCGAAGAACCGCTTCGGATCATTTTCAATCTCGGCATCTCCGCCGGGTCCACCGCCGCCTCGAGCGAGCACATGCTGATGAAGATCAGTTCAGTCAACGGCGACGAGACCCGGGAGGAAGTGCTAGGCCGCGAAGGCTGGGAGGTGGTAAGGCATCCCAAGGGCGATACCGGGCACATCTTCCGCTACGATCGCAGCCTGCAACGCCGCGTCGGGCGGCTGATCGCCCCGATGCAGCCGACCTTCGACGGCAATCTCGGCTGCTACCGCGCCCGGGTGACAAAGAATTTCCCGGAGAAGTATGCCGAATGGCTCGAGTCTCTCCCCGAAGGCATCGAAATCATCGCCGATGCCGATCTCGCGACGCTTCAAGCAGACCCGGTCGAGGCCCAGGTCTCCTTTGAAGTCGTGGATCAGGAGATCGACTGGTTCGATCTGAAAATTGTGGTCAAGGTCGAAGGCATGGACCTCTCACAGGAGGAAATTCGCGCTCTCGTTCACGCCCGTGGACAATTTGTCAGGATGGAGCGCGGTGGCTGGCTGCGCCTGAAGATGAACCTCAGTCAGGAGCAGGCCGAAGCCGTCTCCCGCATCGGGCTCGACCCCTTCGATCTCAGCGGCGAGGTGCACCGTCTCCACGCCCTCCAGCTCGCCGACCCCGGAGCGAAGGAGGTCTTCGATGCAACGGCGTGGGAGCGCATCTCGACCCGCGCCCGCAGCCTCAAGCTCCAGGTCCGTCCCGAGATCCCACCGGGACTCAACGTCAATCTCCGCCCCTACCAAATCGAGGGGTTCCACTTCCTCGCCTACCTTGCGACAAACCGATTCGGCGGCATTCTCGCCGACGACATGGGTCTCGGAAAAACGATCCAAGCGCTCACCTGGCTGCTCTGGCTGCGCGAGGAAAGCGGCGATCAGGCTCCGCCCAGTCTCGTGGTTTGCCCCAAGTCCGTCCTCGACGTGTGGGCCGATGAGGTGAAGAAGGCCTCGCCCTCGATCCGCGTGCAGGTCCTGCGCAACAAGGTCGAACTCGAGGTGGATCGCCTCGGCAAGGACATCGACCTGCTCGTGCTGAACTACAGCCAGCTCCGCACCTGTGCGGACGAGCTGAAGGGGATCAACTGGCTCGGGATGATCCTCGACGAAGGCCAGCAGATCAAGAATCCCGACTCCAAGGCGGCCAAGGCGGCGCGGGCCCTTGCCGGCAGCAACCGCCTCGTCCTCACCGGGACGCCGATCGAAAACCGTCTCCTCGACGTCTGGAGTCTCATGAGCTTCGCGATGCCCGGCATCCTCGGCGACCGGAAATACTTCCGCGACAATTTCGACAAGCGGAAGGACGGCCATTCCCAGACCCGCCTCACCGCACGCCTCCGTCCCTTCCTCCTGCGCCGCACCAAGGGTGAAGTCGCCCTCGACCTGCCACCCAAGATCGAGGAGGACGTCTTCAGCGAAATGGAGGACACCCAGCAGAAGCTCTACCGCGCCGAACTCGAGCGCATCCAGAAGGTCCT
>NEUQ01000090.1 GCA_002288445.1 Verrucomicrobiia bacterium Tous-C2TDCM | reverse complement strand
GGGCGCGTGCGGCGGTTTCTCCATCAATTACCGCAATCCGAAAGCCGTCGCCGCTTTGCGGGAGCATCTCGACCGCTATCTCAAAGTTCGCCCGATTTTCACCGGCGATTTCTACCCGCTCACGCCTCACACGCTTGAGAAAAACGAGTGGATCGCGTGGCAGTTCCATCGCACCGACCTCGGCGAAAGCGTCGCGCAAGCCTTCCGCGGTCCTGATTCCGGGAGTGAAACCTTGACCGTAAAACTGCGCAGCCTCATTCCGCAGCAACGCTATGAGATCGAGAGTTTCGACGGCGGCAAAGAAATCCGCACCGGCGAGGAGCTCATGGCTGGCCATTCCATCACGCGGTCCGAGAAACCCGCTGCCGCCGTGCTCGTGCTGAAGGCCATTCGATGAAACCGACCGGCCGTCTATTGATCCGTTGGCGAGCTACAGCGACGATCAGGGCAATTTGCGGCGCGATCCCGTGGACGAGTTCGAGGCGCAAAAGGGCACCAAGGCGATGGAAGAATCGGTGCCGTTCATCCCCCTTGTTCGGCAATTCGAGACTCGACCGGAGTCGGTTCAAACAGACGTTTGAATTACTGCCCGAAGCGCGAGGCGTCGCGGTAGCCGATGCGTTTGGCGATGCGGGCGATGCAGACGGAAAGCGAGATGCGCGATGGCGCGCTGGAGTGGATCGCCTTCGGGTTCGATGGTGGACTTGCTTTGTTCGGCGTGTTGGAACGACACGGCTTCAACACGACTGAGGACGGCTGCGGGATCAACGAGGGCGATGCTTTCGACGCGGTGCTCGCGACAGCCGGACGGTGGTGCCCAAGGGGGCGTCGAAAATCTTCTTCAAAACACTCATCCAACACGTCAATCCGATGAAACTTGTCATTCTTCTCCTCAGCCTCGCATCGCCTCTCCTTGCCGCGACCTGGCCCTTGGACGACGTCGCAGACACGATGATCGTTCGCGGCACGGCCAAAACCGCTGCCGGCGCCTCCAGGCAGAGTCTGGTGCTGGATGGCGAATCATTGATCGAACTCAAAGACAGCGCGCCGCTCGGCAGCGGCGCGTTCACCCTCTCGCTGTGGTTCAATCCGTATGATCTCGCGGGCGGCCAGCAGATGCTCGCAGGGAAAAACCGCTATTCGCTCGACCAACGTCAATGGAGCCTCACCATCGAACCGGATGGGCATTTGAAGGCTCATCTCCATCAGGGCGGCTGGCGCACGATTTCCTCCGAGGCGCCGCTGAAGGCAGGGGCGTGGCATTTCGTGACGCTGGCGGTCAGTGCGGACAAGGCGGTGCTGTTTCTGAATGGAAAAACCGTGGGCGAGACCACGCTCAAGACCCCCATCGCCGCCACGGAGGCACCCCTCACGCTCGGGGGTATCTGGGATGCGGAAAGTGTGCGCCAGACATTCCACGGGGCATTGGATGAGTTTTCGTATCAACCAGGTTTCCTTTCAGCGGAGGAGATCGAGGCGAGTTATCGCCCCGTTTTAACCACGCACGAGATTCCGCAGCTCGCCGCCGGACTGCCACTGTGGGACGACGTGCACTCGCTCCCGAAAGCCGCCGAGTTGCCGCAGGTGGCGGGTGCGGAGTTTCATGTCATCAAGAATCAGCGGCCAGACACGGACCAGTGCCGGTTCACGCTTGGTGTCGGTCTCGCCTGGCACAAGGGACGGCTCTACGCGTCGTATGGCTTCAACCGTGGAGAAGAAAACACACCCACCGAGGAGGCGCATGTGAAGGTGAGCGACGATGGCGGCAAAACGTGGGGACCTGCGCAGGTCATGGACGCGGGCGAGGGCGATCTCGCAGTGAGTCACGGCGTCTTCCTCTCGCACGGCGGCAGCCTGTGGGCCTTCATGGGTGCTTTTTATGCACATGAGAAACTCTACCACCGCGTGCATGCCCGGGCTTATCTGTTGGACGAAAACACCGGTTCTTGGGAGCCGCGTGGAGCCATCGTGGACGGCGGCTTCTGGCCGATGCAGGAGCCGCAGAAAATGGCGGATGGAAACTGGATCATGGCTGGGCTCCGCATCGGCGGTCAATTCGGCGAAGCTGGCAATTTCCCAGCGGTGGCCGTCAGCAAGGGTGACGACTTCACGAAGTGGGATCTCGTCGTCATTCCTGCCCAATCCGGTCTTGGCAACCTGTGGGGCGAGTCCACCGTCATTGTGGAAGACAAACGCCTCCTCAACATCTCCCGCTACGGCAAAAAAGCGCTCGCGCTCCTCTCCGTGAGCGAAGACCACGGCCGCACCTGGACACCGACGACGCGGTCGAACCTGCCCATGGCGACGAGCAAGCCCTACGCGGGCACCCTGAGCACCGGCCAGCGCTACCTCGTCTGCACCACCACCGCCGACACGGGTGGCAATCGTTCGCCACTGACCATCGCGGTCAGCAAACCGGGCGAGTCGGTCTTCAGCAAAGTCTTCCTCATCCGCCCCTCGGTGTTTGCAGGCACACCCGGCGTGTCCGCCCCGAACGCTGACTTCAGCTACCCCTACGCCGTCGAGGATGCAGGCAAGCTCTACATCGGCTACACCCACAAGAGCCATGCCGCGAATGAGCTGGCGGTCGTGCCGATCGAACAGTTGCGCATCGAACCATGAAACGACCGTTCCCGTTCGACGCGTCGGGTCTGCGCACTTCGTTGCGCAACTTCTTCTTCTGCGACAAGGTCGGCCTCAAGCCGCGGCCCCTCCTCACCCTCGTCACCGTCCTGCTGCTGCCGTTGGTGTAAACGCCGCCTGTCCGCCGAGGCTCGGTCTGGCAGTGGTGTCGTAGACCACCCCGCGTGTGCTGACGGCCCGCCCACCGTCGGCGGTGACGTTCCCTCCGAGGGTGGAGACGCTGCCGCCAATCGATGCGGCTGCGGCGATCGTTACGCTCGGAGTAGTCGCGGGTGTCACCGAGGCCGCCGCTGCCCGCGACGCCCCATCGCTTCAGGATTCAGGCTTCAGGATCACGCCATCGCCTTGGCGACGGCTTCCTTCATCTTCTCGAGTCCGATCTTCGCACACTCGTCGGCCGGCATGGCCCAGTAGGTGGGATTGAACAATTCGAGCGAGAGCGAGGGGTAGGCTCCCACCGCGATGAAGTTCTGGATGACCTGGGTGACGGGGGCGATGCCGTCGCCGGGGAAAACCCGGTCGGCGTCCTTGATCGTCTCGCGCGGCGGGTCAGCCGGGTAATCGTTCATGTGGTAGTTCTGCAACGCGCCCGGCCCCATGAGGAGGAGGGAGTCAAATCCGCATCCGCCCTTGTAGGTGTGGTAGACGTCGCCGAGGAAACAGGCCTTGGGATGCCCCGATTTGATCGCGACGTAGAGCGCCTTCTCGACCGTGCCGATGGTGGGATTGCCTCCCCACATCTCGACTTGGGGAATCACGCCCATTTCATCCCCCAGCTCCAGGAGCGCCCGGTAGCGGTCGGCGGCATCGTCGAGGGAAATCATTTCTCCGGCCGGAACTCCAGCCGGCGGTGCGGCGATGCGCTTGCCGCCGAGACGGGCGATGAGATCCATGTCGCGCTTAGCCTCCTCGAGACCGGCGGCGCGCTCGGCGGGATCGTTGACGACCCACTTCGCAAATCCGATCGCGCTTTCCACGGTCAGGCCGTGATCATCGATGCGCTTCTTGAGATCTTCGACCTTACCGCCCTTTTCGAGGTATTCGTTGAGTTTGCGGAACCACGGTTCGATCGCGTCGTATCCCGCCTTGCCGGCGACTTCGATCTCGGCGGCGGCATCGAGCTCCTGCCCGCGGATCGTCGACATGTTCAGACAGAATTTGAACTTTCGTCCGGCCGAATCCGAATCCTGAGCGGTCGTGGAAAGACCGGTGGCAAGGGATCCTAGAGCGAGCCCGGACCCGGCGAGGAAGGTGCGGCGATCGGACGACGGAGAGAAAGGCGCAGTTAACATGGGTAATTCTTGCCACGAACCGGAGCCGGAATCAACCTTGGAGCGTATCCGATGCGTCAGTCTCACCCCTCCGCTGAAGCCAATCAAATTTGACGATTTTGCTAAGAATTCCAGGCAACTTCGCGTTGTTGATGCAAGGACTGGCAAAACCAGCCGTCTCCCCACCACTTCTATGAAACCGCCTTGTTCCCCTCTCTTTTTCGCCTTGGCCTCCTTGCTTGTTTCTCCCTTTTTACACGCTGAGGAACCCACCGGACTCAGTTCCGTTCTCCCCTCGGTCCTCCACGACGCGGATGGCAAAGAAGTAGATGCCGCGACTCTGAAAGGCAAAACAGTGGCCCTTTACTTTTCGGCACACTGGTGTCCTCCCTGCCGCGCCTTCACGCCCTCCTTGGTGAAGTTTCGAGACGAAAACGCGGACAAGGGTTTCGAGATCGTCTTTGTCAGCCTCGACAACTCGGAAGATGAGAAGAAAACCTACATCAACGAGATGAAGATGAAATGGCTCACCGTCCCGGGAGCTGGGTCCAAGGAGTCCCAGAGCCTGGCTCAAAAGTTTCAGGTGCGTGGGATTCCCGCTCTCGTTGTGCTCCGCCCCGACGGCTCGGTCGTCACCGAAAACGGTCGCGAGGATGTCATGACCGCTCCGGACAAGGCTCTGGAACAATGGAAGGAAAAGGATCCTTCCTGATTCCTGCCGGAGCGGAAGCCCCCAACTTCGGGCGTCTCCCCGCTGACGGAGGCCGTCGTCGCGGTCAATCCGGTCCTTGCCACCTGATGCCTGCCCCAACCGAACTGGTTCCCGATGAGGTTCCCAATCCGGGTTCCCCACTCCGTCGTCCCGACCCTGACTTGGATCTTGTCGAGAGAGCTCGCGAGGGGGATACCCGCGCATTCGATGCCCTGGTGGAGAAGTACACGCCCAAGCTCTACGGCTTGGTCTACCACATGACGTCGAACCGGGAGGATACCAACGACATCCTTCAAGACGTCTTTGCCAAAGCCTACCGCGCCCTGAAGCGATTTCGGGGAAAATCGTCGTTCTACACGTGGATCTACTCCATCGCGACGAACATGACGCTCAACTTCCTGAAGAAGCGCAATCGCCGCCGGACCATGAGCCTCGACGACGTGGACCTGGCGATCGAACACGATCGTGACTTCATCGAGGCCACCTCGAAGAGCGACCCGGTTCGGGAGGCGGGCATCTCGGAATTGCAGCAAAGATTGAACATGGCCATGCAGAAGCTGTCAGTGGACCATCGCACGGTGGTCACGATGTTCGACATCCAGGCCATGCCTCACGCCGAGATTGCCAAAATCCTTGGGATATCGGAGGGCACCGTGCGCTCGCGACTTTTCTACGCCCATCGCCAACTGCAAGCCTTCCTCGAGGATTTCCGCAAGTGAGTCTGGCGGGTTTGCGACAGGTTCCGGGATTGAAAAAGGCTTCCCTTTCCGCTTTATTTAAAGGATCCCGATAATGGAAATGAATGAATCCGAGGCTGCGCGGCGACTCATCCGCCTGAAACGTTACGAATCGCCGCGCGACGAGTATTTCCGGAACTTCGTGGACGAGTTTAAGGAACGGCAACGCTCCGAAATGTTGAGACAGTCCGCCCGGGGATTGCTCTTGGAGCGGCTTTCCATGTGGTTCGAGGAAAGCGTCGGAGCCAAACGCTTCGCCACCGTCGGGGGCCTCGCCGTTGCGTCGGTCGGGGCGATTCTCTGGTTGGCCGCAACGAGGCCCGAAACCTCGCTCCCCGATTCTCTAACCCGCCCCGCCTTGAAGGTTGAACGAAGCGAGGGAACCAACGAACTAGCCCGACTTGTTGCGGAAGAAGCGGCACCGATCGAGTTGCAGTTGCCGGCGCGGAGCGGGCGCGTTCCGGGAAATGCCGAAGACCGCCTTACCATCGCTCCCGGAGTGTTACCTGCCGGCGCCCGGGGCAGCCTGCGCGAACTGTGATCCCTGCATGAGGTCCGCGTTCTTGAGTTGCTTTTGCTTCCTGCACCTGGGGACCCTTCCGATCGGTGCCGCGGAGCCTCCGGCGACCGTCTCCGTGAGATGGGCCGGAGGGCTCGAAAGCCCTGGCGTCTGCGTCGATCGCCCCTCTTGGTTCGTCAGCGTCGTTCCCAAGTCGGTCCCCCTCGAGGGCCTTACCTCCGCGTCCATGCACGGCGCCAACACCGCCGTCGAAGGGAAGATTCTGCACCTCGATACGGCCGATCGACTGTGCCTCATTGAGGTGCCAACCGGACTCGGTCCGGTGCGCCCGGTCTCCCTTTCGACCGGAGCCCCTCCAAAACCCGGAGAACAGGCCCGATGCGTCTCCGGCCGCTCCGCCTGCCTCTCCACCGTCGCCGGAAAGGATTGGGCTTATCGAGGAGTGACGTTCTCGTATCCACTGCTCAGGCTTCGCGTCGCCGAAACAAAAACCCACTGCAAGGCCGGGACAGTTCTCGTCAACGAAAGTGGCGAACTCCTCGCCATCATCACTTGCCAAGAGACGGAGACACCGGGGGAAGTCTATGCGATTCCCGCGGCACGCGTCAGAAAAGTGGTGGAGGACATCAAGCGGCATCGCCAATCCGGCCCGGTCTGGGTCGGACTGATCTTCCACAACGAGTCCTCCAGTCCCGAGGTGCTCGAGGTAAAGAGCGCGTCTCCGGCCGAGGAAGCAGGCTTGCAGAAAGGCGACGTCATCACCGCGATGGATGGGACGGAGATCGAATCCCTCGGCGACCTCGTCGAGTCCATCCATCACCTCACCGCCGGAGAGTCTTCTACGGTCCGTATCCTCCGCGGTCTCGAAGAGAAGGAAGTCGAGATGACGCCCCGCTTTGCAGGATCGTCCCAACCTTCCCGCTAGAGAGAGGCCCCGGCCCAGCCTCGCCGCAGTCAAATGCCGATGCGGCCTTGCAAGGCCCTCAGGAGCGTCAGCTCATCGGCATTGTTGAGGCCGCCGCCAGCTGGCAAACCCTGGGCGAGACGCGAGACCTTGAGGCCCCCGAATCCCCCGAGGAGTTCGGCGAGGTAATGCCCGGTCGCCTCGCCCTCGACATCGGAACTCAGCGCGAGGATGACTTCTACGAAATCCCCTGCCTCGATCCGCTTCACCAACTCACCGATTCGAAGATCTTCTGGTCCGATATTATCGAGGGGGGAAATGCGCCCGCGCAGCGAATGGTAGAAGCCTCGAAAAGCCCCCGAACGCTCCAAGGGCAGGATATCGGTGGGCTGCTCAACAATACAGAGAAGGTGACTGTCGCGAGGCTCGCCCTCGCAGATGGCGCAGCCGCCTTCCTCGGTCGCAAAGAACCCGCAGGTGCGGCATTCGGTCACTTCTCGGGCGGCCGCGAGGAGAGATTCGGCGAAAGACAGGGAGGGCTCAGCCCCGCTCTGGATCAGCCAGACGGCGATTCTCTCGGCGCTCTTCGGTCCGACCCCGGGGAGCTGCTTGAGTTGGGCGATGAGACGCCGCACCGGTTCCGGATAATCGACAGAGGCCATGGCAGGGAGAATACGGCGCCGGGTAGGGCTTGGAGAGACGGTGCACTCAAAAATTTTCGACGAGCCGGGCGTGCCCTTCATCGGTCAATTCACGGATGAGCCGATGGGGGCGAGACTCGACGGGATTGACGGCCTCTTGGGCCTTTGCCGTAAAGTAGTCGAGAGGTCCGTCCCCTGCCCCCGGGAGCCTGGCGCGACGGAACGCCTCAAGAGCTTCTTCAGTCCGTTTTTCGCGAAACAAAATCACTCCCTGCCAGAACTGATCCCGGCGCATCCGATCCTCGCTGCCGAATTGCTCGACGGTGCCCAGCAGTTCAAAAATCTCCTGAAGGACGCAAGCCACCGGATCGTAGACCATCTCCAACGGTCGCACCTCGAAGAGATGGCGAATCCTCCGATAAGCCTCCGGGCCGATCAACAGCTCGCTTCCGAATCTCCGATTCGCGCAGGCAAGCCGTCCTGCGAAATCTTCGCCACCGCCGAATCCGGCGAAGAAAAACTGTCCTGGAATTCCGCAGAGCCCAACCGTCGTCTCGCCGGACTCGAGCCCGATGCCGCAACACAACGGTTGAAACCATCTCGACTCGAACTCCTGCGAAAGCCCACGAAGCCGGATCCGCAGATCGAGCCCGGCGCGACAGGCTTGCTCCGCGTGGTCGTCGGTGTCGCGCAGCATTCCGAACGAGACCCTGACTCGCTCCGGTCCCGCTTCCTCGAGGTAGGCTCCCCTGGCAAGCAGAAACGTCGAAACCGTCCGGAGGAAAAGACTCCCCATCGTCAGCGTTTCGGAGGGGGTATTCTTCGTTTGAGACGGGTCCGGCGGAAAGTGGTAACAGACCAGGGTCGTGACCTGCCGCACCGCCCCTTGGAACCCCGGGTCAAGCGGTGATTCCAGCATTTCGTTGAAAAGTTTGACCGACACCCGCGATCCGACGGCCTCCTCGAGAATTCCCTTTCGTTTTCCGACGGAAGTCCTGGAATAAACGACTGCCCCAATTGCCGACAGCAAGGCCCCCGAAATCGCCCCGAAGGGATCGAACAGAACTCCGTAAAGAGCGAACAGGGGAGAAGGGACCATCAGCAGAAGCATTCCAGAAAATGCCGCCACGAGCTTCTTAACGGGCCGGGTAATCTCGACGACGGCCAACGCCATCCCTAGCGAGGCGGCAACCGCCGTCAGCATTTCCAGCCAACGCCAACGGGTCCACCCCTCATCGGGCGACCAACCACGAGCCTCAAAGAGAGCCGCCAGTCGCGCGACGAGAGGCTCAAACCCTCCGGCAAGGGTCAACGAGAGAATCAGAAGACCCACGCCACCTCCAATGGCCAGAGAGATCAACCAGTAGCGGCGCATGAAAAGAAGGCTTGGTCGGACATTCAACCCTTGTCGCTGTCGGAAGAGCCGGCCACGATTGCAGGCCGCCGATCAGATCGCGACCATAGAACTTTCTCGGCCCGCGGGCAAGCCGCCGCCGAACTTTTCTATTGGCCAATGTTGAGCCGACCTGCTATCCTCTAAAGTAGTCTGATCGAGCCCAATCCGGGCTGATGATGGCGCGCCACGCCCCGTCCATGTTCCCTTGTCGATCCGCGATTCGTGCCCTGGGCGTTTCAACCGATCGTCCCTCCCTGCCCGTGCAAACACCATCACGGTTCTATCGCGCGAACGGTTCCCGGAGCAACGGGTCAGAGCAGCCGTGGCCGGAGACCCGCACTGTCCTGCCGATTCCCTTTCTCGGACTTTTCCTGGCGTTTCTCGTATGGGCTCCCGTCGGGCTCGCCGCACAATCGAGAATTGTGGGAGGCAGCAAGGCAGGAGACGCGGACTACCCCTGGATGGTGGCGGTTGCCGAGAAATCGTCGCGGACTCTTTTCGATCGACAGTTTTGCGGAGGGACGCTGATCGCGGCGGACTGGGTGCTCACGGCAGCTCACTGCATGGAAGGCGAGGTTCCGTCTGGGATCGAGGTGGTCGCCCGGATCTCCGATCTCGGCGACTCCTCCGGGGCGGAAATCCGGGCCGTCCGGGGAATCTTCATCCACCCCGATTTCGCCGATCTTTCCGGCGATCTCGTCAATGACATCGCCCTGATCCTGCTCGACACTCCGATCACCTCGGTCAGCAGCCTCGCCTACTCCCGCAGCGCCTCTCCGTCTCCCTTGGATGACACCGTCAGGGCGATCGGGTGGGGAGACACGAACTCCTCCCCACGTTTTCCGAATGCTCTGCAAATGGTGGACCTGAGTCTGACTCCCATCGCGGCGGCCCGCCGCATCTACGGCTCGAATCGACTCGACCATCGGCACCTCGCGGCGATGGCCCCGGGGAAAGACACCTGTGGCGGCGATAGCGGAGGTCCGCTTTTTGATCTCGACGGCGATCAAGGTGCCCCCCTCGTCCTTGGCATTACCAGCTTCGGGTTGCAGTGCGCCGAACGGGGCGTGCCGGGCATTTACACCAACGTGGGAAATTACGAGGCCTGGATCAATGCCTTCCTCGCCGAGCCGACCACCGGGGATCCGCTGGTCGAGGTCAGCGGCCGGGGAATTCCCGTCATCTCCCGCAGCCTTTCGGCCAGCGTGACCAACGGAACCCATTTCGGTCGGCGCCTGCGCGCGGGACGCACCGCCACTCGCTCGTTCGAGATTTCCAATTCGAATGGTGCGATCCCTCTTTCCATCAATGCCGCTCGCTCTTCCAACCAGAGCTTTAGACTCAGCGGACTCCCCACCTACCTCCTGAGCGGAACGAGAGGCTCGTTCTCCATTCAATATCGAGCACCCTTCTTTTTCCGAAGAGGCACCTCCAGAGGTCTCGTTACCATCGTCACCAACGACCCGGTCAACCCGGTCTTCGTTTTCCGCGTCCTCGCCCGATATCGTTGACCGCGACTCTCTGACAACCGACTTCGCTTTAGGATCAGCCCACCGCCCTCTCGCGGTTCAGGGTAGAGGGAGCCCCCGAACCCTGATTGACGCTGCGGCGACGGTCGAGCAACTTGAGGCCGCTCACGCTTTCGGGATCCTGAAGCCACTCATCATGGAGATGATGCCGGAACTCCGCAGCTCGATGGTGCTCGATGGTGCCCTGCCCCGGAACGAGCTTTGCCGGGATCCCCGTCTCCCTGCAAAAACGCCCGAACGACTCGAAATACCGGGCATGAAGCCAAGTCGAATGTTGCTGGAGCAGGGAGAGGTCAACCGCAAGCGTCTCGAACAAGGCTTCGGCCCAATCTTCGGTCGGGGAAAACTCGCCGCGCATCGCCTCATGTTCCCAAAGCTGGGTATACGATGCCACTGCATTGGTTCCCGTTGATACGTTGATGCGGGCGACGCCGCCCGACATGCAGATGATGCGAGAGCTGAGGCAACTGCCGCAATAAAGGCGCGAGTGGAGAAGGAGCGAGGCAATTTCCCACAAGTGATCCGAGGCAAACTCCGCCGCCTGCCATTCCGGAAAGGATTCCACCCATCGGCGAAGACCGGCCCGCCGCTCCCGGCCGGCGATCTGATTTGCCTCAAAAAACACGATCCCCAGGTCTGCCCGTTCGCTGACCTCGCGCAGGGCCTCGATGAGCCGTTCCGCCTCCGCCTCAGGGATCTCGGAGGTCTCGACAGCGATCCAGCCGTTCGGAAAGCGGAGCCGCATCTTCGTGATTGAATCACGATCCCAGGCT
>NEUQ01000009.1 GCA_002288445.1 Verrucomicrobiia bacterium Tous-C2TDCM | reverse complement strand
ATGAGGACGCGATGGTTGTTTTGGTCGAGGACCCAGAGGGAAGTGCCATCCACAAAAACGCCGCTCGGGGCGTCGAGGCGGGAGGCGGAGAGGCCGGGATCGACGGAGGTAAAGTCCGATTGGCCGAGCACTCTGGTTGCGGCGGTTCCGGCCGGCGCATCCGATGAAAGGGGAAAGCCGGAGACCCGATTGTTCCCGCGGTCGGCGACCCAGAGGGTGCCGAACTCATCCATGGAAAGGGCAGTCGGTCCGCTGAAGGATGCTGCGTTGGGGCCCGGAGCGCTGGTGAGGAAATCGGGCTGTCCGAGAAGACCCAGGTGGAAAGCGGGGGCTCCATCGGCGAGGAGTTCAGCACCGACGAACTGAAGCACGCGGTTGTTGCCGAAGTCGGCGACCCAGAGCGCACTGTCTGTGTCCAGGTGCAGCCCCATCGGGGCATTCATGGAGGAGGCACTCGGCGTGCCGGGTGTGCCGTTTGAAACGAAGTCCGGTTGCCCGAAAACTTTCACCGCAGCGGGCGAGGCATCGACACGGGTCACGGCGGACGCGTACATGAGGACGCGATGGTTGTCGGTGTCCGAAACCCAGAGGTCGCCGGTTATTTCGAGAGCGAGCCCGGTCGGGCTGTTGAGGGAACTGGCGGTTGGCGGAGAAGGGCTGAGCGCGGATGCTAAATCCGCCTGGCCGAAGACATATTCGGCGGCAGCGCCGTTAGCGAGTGCGTCTTTGTCAGGGTAGCGGAGAACGCGGTTATTGTCCGTGTCGGCGACGAAGACCTTTCCAGAGGCGGGGTCCACGATGATGGCGGACATTTCCCCCAGGCTCGATGCCGTCGGTGGTGAGGCGGAGGAGCCGGTCGTGAAGTTTCCCTGCCCGAGGACGAGACCGGCAGCGGGGAAGTCCACGATCGACTGTGAATGCCCGCTTCCCGTGGAGAGAAGCAGCAAGGTGAAAAGGAGCGGCAGGAATCGGCGGTTCATGGTGGTCATGGTAGGGAGGGTATCCGGGGAAACGAAAGCTTGCGCAAAATTATGCCAAGAATCATAAATTAAAGAAAAATAATTACATTTGGGGAACTTTGGTTCAATTTCTCATAAGAGTTACCATGCAGTTTCGTCGGTTTCCGAGCGGCAAGTCCCTGATCCCCCTTTCCCTTTCACGCGGATCCTGCAATCAACCCGAGGCGGATCGCGGGGCGGGCGCTCTCGACGAAGATACGGCGAGGGTTCGAGCCCCGTTCTCCTCCCCCACTCACTGGCCCACGCTCCCGGTCTGAGCCCCAGAGGCTCCTCCGGAAGCGAGCGTGACATTCAGCGACGCGGCATTGCCGGCGGCATATTCCTCCCAGTGGAGGTGTCCGTCGCCATCCGCATCCATCTCTCTGAAGGCCGTCTGGTAGGACGCTTGCGCCGTGATGTGGGCGATGGCCTCTTCGCCGCTGAGATGTCCGTCCTGATTGAGATCGAGAACCTCAAAAGTCCCGCCGTCACCTGTGGCACTGGGACGAACAGCCTTCCATTCCACGAGGGAGACTCGCTTGTCGTTGTCGAGGTCCACTTCGGCGAGGCCCTCCTCGTGTTGAAAGGCCGCCATCTCGGCGGGTGATAGCTTTCCGTCACCATTCACATCGATCAGGGCGAAGGTCGGCTGGTCGACCGCGGCGGGATCGGAGAAAGACTGCGGTGGGGTCGTCCGGCATCCGGCGAAAAGCGACGCCGCCAGAAGAGTCGCGGCGAGCGGACAAACCGGAAGGACCAACCAAGAGGTGGAAGCGGACATCGGGCAAACTCCGCCAGGAAGCGCCTCTCATCAAGTCCCCCGCCTCGGCGGCGCGAGGGACCGGCGCCCGGGAAATGACAAGAAACGCGGCGCCAAGTCCTCGCGAACCCGGCATGATGTCGATACCAATCTACCCATGAAAAATCCCTCTCTCACCGTCCGCGCCCTGCCATGGCTTTGTCTCCTTGGGTCGTTCGCGCCTCTCGCCGCTGCGCCCGGCGGGTTCCGCTTCCCTGGTGGCGAGGTCGAATCGGGCCGGGAGGCTTTTATCGCGTTGAACTGCCTCCAGTGCCACACCGTGGCCAAGACCGAATTGCCTGATCCGAAGAGCCCCCGTCGCATCGAGTTGAACCTCGCCGGACAGGTTCGCTTCGTGAAAAGCTACGAGGATCTTGTCGTCGCCATCACCAACCCGCGCCACGTCGTCACCGAGCAATATCGTGCCATCCTCACCGGTGCCGAGGCCAGCGGCGGGATCGAACCAGTCATGCCCGACTTGACCGAAGACATGAGTGCCCGCCAGTTGATGGATCTCACCGCCTTCCTCGATGCCGCCTTCCGAGCATCGCACGAGTCCTACGGCAAGTGATTCTTCGAAGCTCCGTCGCTTGACCGTTCCGGGGTGTGCCCCGATCCTGACCGTAAAACCTCTCCAGAAGACATGCTGAAGGAAATCGAAGAACTCCGCCGCTCCCTCCACGCTCTCGACGCACTCGATGACGACACCCGCGAGGCGCTCCGCATGATCGAAGCCGCTCTCGATGAAATCGGGAAGCATCCCGTCTCGAGCGAGATCCGCGAGGTGTTCTCCGACACGACCGATGCTCTCGGCACCCCGGGCAAAGCGGAAGGAACCGGACTCTCGGAGCGGTGGGAAGGTCTCAAGAAACCCTTCGCCCTCTGGGAGGACGAGCATCCCGGTCTCGTCCTCGCGGCCGGGCGGATCTCGAACTCACTCGCCACCTTCGGGCTTTGATTCCGCGATCGGGTTCGGCAGGGACGCCGCGGGTTGCAGGATCTCGATCCGGCAGTTCGTGACGCCGCGCTTGTCAAAGCCAAGTCTCTTTGCCGCCCCGATCGAAACATCGAGGACTCGTCCCTTCGTGAACGGGCCGCGGTCGTTGACCCGCAGGATCACGGAACGGTCGTTGGCAAGATTGGTCACCTCGATCATCGTGCCGAACGGCAGGTGGCGGTGCGCGGCAGTGTCGCCATGATCGGAGAGTTTTTCACCGCTGGCAGTGCGCGTGCCGCCATTCGTCCTGACACTATACCAAGAGGTCGTGCCGGAGAAGGTCTCTCCGCTGCGGACAAGGCCGAGGCTGGCGAGTTGGCCGAGGGGCTTCACCGTCACCGAGGGCGTGCCGGTGGGGGCGGAGAGATTCAGATCGAGCGTTTCACAGCTGCTAAGCACTAGCGCGCCGGACACGGCGAGCAAGGGGAGACGACGGGTCATGGGCGGGCGGATGGGGGATCGTTTTAATTGTTGGCCTCAAAGCTCACCGTGCCGGGTAGGGTTTCCCGGTTATGGCACGGCAAGCGCTCGTCGAGCAAGATCGGTTGGACGCCCTCGGGGAAGGCAGATGCCCTCTCGTCGCCACAGCCACCCTGACAAAACATCCGGAGTGCCGACCGGAGGAATCGGAATCGAATCCGGGCCTTGGTGGACTCCGCGTGTCCAAGGATAATCCCGGATCGGGCGATCGCAAGCGGTCGCCGACGGGGCTATCGACCCGTGCCCTGAGGCGCAGGTTTGAGCAGTCTCCCCCAGAGTTTGTTGTAGGGGTGGACTCCTGTCGCGGGTTCGCCCTTGGCGTCGACGAGGGATCGCCCTTCATTGGCCCATTGGAAGATACCGCCTTCGAGGTAGAAGGTTTCCCCGCATCCCGCGGTGGCCAAGGCATCCGTGAATTCGGCGGAACGGAATCCGACGGCGTCATAAACAACGACCCGCATCGAGCCTTCGGCCATCTTGGCGGCTTTCACGAGGCTCGGTTCCCGGCGCGCGCCAGGGATCTGGCTCACGGCAAACTCCTCCGGAGCCCTCGCATCGATCAGCGCGACCTCTTCCTTCGCTTTGAGCCACGTCGCCAGTTGCGCGGTTGAGACCGGCTTCGCCGCTGGGAAGTCCCGGCGCACCGCAGCCATCGCTTTCTCCATCGATTGCAGGGCCTCGACTTCGCGATAGCCTCGGGAGGCGAGTTGCAGGAGAACAAAGGCCGCGAGAAAGAGCGACGCGACGATGATGATTCCCCTGCGGCTCATCGCGACAACGGCGTTCAGGAGGAAGCCTTTTTCTTTTTCTTCGATCCGTCCGGCTGGCGGAAGGCCGAAAAAATCAGCAGCCCCGCCGCGACACAAATGCACGAGTCGGCGATGTTGAAGGAGGGGAAATGCCCGGACTCGTCGATCAAGTGATAAAAAGGAGGCTGGAAGTCGAGGAAGTCGACGACGTAGCCGCGCCCAGGCAGGATGCGGTCGGTCAGGTTGCCGAAGATGCCGCTGACGAGGAGAGCCGCCGACACTTTGGAGGTTCCGTCAGGAAAGGCGCCCCTTTTCCAGAGTAGGGTGATGCCGGTGAGGGCGACCAGACCGATCGCACCGAAGATCCAGTTGGCGTGCTCATGGCCGTTCAACATCCCGAAAGCCATGCCCGTGTTGTGGACGCGGACGAGGTGGAAGAAGCCGGGGATCACCTCGATTAGGTTTTCCGGCGACCCGTATTGCGGGAAACGCTGCAGGATCAGCCATTTTGTCCACTGATCGAGAGCGAAGAGCGGCAGGGCGAGGAGGAGAAAATAGCGGGTCATCAGCTCAGGAAGCGACCGGTTCGAGTGTGGAAACCACGTCTTCACAGCGTTGGCAAAGCCCGCCCGCAACGAGCGGGAGGGAACGGCGGCAGCGCGGACACTCGGCGTGGGTGGTCGCGGAGACGGTCGCCTTCGTCTCGCCCTCACCGTCGGAGACCGCGAAGTCCGAAACCATGAGGAACTCGAGGGCCTCCTCACGCGAGGTTTCGAGGAGGGCCCGGGCCGGGTCGTCGGCGGGCAGGTGGAAGACTACCGCGGCGCTCTCGCGCTTCTTGAACTCGTCGGCTTTTACCGCCGCATCGATCGCGACCTGGGCAAGGTCGCGGAGGCGCGAAAGCAGGGCGATCTGATCCGAGGCGGCCGTGCCGGCATCGGCGGCCTCCGCTTCCGGAAACAACTCAAGGTGGACCGACTCCTTCTTGCCCGCGTGTTCCCACGCCTCGTCGGCGGTGAAGGAAAGCACGGGGGCGAGCAGCTTCACGAGGGCCTCAAAGACCCGGGCCATCGCCGTCTGCGTGGCGCGGCGGCGCGACGAAGAGGCAGCGTCGCAATACATGCGGTCCTTCGTGATGTCGACGTAGAGGGCGCTGAGGTCGACAGCGCAGAATTGATTGAGGGTGTTGAAGACCTTGCGGAACTCGAAGGCGGCGTAGGCCTCGCGGCACTCGACGACGACTTGGTGAAGGCGTTCGAGGATCCAGCGATCGAGCAGGGAGAACTCCGCATCGGCGACGGCGTCCTTGTCAGGATCGAAGTCGGAGAGGTTCGCGAGGAGGATGCGCAGGGTGTTGCGAAAGCGCCGATAGGGCTCCGCGGTCTGCTTGAAGAGTTCCTCGCCGAAAGGCACTTCGTTCTGCCAGTCGACGCTGCTGACCCAGAGCCGGAGGATGTCCGCGCCGTATTTGTTGTAGAAGTAGGCGGCATCGACCGGCTTGCCCGACTTCGCGGCTTCGGACTTTGAGATCTTCTTTTTGTCTTGATCGACGACGAAGCCGTGGGTCATCACCGCCTTGTAGGGTGCGGCGTCGCGAACCGCAACGCTGAGCATCAGCGAGCTCTGGAACCAGCCGCGGTGCTGGTCGGTGGCCTCAAGGTAGAGGTCGGCGGGACAGTGCAACTCGGGGTGGCGGTCCATCACCGCGACGTGGCTCGATCCCGAGTCGATCCAGACGTCGAGAGTGTCGGTGCAGCGCGTCGTGCCAACGGGCAATCCGAGTTGCTCCGCCCACCAGATGTCATCCTTCTCAAACCAGAGATTGGTGCCGCCCGATTCGGTGAGATCGGCGACGCGGCGTGCCAAGCCCGCGTCGAGGATGGGCTCGGAGGTCTGCGCCTCGTAGAAGACCGGCAGGGGCACGCCCCAAGTGCGCTGGCGCGAAATGCACCAGTCGGGGCGCGACTCGACCGTGCCGTGGATGCGGTTGCGGCCCCAGTGGGGAAGCCACCGGACGAGGTCGATCTCTTTCAGCGCGGTGGCGCGCAGGGCATCGATCTTGATGAAGAACTGAGGCACCGAACGGAAGATCACCGGAGTCTTCGAACGCCAGCAATGCGGATAGCTGTGGAGATAGTTCTCCTTGCCAATGAGCGCACCCTTTTGCGCGAGCAATTTGATGATGGGCACATTCGATTCATGGACATGCTGCCCGACGAGGAAATCGACACCGACCTCGTCGGTGAACTTGCCGAGATCATCGACGGGGGAGAGGAGACCGAGACCGTTCTGTTGTCCGGCCAGATAATCCTCGGACCCGTGGCCCGGGGCGATGTGGACCGCGCCGGTCCCCGTCTCAGTGGTGACGAACTCGGCGAGGATGAGCCGCGAAGTGCGCGGCAGGAAGGGATGCTGAGCTTCGGCGCCCTCGAGCTCAGCGCCCTTCAGCTCGGACAGTTCGCCCGTGGGAACGAAGCCGGTCTTTTGGCCGAAGGCCTCAACGAGTTCTCGGACGAGGATCAAGTTCTCCGTCACCCCACGTTCGGCGTTTGTGAAGGCCCCGCGGACGTAGGTGAAGAGCGGATGCACCGCGATGCCGAGGTTCGCCGGCAGCGTCCAGGGAGTCGTCGTCCAGATGACCATGGAGCTTTCCCCGGCGAAGGACCCGGTGACGAGGGGGAACTTCACGAAGATGGCGGGATCCTTGACGTCCTTGTATTCCACCTCGGCTTCGGCCAGCGCAGTCTGGGCGCCGTAGCTCCACTGCACCGGCTTCTGGCTCTGGTAGACAAGGCCCTTTTCCACGAGTGTCGCAAAGACGCGGATAATATCGGCCTCATACTCGGGCGAGAGGGTGAGGTAAGGATTTTCCCAATCGCCCAGCACGCCGAGGCGGCGGAAGGAATGGCGCTGGATGTCGATGTATTCGCGAGCAAACGCCTCGGAACGGCGGCGGATCTCCGCGGGCTCGAGGCCGCGGGTCTCCTTCACCACCTTGAATTCGATCGGCAATCCGTGGCAATCCCAGCCGGGGATGAAAGGGCACTCGTGCCCGGCCATCGACTTGCTCTTTAGGACGAGATCCTTCAGCACCTTGTTCAGGGCCGTGCCCATATGGACGTCGCCGTTGGCGAAAGGCGGCCCGTCGTGGAGGATGAATTTCGGCAAAGAGGCGGCGCGGCGGCGCTCGACGATGCGGTGGTAGAGTCCGTCCTGCTCCCAGCGGGCGAGGCGTTCGGGTTCGCGCGCAACGAGGTCACCCCGCATCGGGAAGGCCGTGTCGGGGAGGTTCAGCGTTGCTTTGTAGGTGGAGGAGCCGTCGGATTCGCTCATGAATGGGCCGGGATTCGAAAGGCGGCAAGCCTAGCATCCCCGGCGGGACGGGTCAAAGGGCGAGTGGGGGGCTTTCCGCTGTCCCTGCGGGACTCTCCGGCCGCGCCAAGCGCCTCTGTCTCGTTACGCGGAGGAGCCTCGACTGAAGTGGCGAACTTGAAACGGTCCGATCCGCCGCGCGAGAGGTTCTTGCCTCAATGGGTACACCCCATCGGTCCCTCGAGGCTTTCAAGGCGGCGAAACCAGAGGAATTTGCGGTGCAGGAGGGGGAGCGGTTCAAAGGCTTCGGGGTCCCCGTGGGTCTGACCGTCTTTTCTCCCGAGCGACTCCTCCCTGCCCTTGCGAGTGTAGGTGACTTCGAAGTCACCGTCGTGTTCACTGACGAGACGGCGGAACTCAAACCACGGCAGGATGCGGTGACCGAGGTTCGCGAATTGCTGGATTCCCCGCGGCCGGCTCGAGGGGCCAAGAATATCCGGGGCGGCGGTGAGGACCTCGACCATGTCTTTCTGCAGATCAAAGACATCAGCGCGGCGAAGGAACAGGTGATTACCCGTGGCCTCGGAGCGAAGATTGCTATACATCGAGAAAGAGGTCTGCGTCCGCCCACCGAGCCAGGGCCAGAGCCCGTTGAGGAGCACGGGGAGCAGGCCGACCCAGGCAAGGGTGGCCTGGGCACGGTTCGGCATCGCGCCTGCGGTGCGACCTCCGCACCAGCCGCCAACGAGGAAACTCGCCCCGATCCAGAGACCCCAGACAAAGAAGGCGAAAAAGCCGATGCGGTTGGCGGTCCAGAAGACTTCATAGCTGCGAGCGATCGTGAGGTAGAGGGTGCCCTGGGTGATGAGCACGGCAAAGAAGAGACCCACGACAAGGGCGCGGGAGCGCCTTCGTCCTCTGCCGATTTCGCCTCCGCCAAGCCATTGCAGTTGTTTGTCCCAGCTCGTTTGCATCGCCCGGCCCCACTCGATCGGCAGGAAGAGGAAGAGGATGGAAAGGATGAGAGTGGTAAAGCTGAAGATCCCGGCGGCTGGATGGATCGAGAGCCAGAGATGGAAGGCGATGGCGGCGACAAATCCAACGTATCGCGTGCGTCGGCAGTAAAGCAGGATCGGGATACCGAACTCGAAGACGAGCGAACCGACCGCGACGGGCACGTGGGTCCAGCGCCCGGTGGGGATGAGATTGCCAAAATAGGCGGCGATCTCGTCGTGGAGCTGCCCGGCGCAGGAGACGTCGGGATTGAAGTAATCCCAGTTCAGCTTCTGGATCACTGCCCAGACATACATAATGAGCACCGCGGCCCGCAGAACCGGGGCGATCCGACCGAAGTAGTCTTCCCCACCCCCCACGGTCGGTGAGGGAAAGAGGACGCGCCAGAGGGCGAAGAGGAGGAAAAGAGTCGTCACAGCCCCGAGGAGGTAGCCCTGGGGAAAGAACGGAAGAAAGAAGTAGGCGGCCTTTAGGAGGCCCGCGATCCCGAGGAGGAGGAGTCGGGACATCCAATCCGAGCCGGCGCGGACAAGTTCGATCCGCCCCTTGCCTCGGAAAAAGAAGCCGATTGCGCCGAGGAGCATGATGAGATGGAGCATGCCCTCATAGAGGATGTGATTCGGCACGAAGGGCAGCTTGTCCCACAACTGCAGGAGCGAAGCGATGGCGTGGATCGCAAAGCGCAGGACGCAGTCAGGACGATAGACCAAGGCGATGGCGGTGAGGACGAGGACCCAACCCTCCCAGCTCTCGGTCCAGAATGTGAAGGCGAGCTGATGGATGAGGCTCGAGATGGCCCAGACCAAGGCAAAAGCCGCAAAAGGCCGGTATTCGGTGCGATCGGAAACGGCGTCGATGGACATGGGATGGCGGTGACGAGTCGGGTCGGGCGCCTTTCAGAGCAAGCGGCAGGACAATTTGTTCAATGCAAACGACAATTTTTGCGAGGGATGAGGTCGTGCGGCACCTCCTCGATGTAGACGCTACCCGCGCTGCGGCAATCGTCACCCACCATCAATCCGGATTCACGGCAGAGTTCCATCTGGACGACTTCGCCGGGTTCGGGGAACTCACCAAACTCGTAGCCGATCCGCGAGGCCTCGGTCATGAGATCGTGCCAAACGGGCACGGCGATGCGGCCGCCGTAGGCGTCTTCCATGATTTTGGCGGGCTGATCAAGCCCGATCCAGACGCCACAGGAGAGGCGACTGGTGTAGCCGACGAACCAAGCGTCCTCAAAGTCGTTGGTGGTACCGGTCTTGCCTCCGGCGGGGGCGGTGAACCCGAGTTGCCGCAGACCTGCTCCGGTGCCCCCGTCGGCGACGACCTTTTTCAGGAGCTTGGAAGTGAGCCAGGCGGCTCCGGGTGAAAGGACCCGGTAGCTCGCTTCATCGTGCCGGTAGAGCGCGGCTCCATCGCGATCAACTACGGACTCGATGAAGTAGGGCTGGTGCCGGGTTCCTCCGGTAGCGAAGGCGCTGAAGGCGCTCGTGACATCCCTAACATTCGCACCAATCGTGCCGATGTAGAGCGGTGGGGTCGGTTCCGAGCGCTCCGCTTCACCAAGCCCGGCGTGCTCCATCATCGCGATGACGGAGTCAATCCCGGCCCACTCCCCGACACGGGCGGTCATGGTGTTGCGCGATTGGATCAACCCGGTATCGACGGTGAGACGATCGCCGTAGACCGAATCGGCATTCTGAGGGTTCCAACCGATCTTGTCCCACGGGATCTCTCCCGGAGCGAGCGCGGCGTCGCTGATGAGCATGCCGGGAAAGAGGCCGCGCTCGAATGCGGTCCCGTAGACGAGGGGTTTGAATACCGAGCCCATGGGCCGCTTCGAGCGGGTCGCGCGGTTGAACTCGCTGTGCGCGAAATCGCGCCCACCGACAAGGGCGCGGATGGCGCCGCTGTAATTTTCAAGCACGACGGTGGCAGCCTGGAGGTAGGCGGGATCTCCGGATCGGTAAGCCGCATAGGTCGGATGGGCGTAGCCGGGGCGGCTTTCCAATTCCGCGAGCCGGGCCTGCACGGTGTTTTCGGCGGCGGCTTGGAGTCGGAGATCGAAGGTCGTCTGGATCCTGAGGCCACCGACGCCGACGTGGGAGGGAAAACGCCCTCTCACCTCTTCTTCGACGAGACGCAGCAGATGAGATTGCTCGGAAATCTTCGCTTCCTCGCGCAGCATCGCCAGCCAGCGCTCCTGCGGGAGCACCGCGGGCCTCGCCAGACAGAGGGATTCGGCCTCCTCCGTGGTGATCATGCCTTCGTCGGCCATGCGGTGCAGCGTGCTGCGCATCTCGCGGAGGGCGGCGTCGTAGTGCCGGAAAGGGGAGAAACCGTTCGGGGCACGGATCACACCGGCGATCATGGCCGATTCAGGCAGGGAAAGTTCGGAGGCGTGCTTGCCGAAGTAGCCGCGCGCGGCTTGCTCGATCCCGTTCATCCCGGTACCGAGGAAAACCCGGTTGACGTAGTGGCTGAGGATCTCGTCCTTCCCGTAGTGTCGCTCGATTCGGCGCGCGATCGCCATCTCGAGGAGCTTGCGCTGCATCGTGCGGCCGGTGAGGCCGAAGGTCATGCGGGTGAGCTGCATCGTCAGAGTGCTCGCACCCTGTACCGTCCGTTTTTCCTGGAAATTTCTGACCCAAGCCCGGATGAGGCCGCGGTGGTCGATGCCGTGGTGCTGATAAAAACGCGAGTCCTCCCGCGCAACAAGAGCTTCAAGGAAATGCGGAGAGATCTGATCGAGCGGCAACGGTGTACCGACATTCTCGCCATGAAGATAGCCGACGAGAGCGCCGGTGGCGTCGGTGACGATCGACTCCATCGGCATGCGGCCGACCGCGGCGAGTTCGTAGCGCGCCGCCTGGCGGTCGTAGTTGAAAAGGACCAACGCGGCGACGAGGAGCGACGCACAGGTCGCGGCGAGGGTGACGAGGAGGAGGAATCGGACGAGCGGGAGGGAGAGCAGGCGCCGCCAGCGTGGGAGTCCCTGCTCCGCCCGTTTCCGGGAGGGAACGATGCGCTTGCGCGAACCTTTGGCGGGACGGGTCATCGGGCGGAGGGTCGGATTCGTTCCGCGGCTCCGCCGCTCAGGCCATGGCGAGGATGAGACGCACCGAGTCGATCCGGAGGGGGGTCTCGGCGAGGTATTTTCCCAGTTCAGCGCGGGCCGTGACGAGGAGGGAGACCTCTTCGTCGCGCACCGGATGTCCCAACGCACGGAGGCGCTCGAGGCGCTCGATCTCCTCGCCGAGGACCTCGTTCATCCGTTCGATTGCGGTCTCTCGGATCAGCTTGGCGTGGGTCTCGGATTCCTGCTGCGCCACCTCGAGGAGAGGCGGCACGGCGGCGCGGAGGGCCTTGGACTTCTCGCGGAGGAAGGTCGAGGGGCCCGGGCGTCCGTCGCGGCGGATGCGCTCGAGATCGAAGTCGGCAGTCCGGTTTCGCCCCTTTTGGTCGACGATCGTGCGGATCGGTTTCGAGGGGAGGAAACGCTCGGCATGGAGGCGCTCGGGGGCGACGCACTCGAGCACGCAGACGGTCTCGACCATGAGGAGTTGCTCACCCGCATTTTCGAGGCGGAAGAAAGCGGCGTTGCCGTGGTCGGTCGAAACGAGGCTCTCCAGCGCGCCGGTGACGAGGGGGTGATCCTGGGTGAGGAAGGCGATGTCCTCGCGGGCCAGCGCGAGGTCGCGGTCGAAGGTGACGGAGAGCCCGTCCTCAGGCAGGCCGGGAAAGGTCTCGGCGGAAAAAAGATGCTCGGGTGTGAGCACGTAGCTGCGGTCGCCGAGATCGGTCACGGTGACGCCAAAATGATCGAACACCTTGAGCATGAGCTGCTCGAGGCGGTTGTCTTCGTCGAGGGTCTGGATCTGCGAGACGAGTGCCTGGCCCTGGTCGCGGTCGAAGGAGCTCATTTCGAGAAGGTGGTCGCGGCCCAGCTCGAGCTCGACATCCAGTGTTTTCTTGAAAGCCCGAGTCTGGTCGAGAAAATCGACGAGGGCGGCCTTCCGATCGCCCGGCTCGGCCTCGGTGAGTCGGGCGAGCTCGGCGCGGCACTCGCGGTGGATCGCACCGGCACCGTGCAGGGTGTGCTCGAAAGCCTCGAGCCCGCGGTGATACCAAAGCGCCCTCAGTTCCTCGGACGTGCCTTCGACAAAGGGCACGTGGAGGTGGATGTCGGCGGTCTGGCCGATGCGGTCGAGGCGTCCGATGCGCTGCTCGAGCAATCCGGGATCGTCGGGCAGGTCGAAGAGCACAAGGTGATGGGCGAATTGAAAATTGCGGCCCTCCGATCCGATCTCGGAGCAAATGAGAAGCCTTGCCCCGAGCTCTTCATCGGCGAACCAAGCCGCGTTTTTGTCGCGCTGGAGAAGGGTGAGACCCTCGTGGAAGACGGCGGCCGAGGCGCTGATGCGCTCGCGCAGCCCCGACTCGATCGCCTCGACCGTCTCCCGGGCGTGGGTGATGAGGAGGAATTTCTCCTCGCCGTGTGACTTGAGCAGGCCGGCGAGCCAGTCGAGCTTGCATCCGAAGGCTTCATCCTCGCTGCAGGCAAGCGGCACAAGGTGGGCGACCCGTTTCGGAAAGGTCTCGAGAACGATCCGGCGGTTGCGAAAAAGGACGCGACCCGGCCCATGGAGGTCGATCAGGGCAATGCGGGCGGCATCTCGGCGCGCCGGGGTGGCGTCTTCCTTGAGACGCTCGGCGGTTTCCTTTCCGAGGAGGGCGCCGAGGGCCTTGAGATCCTTCGCCTTCAGCTTCTCGTCGCCGCGGAGAAGGTCGGCGAGCTCGGAAATCGAACGGTATTTCTCGGATTCGAGGACAAATTCGCCGAGGTCCGAAAAACGCGCGGAATCCAGGAGCCGGAGGCGGGCGAAGTGCCCCTCGCGTCCAAGTTGTTCCGGCGTGGCGGTGAGGAGAAGGAGTCCGGCCGATCCCTTTGCGATCGCCTCGACCGCCTCGTATTCCGGGCTTGCGAACTCGAGGCTCCATTCGAGATGATGGGCCTCGTCGACAATGAGGAGATCCCATCCTCCCGCTGCGGCCTGCGCGGCACGGTTCGGATTGGTGGCGATCCACGAGGTCGCACAGAGGACAAACTGGTCGTCGAAAAAGGGGTTCGCGGGACAGCCCCCTTCCGCGCTCTTCTCGCCCGTTTCGATGGAAAGGGCCCGCTCTTCGTCGTAGATCGCGAAGGAGAGGGCGAAGCGGCGGTAGAGCTCGACGAACCACTGGTTCACGAGCGCGTCAGGCACAAGGATGAGTACTCTCGAGGCCCGGCCACAAAGGTGAAGGCGGTGGAGGATAAGGCATGCCTCGATCGTTTTGCCCAGGCCGACCTCGTCGGCAAGAAGGACGCGAGGCGCGGCGCGGTTGGCGACTTCCTCGGCGATGAAAAGCTGGTGGGGGATCAGCGAGATGCGGCCGCCGACGAGTCCGCGCACATCGCTGGCGCGCGCCTCGTGCTGGGCGCGAATCGCCCATTGTCGGAGGGCCCAGAGGCGAGGGTCGTCGCTGACGCCCGAAAGGAGGCGCTGCTCGGGCCGCTGCACGTTCATCGTGTCGGAGAGCTGGCTCTCGGGCAGCTCCCTGCCCCCGGAATCGACGTAGACGAGGCGTTTTTCCGTCTCGCGCACCTCGGCCACGACAAAGGCCTCGCCCGCCTGATCGCGCACGGTGTCTCCCGCTTCGAAGGCAACTCGCCGCAGCGGCGCATTTCGCGAGGCGTAGGTGAGGGTCTCGCCGACGGCGGGGAAGTAGGCCTTCACCTGAGAGTGATCGGACGAGAGGATGAGAGCGAGGCCGAACTCCGCCTGGGTTTCGCTGATCCAGCGCTGTCCCGGGGCGAATTGCGTGGGATCAGCGGTGTCGGTCTGATAGCGGCTGGCTTTCATGCTCGTGTCTCGGAAGGGCAGGGGGCGAAGAGTCAGAAGGGTAGCGTGTTTCGGCAAATCCGCCACCCCCGCGAGGCAAAAATGTCCGCCTCGTTTGAGGGGCATTCCCCTGCCCCGCTCACCGCCAGTTGGGGCTTTTCACGAACCCGGCGACCCGGTTTTCCAGCCGGGGATAAAACGGGTTCCAGCGAAGGCGGAGTTGCTCGGGCGGCAAGGCCAGGGGCCGCGCCACGCCGTGAAACGTGTAGATGGTTAACGGGGGTCGTATTCCGCCGAGATCGAATGCCGCGAGAGCCTCTCGAGCCCGAGCCAGGGTCCGAAGCGACCCTCGGTCTCGTTCGTGGAGCGAACGGCCTCAACCTCGCAAAGGCCACACCATCACCCCACCTCTTTCTTCACCACCGCCATCGTTTCGCGCTGCCGCTGCTCAACGAAGCCTCGACCCTTCGCGGCGACCTGCCTCGCCTTGTCGGGATCTTTCGCCATCGCAAGGACGGTCGCGGGGAGCCGTTTCACGTCCTCCTCCCTGTCGAAATCGAAAAGCCACTCGCCGAGCCCGATGTCCGACCACATATAGCCCTTCGTCGTCTGCTCCGACCAGCGGCACACGATCGCCGGGATCCCCTGACCGATGCACATGATCGGCGAGTGCATCTCGTTCCCGAAGAGTCCCGCGCTGCGCGTGTAGACGCTCAGGGCCTCGCCCGTAAGCCAGTAGTCGGGTCGCCAGACGACGCGCTTCCTCTCATCGTCGCTGAGGCGGTCGTAAAAGAGTTCCTTGCCCACCCGCATCTGGGTCTGGTCCTCGGGACAGAGGAGGATCTTCAGGTCCGTCTCCGCGAGGACGAGGCGGATCGCCGCGAGGTGCGGGTCGTGGTCGTGGAATTTCATCGCCTCGTTGCGGGCGTGTTTGACGTCATCCTTCGGGAGGTCCTTGATCAGCCAGTAAGGCGTGTAGCGGAGGCGCGGGATGCAGCAGAGAAAACGACCTTCCTCCAGTCCGTTCGCGCTGAGAAAAGCGGTCGCCTTTTGATCCTGCTTTAGGTCGCAGGCAAAAGCGCCATCGGGACCAAACTCCATGACGGGAGAGCTGCAGCCCGAGACCCTGGCTAGCTCGAGCGATTTCGAATCGCGAAAGTAGGCGAAACGCGCCCCGCTGAGGATCGCGATCGTTTTGGCGAAGGCATCGTCAGAGATGTCGGTCGTCGAGGTGGAGCCGCGTCGCGAGAGGGTGATGCCATAGACGCCGTAGGGCTTTTTGGTGGCTTCGATCCAGCGTTCAACATCCTTCTGCGCGACGAGCGAGGGTCCCGATCCGTGCAGGAGGAAATCGCTCTCGGCGAAGGCGCGCTCCAGATCCTGCGGGCCCTTGACGAACCTCAACCTGGGGAAGCGTGCCGAAAGGAGATCCTCGACCCCGTTGTCGATCCGGCTAGGCCAGAGCGTGATCTCGGCCTCGGGCAGGTATTGCTCAAGCAAATGCAGCACGCCCGGGGTGTGGGCGATATCACCGATGTTGACGGTCTGCCAAGACGAACGCAGGAGGACACGCTTGGGGGTTTCGGCGGCGGCGGAGCGCCGCCAGCCGAGCGAAGCGCCAAAGGTGAGACCAAGGCGGGAAAGGGCAGATCGGCGAGAAAGCGGTTCGCGGTTCATTACCTCGAATGTCGCGGCAGATCGACTGGGTCGCCAGTCAAAAGGCGGTCTCGAGCAGACGAACGGACGCGTGTCCAAAGGTCGTCCGGGGAGGCATTCTCACTTCCATCCGTAGAACATGACCGCCGGCACCTCAGCCGACGCAAAGGGGCCGGGAGGCGATTCGATCCTCATCAGCACGAGGTAGATCCCACTGGCGAGGGCATTATCGAACTCGAGCGCTATGGCGGAGGCACCCGGCTCGCCCTCGGCCTTGGCCACTTCCTCGTTTTCGGCGTCGTAGACATGGAGAAAGAGCTTCGATTTCGGCGCCAGGTCCGCGGGGGCGGCACCGAAAAAGAGCTGGTAGACATTCCGTTTGAAGAACTGCAGCTTTACTGCCCGACCTGTCGACGGGGAGATCGCGCCGCTCCAATAATCCTGACGCAGGGTAAACGCCTCGTCGCCGAGAAAGGGGCTCGCCAACGTCAACGCCTGATGCTCAGGCGAGTCGGCAGGAAAACCTTCCTCGGCCCGGGCGGCGACGGTGATGACAGCAAGGAACATTCCCACCACAAGACCGGCGTGCGAGCGGAACAGATTCTGGATCAGCGGAAAAGACACACCTCAAGATGGACCAGATCCAGGCATCAGGCAACGGGCGGGAGAGAGCCCGGAACCTTTCCTCGAGGAGACCTCATCGCCACTTGAGGCGATGCCGCTCACGGTGTGACGGGTGGAGGGAGTGAAGCGACCTGAACTCAAGTTCGAGTCCGTCTTCGCGAGCAGTGGCCTCGACCCAGCCGACGGGCTGCGAGGAATCGAAGACGTAGGCCGAGGAGGGAAGATTCACGAGATGGATCCCCTCCCGCGTGCGGCCGATCTCCCAGCGGTGGGTGTGCCCATAGAGGTAGGCCTTCACCTGTCGGCGCGATTTCATTACCTCGTGGAGTTCGGAGGAATCCCGCAGCGCGCTCATCGGCTGGAAGACACGGCCCTTTTCATCGCGGATTTTCAAATGATGATGGGCCATGACAACGGCCGGCTTGTCAGGATGGCGGTCGAGCGCGGCCGCGAGCCAGTCGAGCTGATCGCGTCCGAGTCGACCCGCGACCGGACTGCCTTCCTCGAGGGAGTCGAGAAGAAACCAGTTGAGGTGTTCCGAAGGCAGAAACGCGGTGCGTCGGCCGCTGGGACCTTCGTGATCGGGGAAGGCTGTCGCGCAGGTCCTGGAAAAGACGTTGCGGTTGTCGTGATTGCCCATCAGCAGGTGCACCTCGCGCCGTCCGTGGACAAGGGGCTCGATCAGCCCCGCAAAGTTGCGATAGTCGTCGGCATGACCGTAAAGGCGGGCGCAATCCCCACCGACGATCACCCCGCCCGTCCCCGCGTCGCGGGAGAGGATTTCCGAAACGACACGTTCCACGTTCTCGGCCATGCAGGCTCCGCGATGGCGTTCACCCAGCTTCGAGGGAATGTGAGTATCGGAGACCAGGGCCCAAGTTCCGGACGGGGCCTTGATAGCCTCGGCGGCACTCAGGGCCCGTTGGCCCAGCCAAGAGGCTCCGACCCCGGCAATCCCGGCAAAAAAGCGGCGGCGATTGAGAATTCCAAGCTCCAGCGGCATCAAGATCCTTAAGAGAAGTTGAATGAATTTCCCACACCGCCTGTGTGGCAGTTCCGTTGCTGGGGGGAGGGAGGTTAGGCACCGGGCGAATTCCCATTACCATCCCCGCCCGAAACGTGCCACAATAGCGCCGCATGCACATTCAGGACATTTTAGCAAAGGGCGGACCGACTCTTTCCTTTGAGTTTTTCCCTCCGAAAACCGTCGAGGCCTCGGAGGCGCTCTACGAGACCATCAGCGAACTCGAGGCCTACGATCCTTCCTTCGTCAGCGTCACCTACGGCGCCGGCGGCTCGACCCGTGAATTGACGCATGATCTCGTCGTTCGGCTGAAGACGACGACTTCACTCGATCCCATTCCCCACCTCACCTGCGTCTGCCACGAGGAGTCCGATATCTCCTCCATCCTCGGGCGTTACGCGGAGGAAGGCGTCGGCAACATTCTCGCGCTCGGCGGCGATCCACCGCGTGATCTGAAAAACTATGTGAAGGCCAATGATGCCTTTCAGCAGGCCGCCGACCTGGTGCGCTACATCAAGCGCTTCTCCGAGACCGGCACCCACCCCGACCAACGCGGTTTCGGCATCGGCGTGGCCGGTTTCCCCGAGGGTCATCCCGCGACCCCGAATCGTCTCAAGGAAATGGATTTCCTGAAAGCGAAGGTCGACGCCGGAGCCGACTACATCGTGACCCAACTCTTTTTCCACAACGACGACTTCCACGACTTCCGCGACCGCTGTGCCCTCGCGGGCATCAATGTGCCCATCATCGCCGGGATCATGCCAGTGACCTCGACGAAGGGAATGGAGCGCATGGCCGACCTCGCCGCTGGCGCCCGTTTCCCCGCAAAACTCATCCGTGCGCTCAACCGTGCCGGCGACGACGCGGCGGCAGTGGAGAAAGTCGGGATCCACTACGCGACCGAGCAGTGCAGCGACCTTCTCGTCCACGATGTCGCTGGGATCCATTTCTACACACTCAACAAATCGCACGCGACCCGCGAGATCTACGCGAGTCTCGGGCTGAGAGTGGCACGCCCGACGGGCGCGTGATCCTCTCGAGATGAAAAATCTCTCGTGGCGCTGGATGCTCTACCTCTTCGTGGGCGGGTATCTGCTGCTTGATCTGAAGGTTTTTCACGGTCCGCTCCGGGACGCGATCCGCAACCCGCGCGAGGCGGCGCTCCTCGAAGCGCGGCAGCGGGGCTGGATCGCCCTCGTCAATCGTGAGCCGCTGACGCGGGATCAGCTCGATCTCGCGGTGAAAAGGCACCTGTATCAGCGCGGACTCGACGACTCCTCCGTGCCCCCCAAAAACCTCGATATGATCCGCCGGGCGGCGCTCCAGTCACTCATCGATGACACCCTCGTGCGTCAATATGCCGATGGTGATCGCTACGCGGTGACGCCCGAGGAGACCGCCGCCTTCATCACCGCTTGGAAGTCGGGCTTTTCGACCCGAGAGGCTCTCCTCGAGGCCGCCGCCGCCCAGGGACTTGACGAAAAAGCCCTCGATGCCGAACTCGCCGCGATCTGGACGCGAAAACGCTGGCTCGAAAACCGCATCGAACCCGGGGTCCAAGTCACGGAGGAGGAAGCCAAACAATGGTATGAGGCGAATCGCCTCGAGACCGGAGGCGAGCCTCGTCCCGGTTTTTTTGAACCGGAGAAGGCGAGGGTCCGCGAGGTCGTTTTTTCCGCGGGCGACGAAGCGGCGGCCCGACAAGCCCATGCCGCTTGGAGGAGCGAGGTCGAAGCACGCTGGCGGGCGCGCGAAGACTTTCCCGAAGCCATCGCGACGGCAATCTTCTCCTCTGGCGCCCCTCGTCTGATCGAGCCCATGGCCTCCCCCGACGGCTGGCATGTCATCGAGGTCCTCGAACGACGCGAAAGCCGGCCGCTCGCCTTTGAGGACTTGCGCGACGAGATCATCGCCCACCTCGAGGCCCAGCGCACCGAGGAGACGGTGAAGGAACTCATGGAGAAGCTCCGCAAGGTCGCGAACCTGCACATTTTCCAAGAAAATCTCTGATCCGGGCCGCCCCTTGCCGGATGACGCGATCGCGCTACGTGAATCGCGGAAGGGAATCCCATTGCCGGATTCCGGGAATCGGCGATCCTCTACTAACAAACAAACAATCGACTCTGATGATGGGACTTGGAATGCAGGAAATGATCGTGATCTTCTTGATCGTGCTGTTGCTCTTCGGAGCAAAGAAGATCCCCGACCTCGCCCGCGGCATCGGGAAGGGCATGGGCGAATTCAAGAAGGCCAAACAGGAGTTCGAACGCGAGATCACCGTGGGCGAAGAGGAAGGGAAAAAGAGCTGGGAGCGTCCCGCCGCCTCCGAATCGACCGGACACCCGCACTGAGGCGGTTTAGCCCAGCTTGACGTAGGCCGCCAGTCCCTGGCGTCCGCCCTCTCGCCCGAAGCCGCTCTCCTTGTAGCCGCCGAAGGGGCTCGCGGGATCGAACTGGTTATACGTGTTCGCCCAGATCACTCCGGCCTTGAGCTGTGAGGCGATCTTCAAAATGCGGCTACCCTTGTCGGTCCAGATCCCGGCGCTGAGCCCGTAGCAGGTGTCGTTCGCCTTCTGCACCGCCTCCGACGGCGTGCGGAAGGTCATCACGCTGAGAACAGGGCCAAAGATCTCCTCGCGTGCGATGCGGTGCGCAGGGGTGACGCCGGTGAAGAAGCAAGGACGGCACCAGTAGCCCTCGGCCGGCAGCGCGGAGGGCGACTCGTGGAGTTCGGCCCCCTCCTCGATTCCGGATCCGATCAGAGCGGTGATTCGGCCGAGTTGCTCCTTCGAGTTGATGGCACCGACGTCGGTGTTTTTATCGAGCGGATCGCCGACGCGCAGGGTGCGGAGGCGGCGTCCGAGACGCGCGACGAATTCCTCGTGGATCGACTCCTGCACGAGAAGACGGCTCCCCGCGCAACAGACATGGCCCTGGTTGAAATAAATGCCGTTGATGACCCCCTCGATCGCCTCATCGAGCGGAGCATCGGCGAAGACGAGATTGGCCGCCTTGCCTCCGAGCTCCAACGTGAGCTGCTTGTTCGTGCCCGCCACCGACGAGGCGATGCGTTTACCCACCTCGGTGGAGCCGGTGAAGGCGACCTTGTTGATCCCCGGATGGGCCACGAGGGCCGCGCCCGTTTCGGCCGCTCCCGTGACGATGTTGACGACGCCCGGAGGCAGTCCAGCCTCCTGGAAAATCTCCGCCAGATGCAGCGCCGTGACTGAGGTCGTTTCGGCCGGCTTCAGCACCACCGTGTTCCCGCAGGCGAGGGCCGGAGCGATCTTCCACGCGGCCATGAGGAGGGGGAAATTCCACGGGATCACCTGCGCCGCGACCCCGATTGGGGCCGGTTTCCGGCCGGGGAAGGCATACTCGAGCTTGTCGGCCCAACCCGCATGATGGAAGAAATGCGCCGCCACCAAGGGCAGGTCGAAATCACGGCTCTCGCGGATCGGCTTGCCGCCGTCCATCGTCTCGACTACGGCGAGTTCACGCGCCTTTTCTTGGAGGAGGCGCGCGATGCGGAAAAGGTATTTGCCACGCTCCGCGGGTGCCATCGGTCCCCACGTTTTCTCGAAGGCGCGGCGCGCGCTCCTCACCGCCGCGTCGAGGTCGGCCTTCCCCGCCTCGGCGATGAGGGTGTGCCGTTTGCCCGTCGCGGGATTGATCGAGGCGAAATACTTGCCAGTCTTGGGCGCGACGAACTTGCCGTTAATGAAGAGCTCGTAGCGCTTCTTCAACGTCACGGGAAAAGTCTCCGGCGAAGGCGCGTATTCGAGGGCCGCGGCGAAGGAGAGGTCGGGGTTCGTTTTTTTGCCTTTCATTCCATTCCAGCATATTCGCGATCATTCGCGTTCGCGAAGCGGATCCGAGCATTCATCCAACGCGAATGAAGTGGAATGAAACGCGAATTCCGAAAGAGGTTTTGACCACGGATGGACACGGATGAGCGCGGATCCAAACCAGCAACCGTTGACTGCCCTCTTGCGGGCCATCCGTGTGAATCCGTGTCCATCCGTGGTTTAAATTCCTCCAATGCCTCGAAAACCATTCATCCCTTCGCAAAATACTCCGCACTCTGATACCGGCCCTCCTCCATGCGAGCGATCTGCATTTCCACGTCGAGGAGCAGCGAGCTCGCCCCGAAGCGGAAGAGATCCGGCGTGAGCCAGTCATCACCCGCCGTTTCGTTCACCATCACGAGGTATTGCAGGGCTTCCTTCGCCGTGCGGATGCCGCCGGCGGGCTTCACACCGATGCGTCGACCCGTGGCGAGGAAATAATCACGCACCGTCTCCACCAGCACGAGCGTGACCGCGAGGGTCGCGGCCGGGGCAACCTTGCCGGTCGAGGTCTTGATGAAATCTGCCCCGGCCTCGATCGCGAGCTGGCTGACGAAACGGACGTGATCGTAGGTCTGGAGTTCGCCGGTCTCGAAGATCACCTTCAGGTGCGCCTCGCCGCTGGCTTCCTTCACCGCGGCGATCTCGTCGTGGACCCTGACAAAATCCCCTTCGAGGAAGGCTCCCCGGCTGATGACCATGTCGATCTCTGCGGCTCCTTCGCCGACGGCATGGCGGGTGTCGGCGAGCCGCAACTCGAGAGGGTATTGTCCGCTGGGAAACCCGGTCGCGACCGAGGCCACCGGGATGCCACTGCCTTCGAGCTCCTTCACCGCGTGAGCGACGAGGTTCGGGTAAACGCAGACCGCGCCACAGGGCGGGCATTGGTAGCGGGCCGGCATCGGTTGCCGCGCCTTGCGGCAGAGCTGCGAGACCTTGCCCTTCGTATCCGCACCCTCCAGCGTGGTGAGGTCCATCATCGAGACCGCGAGCCGCAGACCGGCGCGTTTCGCATCGTTTTTCAGGGAACGTTTCGTGAAAAACGCCGCCCGCGCTTCGACCCCGACCTGATCGACAGGGGGCACGGGATGTTGCAGGGGAAAGTTCATCGCAGCGATCCGGAATTGTGGATGAAAGGGGCCGGGTGGTAAACGGGAAAGAATGGAACAGAGGGGTTGTTTTGCGGGAGGCTACGATGGACGCGTGAGCGTAAGCAGATGCGGCAGCGGCGAAGCTTCCGACGGGCGCCGAGGGGACGTTCGATTCGGAACGGCGGCACGCCCCACTGCGGGAAGGCTGCGATGGAGGGTGTCAAATCCCCATCCACTTCCGGAACTCCATCCACTTCTTCTTCCAACCAAAACGCTCGGGCACCACGAGCCGGAGGGTAGCGGGATCGAGCCTGACACGCATGCCTTCGGGATGATGGGCGAGATATTCGTCCAGCAGGGCATGGAGGGTCACGTTCTCGTAGTGCCGGGGGAAATGGTCGTTGGGAAAGACGGCGTCGGGCAGGTTGAATTGCACCCCTGCCTGGAAGGCAACCGCTCGTTCCAGATCCCAAGCATCCCGAGCCTCGAAATGCGGCAGGGTGATGTCGAAGAGATTTTCGATCTCTTCATTTCGCTCCGGCACACCTTGCAAGGGAGGCAGTTCAAAGACCACCCGTGCCTGATTCGAGCGGTAACGAAGAACCACCGCTTCGAGTTCTTCGGGAGGCGTTTGAGTTGAGACGTAGGATACCGTGTAGACGTTGCCAAGTTCGATGGTCTCCTCCTTGCCGTCGTGATGGATCAGAACGAGGTCGCAGAAACGGCCGAGTTCCGGCGCGGACATCGAAAACACAATCTGGGTCTGCGGCTCGCGTTTCGGATCGAGATCGAACTCGAGGGATCGTGTCTCCTTTTTGCCCGACTCCCGGATCCGTTTGCCGCTTGAGGCACTCGACCACGCAAAGCGCTCGATCGCGATAATCTCGACTTCGAGGTCCGTCACCTTGCCCCGGCTTCCCGGACGGAGGGGAATCCGCGCTTCTTCGAAGGGGCCATAAGCGACATCGAATCCGGCGGCGATGCGGGCGGGGTAGAAAACCTGGGCGGCCGGCATCGAGTGAAACATCCCGGGCATCGAGTCATTAAAGCTGCCGCCAGAGTCGTGGCCGATGGGAGTCATCGTGTCGAGATTCATCAGCTCGATGGAGCCGACGGGCCGGAAATCGGGGAGCCCCTCGGGGAGGAAGTCGAGTTTCAGAGAGAACGCTCCGACCCCCCAGGTGGGAAGAAAACCCTTGGTCACGGTCTCCCGTTTCAAGTCCTCCAACTGATAGCGATGGAAGGCTTCCTCACTGAGTGGCTCCCAGGTGTCGCCCCGCACCGTCACCTTCGTTCTCGTGAAAGGTTCCTTGGCGGGAAAGTCACCCAAATCGGGATCGTATCCCATGGTGGCCCACGCGAGCCGGAGGCGTCCTCCTCCCGGAAAAGTCACGACCTGATTTTCATCGTCGATGTGGCGGGGAGGGATCCGGCCCAACTGCGCCGCGCGTTTCCAGTTCGCCGTCGGCTCCTCCCAGATGAAGGAGAGCTTCCGATCGATTGGTTCGCGCTTTACCGCCGAGGCCGAAAGCGTTTTCAGACCCGAGGGTAGCAAGGTTTCCGAACGGGTGAAAAACCCGGTTTCTCCGAAGCTCCTCGGCCCACCCTTGCGACTGACCCACCTTTCTTCTTGAGGCAGAAGAAAGATCCCGGTGACGACCGCGCCGATCAGCAGCAAGGCACCCGCTACCAGGATGAAAGCCTGTTTCCGTTTCACTATCCGAACCTATCCGGGCCAACATCCCGGCGGCAATGAAAATCCGCTTTCGGCCTAACTCATCCGCACCATGTCTTTCACAAGCTGGCAGTAAAGATACATGAGACCCCGCCACGAATAGCGGAAGGTTCCGGCGGCTTCGCCGGGTTTGATCAAGCCAGCGTCGAAATTGTGTTTGATCTGGCGGCCGGTCTCCTCCCCGATGAGCCCGGCAAGTTGCTCGGGATCCTCGGCGACGAAGTCTTCGGTGACGAAGGCGAGGCCTTCCATCCAGTAGCGGTGCTCTTCGAGCAGCGCAGTGAAGGAATCGCAATCGGGCGCCTGCCGCAGACTCACCTCCGGCGCGGTCTTCATCGGACTGCTGAGGAGCAGATTGCTGGTGCGATAGGTCGTGCCGCGCGGATGCCTCGAGGTGAGGGTGAGGGCGACCCAGGACATGCCGTCCTGCTCGGTCAGGCAGATCGCGGCCTGCTCGCGCTTTTCGGCATGATAGAAAAGACGGTAAAACTGGTGCATGTCGTCCCAGTCCCAACCGGTGTCGGCGACATATTCGAAACCCTCGGCTTCGATCTCGTCGGTGAGTTCGGTCAGCTCGGGAAAACGCGAATGACCGGGGGGCGCCTCGCGCTCAAGGGTTTTGCCGACGGGCAGTCGAAGGCGCCGAATGCGGGTAAGCAGCTCGACCCAAGGCAGCAAAAACCAAAGCAGCACGCCGACAACCCCGGCCGCAATGCTGTCGGTGAAAAAGAAAAAGGCCAGGAAAGTCGCCCCGAGAATGCCGAGCGCCCCCAACTTGCGGAGGATTCGCAGCCCGGAGGTGCGCAGCGCGAAGGAGAGCACAAGCACGCCGGCAACGATGAGGAGGTCGGTCATCGGATGGGGTCCATGCTGGGGGCAAGGGGATTCACGCGGAGTCAAAAACCGATGGGTCACTTTTTCTTCCGGAAGATGGCGACATGACGGTCCATCGATTTGCCGGGCGTGATGAGCTCGCGGGTCTCGTCATTAAACTCGGTGCGGATGAGCTCGCCACCTAGTTTCTGGATCGCCTCGAGGGCGAGGGCGTGTTCCTTGTCGAAGTAACTCGTGATGACGAGGCGTCCCTCGTCGCCGACTTTTTCGAGCGCCTGATCGAAGATCTCCTCCCAGTCGCGCGCGCCGTTCCAGTAGTTCTGATGTCGCAGGAAGACGAGGTCGAAATCCTCGCCCATCTCGGCGTGGCCCTTCAGTTTCTTCGCGTCGCCAGTGAGGAATTCGAATTTACGTCCTCCCCGCTCGTCGCGCATCCCCTGGCGTTTGCCGAACTTCCGCGCGGCGTCGGCGATTTCGCGGGCGCGGACGTCGATGCCGGTGAGCTTCACCGAGGCTTCGGGTGCGCCCTTCAGCTCCGCGACAAAATCCCCGAGCACCTCCGCCTCGCGGCAGTCGCCGCAGGCGATGTCGAGCACGCGGATCTCCTCGGCTCCGGGACGCGGTTTGGCACTGCGCTCGAGACGTCGTTTCACCGCCTCGAGGTCATGACCCGCGACCTTGCGGAGCATGCGGCGGAGGCGCTTCAGGTCCTCCTCGTTCGCGCTCTGGATCTTCTCCGACATTCCCGCCGGTTCACTCGGCCTTGTGATGGGCCTGGTAATGCTCGCGGAGCAGGTCGCGTCCGAAGTCGCCCTCGAAGTCGCGCCAAACGGCATGGACGTGGTTCGCCCCGTTCTGGGTGTTCGCGTATTCGAGGAGGAAGGTCGGGCCCTGCACGCGGTAATAATGGGGATCTCCCTTTTGGATGCCGCCGAGCCAGGCGAAGACGATCTTGTCGAGCCCGGACTTCTCGATCGCGGCGAGTTCGTCGTCGGCGACGTCGGGTTTAACGCGGCGGATGTAAACGTCGAGCAGCTCCTTGAGATTCTTCTGCTGTTCGGCGTTGAGGTCGCCGTAGGCGATCCCTTCGCCTCCGAGCGGGCCGACCTTGGTCTCAGCGGCGGTGAGGATGTCTTCGGGAGCGGTGCTGCCGGTGACGGCCTTGGCCTTCTGCGCATCGTCGAGCGATAGGACGAGGCGGCGGGCGACGTCCTCCTCTCCGGCGAGGACGCGCAGTCCGGCGCGGGGGCCTTGGCGGACTTCACCGGGATTCGAGGCAAAGAAATTCGGGGTCGCGGCGACGACCTTGCCGTCGGCGATCGTGAAATTCTGGGCGAGGTGGTGTCCTTCCCAACGCCAGCCCCAGGCCTTCGAGCCGGGCTCGCCGAAGATGGAAATGTAATACATGAGGGTATCGCGCTTGGGCGCCTGGTTCTCGAGCTCCCAGAGGACCTGTTCGAGGCTCATGATTTCGAGGGCGGTGGTGAAGCCACGGTGGCTCAGGGCGGTGCTGAGGAGGGCGTAGGCGAGGTGGCGCTGGTCGGGACGCATGTCCTTCAGGGTGAGGCCGCCGCGCATGCCTTCACCTTCGAACGGTTTGGGGATGAAATGCCAGTTTTCCCGCTCCGCGTCGGTCAGTTCGTAGACCATCTTCGCCTTCTGGTCGTCGGTCAGGCTCGCGAGGAGGATCTTCGCCGCGTCGGCCATTTCGGCGGCGGACTCGTGGGCTCGCAGACTCGCAGCGGGGAGCGCCACGGCCCAAGCGGCAGCAAGGGAGAGAAAAAGGGAAATTCGCTTCATCATGGCCGTTAGTAAGCCAAGGAATCGGCCAAAGGGCAAGGGCGCAATCGATGCACCCCGTGCCAAAAACCAGTTCAGCGGCCCGCCTTCGTTCCCAGTGCCAGCAGCGTCTGGAAAAACGGCGGCTCGGACTCGCGATCGACCACCGAGACCTCGACCTCGTCGAAGCCAGCGTTTTTCAGAAAGCGCGACATCTCCAGCTCCGAGAAACCGAGCCAGAGATCCGCGTAGAGATCCTTCGCGTCCTCGAACTGGTGCTTCAGCAGATCGAGCACGATGATGCGACCGCCCGGCTTGAGAATGCGATGGGCCGCGGCGATGGCCGCCTCGGGGCGCACCGCGTGGTGGAGTGATTGACTGAGAAAGGCGAGATCGACCGAGCCCTCCTCGATCGGCGGATCCTCGATCCCGCCGAGCCGGTATTCGAGATTCGTGTAGCCATTCTCGCGGGCTACGTCGGTGCCGTACTCCACCATCTTCTCCGCGTTGTCGATCGCGATGACCTTTTCGGCCCGTTGCGCGAGAAGCTGGGAAAACGTGCCCTCACCTGCGCCGAGATCGGCGATGACAAGGGGTGGCATCAGTTTCAAGAGCGTCTCGCCGAGGGCTTTCCAGGAGCGCCCCGGGCAGTAGGTGCGGCCGAATTTCCCGGCGAGATTGTCGAAATAGGCGCGGGCCTTGTCGCGGCGTTTCGTGAGGATCAGTGCGAGCGCGGCGGCATCGTCGGCGGTCTCCGGCATGTCCGCGGCGGCGAGATCGAGGGCGTGGACAAGGCGCTCGTCGAGCGGCGCGGCGTCACTCCCGAAGGTGTAGATGATGTTCTTCCCCGAGCGGCGGTCAGTCACGAGTTGGCCTTGGCGGAGCTGGGAAAGCTGCGAGGAAATGCGTGATTGCCCCATCCCGAGGACGTCCTGCAGTTCCACCACCGAGAGATCTTCCCGCCGCAGCAGATTGAGGATGCGCAGCCGCGTCGGGTCGGCGATGAGCCGTAGCGATTTCAAGATTGACGACATGGATCCCGCGCCTATGGTATCAATGAATCAAGATTTGTAAATACGACATGGCAAACTCCTATATTTTCTCATCCGAATCCGTCACCGAAGGTCACCCCGACAAAGTGTGCGACACCATCTCCGACTCCATCGTCGACGCCTGCTTTGAGCAAGATCCCAAGTCCCGCGTCGCCTGCGAGACTCTCGTGAAAGACAACATCGTCGTCCTCGGCGGTGAGATCACGACGTCGTCGAAGTTCGATTACCGTGAAGTGGTCAAGGCCGCCATCACCGAGATCGGTTACACCAACGACGACTGCAAGTTCAACGCCGCGAACTTCTTCTTCATCAACGCCCTCGGCCAGCAGTCCCCCGACATCGCCCAGGGAGTCGACGCCGCTGCCGCCGATGGCAAGGAAACCGCCGAGCAGGGCGCTGGCGACCAGGGCATCATGTTCGGTTACGCCGTGAACGAGACCCCCTCGCTCATGCCCGCCCCGATCCTCTATTCGCACCAGCTTGGCCGTGCCATCACCGAACTCCGCAAGAGCGGCAAACACACCTGGCTCCGCCCAGACTCCAAGACCCAGGTGTCGATGGAATACGTTGACGGCAAGCCCACCCGCGTCACCGCGGTCGTCGTCTCGACCCAGCACGCCGCCAGCATCACTACTGCCGAGATCCGTGAAATCCTCAAAAAAGAGCTGATCGAGGCCGTTATTCCCAGCGAGCTCCTCACCGAAAAGACCGAATACCACATCAACCCCACCGGCCTTTTCATTATCGGCGGTCCCGAGGGTGACTGCGGTCTCACCGGAAGAAAGATCATCGTGGACACCTATGGCGGCATGGGTCGTCACGGCGGTGGCGCCTTCTCCGGCAAGGATCCGAGCAAGGTCGACCGCTCCGCCGCCTACATGTGCCGCTACGTCGCCAAGAACGTCGTCGCCGCTGGCCTCGCCGACCGTTGCGAACTGCAGCTCGCCTACGCCATTGGTTATCCCCAGCCCGTCAGCGTCCACGTCGACACCTTTGGCACCCACCACGTCGACGACGCCAAGATCGAGAAGGCCATCAAGGAGATTTTCTCCTTCAAACCCGCCGATTTCATCAAGGAGCTGAATCTGCTTCGCCCCATCTACCGTAAAACTACGAACTACGGCCACTTCGGCCGCGAGGACGACACCGACTCCCTCACCTGGGAGAA
>NEUQ01000089.1 GCA_002288445.1 Verrucomicrobiia bacterium Tous-C2TDCM | reverse complement strand
CGAGGCTTTCCTTCATCAATCGTGGCGGCATTCGCCACGGTGTCCTCATTTATGAGGCATCAAGCCCTCCCGTGGGCTCCGCCCACTTTTCCTTCGGTGTCCTTTTTAATGAGTCACTGCGCTGGCTGCGCGATTTCGGTATTGTCGAGCCGGGCGAATCCCGATACGCTCCAAGGTCATGAAATCCCTCCTTGCCCTCTCCGCTGTCGCGTTGAGTCTTTTCTGCCTCTCAACATCCGCCAACGAGCTCACCGCCGAACAGATCCAATCCCTCAAGGCCAGGCTCAAAGCGCTAAAGGACAACCTCGAGACTCACCTCACCTCCCGGAACGTTTCGGCAGGCCAAGCGTTTGCCGCCGCCGCCGCCGATCCCCGGGCCGCCGTCGAGCTTTACCTGAATTGTGTCAAGATGGTCGAATATGATCGGGAAGGCCGTCCTGAAGCGGATTTCCGTGCCTGGCGGGAAAACCAGGCCGATCGCATCAAGGATCCCCAGTTCATCACCTCGCTCCAGCAGCAGCTCCGCTACCTCACCCTGAGCTGTCAGGCCGCCGAGTCCGAGGACAAGGCTACCATCTTCGGTGCCCTCATGTCCTATGTCGATTCCCTCAGCAACCTCACCGAAATGCCGACAGGAGCGGTGACCCAGTCGGTCGCCAATTCCGTCTTCGCCAAGGCCTACTATCTCGAGCGGCTGCTTGGCAACACGGAAAACTGGGAGCCCGTGCCCATCAACATCGCCGGAATCTACAGCCGCACGATCATGCCCTACCTCCGCGACAAGGATCCCGCCTCGCTCATGAACGCCTGGGACAAACGGATTGAACAACAGGCCCGCCTCGTCACCATGCTCGAGGAGAAGCAAGACGAGGAACTCCGGGGCCTGAACCGCGACGAGGAGCGCCGTGCCCGCAACAACCAGAGCAATCAGGGAGGAGCACTCGGCGAGCACTCGAAGGAAGAATTCACTCAGAAGACCCTGCCACAACTCCAGTGGGGCAAGCTAAAGGACATGTTCCAATATGTCGACCAGGTGAACGGAGCCAAATCCATGCTCGATTTCGTCGAAGCGAACCTCAAACACGAGCTCGGCGAGCAATTCTATGCCGAATTTGAGGAACTCGTCACTTCCGCCCAAGGCGTCGGATCGGCCCGCATGCCCGGCACGCTGGCTCCCGGCGAGAGCAACGTGCCCGTCCAGTGAATCGGTGCCGATGAAATCCTTTCTTTTTACCATTCTTGCCTTTCTCTCCGGCATCGTTGCGACCCACGCCGCCGATGCCCCGGTGAAAACCCTCGAGATCGGAGCGGCGGCGCCCGATTTCGACCTGCCCGGCGTCGATGGCAACCAACACCGGCTCTCCGATTACGCTGATGCCGAACTCCTCGCGATTCTCTTTCTCTGCAACCACTGCCCCAGCGCGCAGGGGGCCGAGTCGCGGGTGAAAGCCCTCGTCGAGCAGTATCGCGACAAGGGGCTAAAGCTCGTCGCGATCTCGCCAAACGATCCGAAATCGGTCCGCCTCAACGAGCTCGGCTACTCGCTCTACGGTGACACACTCGAAGAGATGAAACTCCATGCCGAGCGCTACGAGTTCACTTTCCCCTACCTCTACGACGGTGAGACCCAGTCGACCGCACGAGCCTACGGTGCCATCGCGACGCCGCACCTCTTCCTCTTTGACCGCGAGCGAAAACTGCGCTACACCGGCCGCCTCGATGATTCCCGCTACGGCGATCCCGCCACGATTGGAAAACACGACGCCCGCGAAGCGATCGAAGCGCTCCTCGCCGACAAACCGATCGCAGAGCCTGTCACCCGAGCCCACGGCTGCTCCACAAAATGGGCCGAAAAACGGCACCTCGTCGAAGATGACAACGCGAAGTTCCTCGCCAAGGAAGTCACCGTGGAAGAGATCGATCATTCCGGCGTCGCCGCTCTGCGGAAAAATGCGACCGGGAAATACCGCATCATCAATCTCTGGGCGACCTGGTGCGGTCCCTGCCTCGCCGAGATGCCCCATCTCGTGGAGATCGGACGCCAGTTTGAAACGCGTGAGGTCGAGTTGATCACGATCAGCACCGACGATGCCGGCGCGTTCGGGAAAGTCGGCACGCTTGCAAAACGTTTCCATGCGGCCATGCCTGATCTCGTTGCCGCTTCGGTCGCCGAGGAAGGACGCCGCACCAACAACTACCTCTACCGGGGCAGCACCGACTCCCTCGCTGAATCTCTTGATCCCGAATGGCAGGGAAGCCTGCCGCACACCGTCGTGGTCGCTCCCGGTGGCGAAATCCTCCATCGCTTCTCCGGCGAAGTCGATCCCGGTGAGCTCCGCGAGGCCCTCGTCGGGACGCTCGGGCGCTGGTATACGCCGGACTGATCTGGCGGCCGGCCGAGGGGTGAAGCGTGACAACACCCGAGCCTCTACCGGCTCAACTCCGCCGGAGTCACGGTGCTTCACGACAAACGAACCTGAAAAATGCGGGTTAAAAGTTGAGCGGAAGGATTCGACAAGGGTATGGATAGGCGTAATCCGGATTTCTAATTCCCATCGATCCAAACCACCAGCCGAAACCCCGCCGCCGCGGGATCCTGAAGCTCGCCCTGCGGGCTGAGAAGGTCTATGACGCAGTTCACCGCCTCCTCGCGCGCATCACGGGTCGGCTTGGAAAACCGATGGTGGCGGAGATCTATTACGCGACCCGGCACTCGGGCGGCGTCTCGGTGAAGGGGCGCACACTGCTCGCACGCACCTGGCCGCACCCGTGTGCGAATGATCCCGCCCTCGTCAATCTCTACCACATGCTCCGCCGCTGGTGCACCCCGGAGCGGCCCTACTCGCTCGTGCGATTGAGCGCCGGAGGCAACTCGATTGAGAAACGAACCAACCGAGAAGGGTATTTCGAGATCGACCTGCCGCTCGAGACGGTGCATTCCGACGAGTTGAAAATCGAGCTACCCGAATCCCGGATGTCCGCATCGGCAACTTGGCCGATCGAGTGTCCGGCCCGAAATCACGACCTCGTCATCCTGAGCGACGTTGACGACACCGTCCTCGTCACCCACGCGGGAAAGATCCTGCGCATGATCGCGACGACGCTGCTAGGCAATGCCCTGACCCGCCAGCTTTTCCCGGGGGTAACGACCCTGTATCGCCATCTCCGCCGCGGTCCCGAGCCGGATGACGGGCATCTCAATCCGATCGCCTATGTCACCAGCTCCCCCTACAATCTCCATGGCCTCGTCAGTCACGTCTTTGAGATCAATGGCCTTCCTCTCGGACCCTTTTTCATGACCGACTGGGGCCTTGATGAGGACAAGTGGCTCAAGCGCAGTCATCGCGATCACAAGCTAGGGGCGATTCGTCAGGTTCTCTCCTGGTATCCTGACAAACCGGCCATACTCTTTGGCGACACCAGTCAGCACGACGTGCCCATCTACGTCGAAGCGGCTCTGGCGTATCCCGACCGCATCGCCGTGATCCTGATTCACCGGGTCAGCTCCGGCAAACGGCTCGGACTGCTCCTCGATGAAGCCTCGAAGCTCGAGGGGCATCCGACAGCGATTCACTTCTTCGATTCCCATGCCGAAGCAGCGGAAATCCTCTCCGCCGCAGGCTGGATCTCGAAACTCCAGCGAGACGAAGTAATCAACGATTCGATTCCGTCGGTCTGAAAGTGAGGACGACACGGAAACGGTGGTTGAAGGGCTCGTGCTCGAGCCACGGTTCCTGGAAGAGATAAAATCCTCTCGCCTCGTAGAAAACAATTTCTTCGCGGATGCGAGCCTCCAACATCTCGTAGTCCGTCGTGTCCTCCACCCAATCCATGCGACGGTGGAGACGGCGCTCGACCGCACAGAAGCGGGAGATGATGCGATCCTCAACGTCTTGGATCCGGGAGAGTGCCTTGCTTCGGTTCATGAGAGATCTACGAACCTGACCGCTTTTTTGGCTCATTCTTTCTCATATCCCGACTCCGCCACGAACCGGGAACGCGACTCCCCGGGCACTTCCCGCCGATCGACAACTTCAAAAGTCCTGACATAACTACATTGAATCCGCGAGGACCTCGTTTTTCGGCGCCGCTAGAATCAACTCGTCACGCTCCTTGAACGAGGCCGCCTCGGAATCCTTTCCACGAAACCGAGGTGGCGGACCGGCATCATCCCTGCGTTCCCGCACCGCTGCGGCGAGGCGAACCCTTCAGCCCTTCAATACCGAGAAGTCCGCGAGGGCAAGGTAGAGGATCACCACGAAAGCAACAATCCCGAAGCCGAGCGGCTTCGCCCATTTCCACGGCGTGAGATCGACATCGCCGCTGTGGTGGTGCGCCCAGTCCTGGGGAAGCGGATTCACTTTGCTCATCACGAACTGGAAGACCATGAGCGCCGCGAACACGATGCCGAGAAAATGGAACCCATGGACCTTTTCAGCCCAGCCGGAGAAAGGAGGCACAAAGTAACCGAGAACAAGGATCAGACATCCCGCCACGAGGGAGATGTTCGCCGCGAGGGCTCCGGCACGTTTGAAAAGAAAGCCCGCCAGCACGACCGAAAAGATCGGGATGAAGTAGAGCCCGTTCATCTTTTGGAGGTATCCAAAGAGGCTCTCCTGTCCCGCGAGAAGCGGTGCCGTGCACATTGCGAGAATGGCGACGACCGTGCCGACGAGTTTGCCGTTGTTGATGACCTTTGTTTCATCGACGGCCTTGTGTTTGAAGAGCTCCTTGTAGACACCGAGCGAGAAAAGCGTCGCGGTCGAATTCAGGGCGGAGTTGAATGAGCTGAGGATCGCCCCGACCATCACCGCAGCAAAAAATCCGACAAGCCATTTGGGGAGCACGTCGCTGACGAGGGTGCCGTAGGCATGATCGGGCTTGAAACCCTCCCGCTCGCCATAAAAGTGAAACGCAAGCACCCCTGGCAGAACCAGAACCAACGGCGCGATCACCTTGAAAATCCCCGCGATGAGGACCCCGCGCTGACCCTCGGCAAGGTTCGTGGCTCCAAAGGTGCGCTGGATGATCTGCTGGTTGGTCGTCCAATAGAAGAGATTCAGCAGGAGCACCCCGGTGAAAAGGGTCGAGAAAGGGACCGAAGATTCTTTGCTCCCGAGCGAATTGAACTTCTCCGGGTGCGCCTCCCTAACTTTCGCGAGTGAATCGATGAGACCGCCATCGCCGACGGCGTTGAGCGCGAAGACCGTGATCATGACCGACCCGACAAGCAAACCAAATCCGTTCAGGGTATCCGAAACGGCCACGGTGCGCAGCCCTCCGAAGATCGCATAGATCGATCCGACGATGCCGATGAACCACACCGTGACCCAGCGCAGGGTCGTCTCGCTTTCGATGCCGGTGAGGGTTTTCAAATCCAGAATTCCCATCAAACCGGTCGCTCCCGAGTAGAGGATGATCGGCAGAAGAATCACCGTGTAAGCGAGAATGAAGATGAAGCTGGTGATCGACCGGGTCGTTGCGTCGAAGCGTTTCTCGAGAAACTCGGGAATCGTCGCGATGCCGCTTCGGAGGTATTTCGGCAGGAAATAGAGCGCCATGATCACGAGCGACGCCCCAGCGATGACTTCCCAGGCCATCACACTGATCCCATCCGTGAAAGCCGATCCATTAAGCCCGACAAGCTGCTCCGTCGAAAGATTGGTTAGTAGCAGCGAGCCCGCGATGAATCCTCCCGTGAGCGTGCGTCCGGCCAGGAAATACCCGGTCGACGAGCCATGATCATCCTTCCGGGTGAGGATCCAGGTGAGCCCCCCGACCAGCGCGGTGAAGAAGAAAAAGGTGAGAAGAGTCATCGGTCGGAGGTCGGAGGTCGGAGGTCGGAAATCAGAAGTCAGAGTTCAGACCACGGAGAAGTTTTGAGTGAGGCAGAACAAGGCGCGCCCTTTTCACTCCGCCGTGAAGGTGTGCACCATCTTGTGGTAGTAGGTCTCGCCGGGCCGCAGGACGGGGGAAGGGGCCTTCGGGTTGTTCGGCGCGTCGGGGTAATTCTCGGTCTCGAGGCAGAGGGCGGTGCGGTGCTGGTATTTCACGCCGGATTTTCCAGTGGTGGTGCCATCAAGGAAATTGCCACCGTAGAACTGCACCGCGGGCTGATTCGTGGTCAGTGTCAGGGTCCGTCCGGTTTTCGGATCACGCACGCGCGCGGCCCTGACCAACTCCCCTTCCGGAGTGCCGTTGAGGACCCACGCGTGGTCATAACCACCTGCGAGCTTCAACGCCTCGTGGTCGGCCTCAATGCGTTTGCCGATCACGGCGGGTTCGACGAAATCGAGCGGAGTTCCATCGACCGGAGCGAGTTCGCCGGTGGGGATGAGTCCCGCGTTGGTCGCGAGATAGCGGTCCGCGTCGATCGTCATCTCGTGATCGTTGATGCTTGTGGTCGGGTCGCCACTGAGATTCCAGTAGGTGTGATGGACGATGTTGAGCACGGTGGGGGCCTTCGTCGTGGCTTTCGCCTCCCAAATCAACTCGTTCTTCTCGGTGAGGGTGTAGGTGACCTCGATGGTGAGTTCGCCGGGATAACCCTCTTCACCGTCGGCACTGGTGTAGGTGAGTTTCACTCCGCTGCCGATCCCGCCGGTGAAACCTTCACCCTTCCACAACTTTTTGCAGAAACCCTCCTTGCCGCCATGGAGGGCGCAGGGAATGCCGCCCGGGTCGTTGTTGGTGACGAGCGTGTATTCCTTCCCATCGAGGGAAAACTTGCCGTGGGCGATGCGGTTGCCGAAACGTCCCACCGTCGCACCGAAGTAGGAGCTGTTCGTCAGCCACCCCTCGAGGGTATCGTAGCCGTGGGTGACATCGGCACATGTTCCGTTCTTGTCAGGAACTTTCAGGGAAACGAGGATGGCGCCATACTCCGTCACCTTCGCCTCCATCCCGGCGTCGTTGGTAAGAGTCCAGATTTTCACTACGCGACCATCGGGCATCTTGCCGTAAACGGCCTCGGACATATCAGCTCGGGCGACATGGGGTAAGAGAGAGCTCATCAGGATCAGGATGGAAAGGAGGAAGTTGGTTCTCATGCAGGTGTCCGGGATTCAACAGCAAAAAGGCGGGCTCCGTCAACGGCGGAGGTGACAAAAGCATCGGGCTTTCGTCCGAAACGTTGGGCAAAAGCCGATTCGAGGTGTTCGCGGAAAGCTACGGCAGCTTCCCGACGCACCAAGGAGATCGTGGAGCCACCGAAGCCTCCTCCCGTCATACGGGTGCCGACATGGCCTCGGGAAGTCCCGAAAGCGGCGGCCGCTTCGACAAGGTAGTCGAGCTCGGCACAGCTCACCTCGAAATCGTCGCGCAACGACTCATGCCCCTCGCGCAGCAGTCGTCCGAGGTTCTCGAGATCGCACGAAGCGAGCGATCCGACAAAGTCGTGGACCCGCTTCATCTCGGACACGGCGTGACGGGCCCGCCGATAGAGGGTTTGCCCGAGCCGCCCGCGGTTCGCTTCGAGAAATGGAAGATCGAGATCCCGGAAAGACTCCGCCCCAAGCAGGGCCAGCGCGGCCTCGCACTGTTCCCGCCGCCGCCGGTATTCGCCGTCACCAAGAGCATGCTTCACCCCTGTATCCGCGACGAGAATGACAAGATCTTCCGGCAGAGGCACGGGCTCGGTGGAGAGTTCACGGCAATCGAGGAGCAGGGCATGACCTGCTTTTCCAGCTCCCACCACGAGCTGGTCCATGATTCCACAGGGCACTCCCGCATATTGGTGCTCGGCTTGCTGGCAGAGGAGGGCGCGGTCGCGGACATTTCCATTGATCCCGGAGAGCGCCTCGACCACAAGAGCCGTCGCGGTCTCGAGCGCCGCACTGGCGCTCAGCCCGGCCCCGGCGGGAAGGTCGGCATGGATCACCGCGCGGAATCCCGGGACCTCGGCTCCCGCATCACGATATCCGGCAATGACACCGAGAAGGTAGTTCAACCATCGTTCCGCTTTTGCTTCGCGGGGGTGGACCTCGTTTGCCGCGACGCGCACCGTTTCGCCGAATCCTGCCCGCACCGGAACGAACTCGAACCCATCGTCACCCGTGGCGGCGGCCTCGATCACGAGGTGGCGGTCAATTGCGACAGGCAGGACCCAACCATCAAGGTAGTCGATGTGCTCGCCGATGAGATTGACGCGTCCGGGCGCAAGCGTAATCACCGATGGTGGCGCGCCGAAATGCTTCTCGAATTCCCCACCGAGGTCCATCCGGCGAACCTAGTGGGGGATCGGATCACTGCAAGGGCTTCGTTCTGGTCTGCCCGGTTTCCTTCCGGGGCATTTTTCAACCTAGGAAATCAGCCTTCATCGCGAGCAATGTCTCGTCATCGCGTCAATCGGGGCTCCCTCCCGAGACTTGCGTTTGAGCGCGAAAGCATCGACGCTAGTCCTCCTGTGCGGTCCGCGAACTCGACTCAACGGAGCGCAGGGGTCGTATCCCCTTCATGAAACGTTTTTTTCGTGCCACCTTGCCGCTCGCCATCCTCGGCGCCTGCGTCTACGCGGCCTGGTGGTTCATCTCGAACCGCCCCGAGACCCCGACGATGGAGGCACCTCCCGCGGTGGTGCGGGTGGAGGGCACAAAATTGCAACGTCAGACCTATCCGGTGCGAGTCCGTTCGCAAGGCACCGCGCAACCGCGCACCCGCAGCACCCTTCTCCCGGAAGTCGCTGCCAAAGTCCTCGAGGTGAGCCCTTCCTTTCGCCCCGGAGGCTTTTTTGATACCGGGGAAGTCCTGCTGAAGCTCGATCCGGTCGATTACGAGACGGCTCTCGTTGTCGCAAAAGCAAACCTCGCCGAGGCAGAGGTCGTTCTCGCCGAGGAGAGCGCCAAGGCCGGTCAGGCGAGGGAGAATTGGCGAGCCCTCGGCAAGACAGGCGAACCCGGCGCGCTCGTCCTGCGCCTTCCCCAAGTCGCCAAGGCCGAGGCCGATGTTGCGGCCGCGAAAGCCGGGATCGCCCAAGCCGAGCGCGATCTCGAACGCACCGTGATCCGCGCACCCTACGACGGGCAGGTCCTCGAACAACTCGTCGATGTCGGTCAATATGTGAATGAGGGCACCTCGCTTGGCCAGATTTTTGCGGTCGATTATGTTGAGATCCGCCTCCCCTTGCCCGAGCGGGAAATGCAGTTCCTCGCCCTCCCCGAGCGCTATCGCGATGGCGAGCCCCCCATCGAGGGCGCTCCGGTCACGCTTCATTCTGTTGCCGGGGGAAAAGCCGCCTCATGGGATGGCTTCCTCGTGCGGGTTGAGGGTGCGATCGACGAATCAACCCGCCAGATCACCGCTGTGGCCCAAGTCAATGATCCCTATGCAAAACGCGGTGACGGCCATCCTCCACTGCGCATCGGGCAATTCCTCGAAGCGGAAATCGAGGGTCAGGTCCTCACCGATGTCTTCGTGATTCCGCGTCGGGCGGTGCGAGCCGGCAATGAAATCCTCCTCATCACCACCGAGAACAAACTTCGCCGGGTCACCGTCGATCCCCTCGTCGCCGATGCTGAGAAACTCGTCATCGCGGCGGAAACAGTCACGGGCCCGAAGGAGGGTGACGTGCTCTGCCTTACCCCGATTCCCTTCGCCGCGGAGGGCGCCACGGTCCTCCCTCTTATCGACGGTGTCATGGAGACCACCGAAGGTCCGGGCTCCGGACGAAACCGAGGCCCTGGCGACGGCCAGGCCAAGGAAGTCGCTCCCTCCAAAGCCAAGACCCCGCCCGCCGCTCCCGGCGAGCCTCCCCGATCCTCCTGAACCGCCATGATCGCCTGGTTCGCCCGAAACGGCGTCGCCGCCAACCTGCTGATGCTCTCCGTGATGGTCGCGGGCATCTGGACTTTGGCCAACGACAAGATCCCCCTCGAGGTCTTTCAGGACGTGCCGTCGCGCTTCATTTCCGTCAACGTCCCCTACCCTGCCTCGTCACCCGATGAGACCGAGGAAACCATCGTGCTGAAGATCGAGGAGGCACTCCAGCCCGTCGGTGGCATCAAACATCTCAACTCCACCGCCAGCAGCAGCGGTGGCACCGTTTTCATCGAGGTGAACGAAGACGCCGATCCCCGCGAAGTGATGGAGGACGTGAAGATCCGAGTCGACGCGATCCCCAATTTTCCCGCCCTCGCCGAAAAGCCCATCATCCAACTCGACGATTCCTTCCACTCCGTCATCACCGTCGTTCTTAGCGCCGAGATGGCGGAGAAGGATCTGAAGCGACTCGCCGAACAAACTCGCGACGAGCTCTCCGCCCTCCCGGGAATCTCCCACGCCGAGATCGCCGGCGTCCGCAACGAGGAGATCGCCATCGAGATCCCCGAGGCGGCCCTGCGGAAATACCAGCTCAGCCTCGAGACCATCAGCCAGGCGATCCAACAATCGGCCATCGACCTCCCCGCCGGCGTCGTCCAGACCGAAGCCGGCGACGTCTCCATTCGCACCCGCGGCCGTGCCTACACGGGCGACGACTATGCCCGTGTCCCCGTCCTCACCCGTCCCGACGGATCAAAACTCACACTCGGCGAGATCGCCAAAATCCTCGACGGCTTCACCGAGAACCCCCTCATCGTGAAGCTCAACGGCAGCCCCTGCGTCATGATCACGGTCATGCGCGAGGGAAGGCAAAACGCCATCACCATCGGCGACCGGGTCAAGGAATACATCGAGTCTTCGAACGCCATCCTGCCCGACGGCGTGAGGCTCGACTACATCAACGACCGCTCCAAGATCGTGAAGGGGCGGATCGATCTCCTCCGGCAAAATGCGCAGAGCAGCCTCATTCTCGTCTTCATCTGCGTGGGACTCTTCCTGCGGCTCGAAGCGGTTATCTGGGTCGGCGTTGGCATGGTGATGAGCTTCCTCGGCGCCTTCGCCCTGATGCCCTACCTCGACATCACGATCAATCTCTCCTCGCTGATGGGATTCATCCTCGTCCTCGGAATCGTCGTCGATGACGCCATCGTGATCAGCGAAAGCTGCGACTCCTATCGGCAGCAGGGCCTCAGCCCACTCGACGCCGCGATCCGAGGAACCAAGCGCATGGCGGTGCCCATCACCTTCGGAGTGCTGACAACCGTTTGTGCCTTCCTCCCGATGGCTTTCGACTCCTCGGACTGGGGCAGCATGTTCCGCCCCATCGCGATCGTCTTCATCGTCGTGATGC
>NEUQ01000088.1 GCA_002288445.1 Verrucomicrobiia bacterium Tous-C2TDCM | reverse complement strand
TTTGCCAAAGCGGCCTCTCAGGGGGTGGCTGATGGCCAAGTCAATCTCGCCCTCCTCCTTGAAAATGGCATCGGCGTCGCCGCCAATCCCGAGGAGGCTCGTCGTCTTTTTCTGGCGGCTGCCGAGGCGGGGCAGGGGGTAGCGCAGGAGCGTCTCGCCCGGCTTTTCAGCGAGGGTGCCGACGTCGCCACCCGCGATCCTCTTGAGGCGGCCTACTGGGCAACCCGGGCCGAAAGGAGTGGCGTGAAGGGTGCTGACTCCCTCTCATCGAAGTTGCGTGGGGCCCTCACTGCTGCCCAAATTTCCGAGCTGGATCGACGTCTCCCGTCTGCAGCCTCCAGCCAACCCTGACCGCTCTCTCAGAGACTCCCCTGATTTGTTGGAATCCATGACTTCCGTCCTCCAGTCGCTTGGACCGTTACGCGGAGTCACCGTCTTTCTCGCCGCGTTTGCCATCGGGCTGATCGCCATCGTCCTCCTTCGGCGCTTCTGGATTTGGGATAGGGGACGGGATGCGGGCGATGGCGTCCGCAAACTCCAGACCGAACCCGTCTTGCGTGTGGGTGGGTTGGCCCTGTTCGGAGTCTTTCTATTCGCCTGCCTCGTCGCAATCGGTGGAGCGAATCCGGAAAAAGCGCCGCTTCTCGGATGGCCGTTCTTTCTTCTGGGAACCACGATGTTTCTTCTCGGATTTCTCGATGACCTCTTCGGCCTGCCTGCCCTCTTGCGGCTCTTCGTGCAGATTGGGGTCGGCGTCGCCGCTTACCTCTGCGAGATGCGGATCGACATGGTCAGTCATCCCCTCGGGACAGGGGAGATTGAGACCGGCGCTTTTGGACTGATCCTCACCGTGATCTGGTTCGTTTCCATTCCCAACCTCATCAACCTCGTGGACGGCATGGACGGGCTTGCCGGAGGGATCGCCCTCTTCCTTTCGCTCACCCTTGCGACTCTGGGAGCCTTCTCGGGGCACGAGGAACTCCTCCTCCTCAACGTCGCTCTCATGGGGGGGGTCGTCGCTTTTCTCCTGTTCAATCTGCCGCCCGCGAAAATCTATATGGGAGACGGCGGCGCCTATCTGCTTGGATTCATCATCGCGGGCTCCTCCCTCCTCACCTCGAACAAGGGGGCAATTTTCGGAGCACTCCTTGTCGTCATCATCGCGCTGGGATTTCCCATTCTTGATACGGCCCTCGCCATGATGCGTCGAGCCCTCACCGGGCTGCCGCTGATGCGGCCTGATGCGCTGCATCTCCATCACCGTCTCCTTACCCTCGGATTTTCGAAACGAAACATCCTCTTCATCCTCTACGGGGTTTTCGCCGGGCTATCCCTTCTCGGGCTGAGCGTGTTTCTTTCGGCCGGATACACCCTGCCCATCGTCGGCATGATCGCGACCATCGCCGTGATCCAGACGATGCGTTTTGTTGGGCTGCCCCACAATCTGCGCGAGGTGAAACGGGTTCTTCGTGAAATCGTCACCGCCCGGAAGGACATTCGCTACGCCTACGCGATGTCTCTCGTTCTCGAGCATGATCTCGAACGAGTCGGTTCGGCCGATCGCTTTTGGGAGAATCTCCGCGCCTTTCTTGACCGTCTCGAGATTGCTCCGGTCGCCCCCGGTATTGCGTTGCCTCAGGAGGAACCGAAAAAGATCGTCACTCTCCGGATTGACGACCGGACGCTCTGGGTGCTTCAGTGCCATCGCCCCGAGGGCACGAGCCGACGATGGGAGCGGGTCGCTCGGTGTTTCCTCTCCGCCATCATGGGGGCGAGGGCCAACTGGGGCAGGGCTCTGCCGGCCTCGCTCGGATTCGTTGAATATGAGGATGAGGCGGAGTTGCTTGCCGCGGAGGCATCTCTCAAAGACGACAGCGAGACGTCGTCTTCCAGGCGAGGGCAGCCTTCCCCGGGGGGATTTCAACGGAGCAAGTCCTAATTTCTCGCTTCTGAGAAATGATTTTTATTTTTTGCCACCAAATCTTGACGAGGTCGCGCCAATGTTGTTGTAATTGTCCTCCCGGAACATGTTCACTCTCACCACACCACGGATTCTAGCGGCGGGCCTGTGTCTCGCGCCTTTGTTTTCCTCGTTCGCCCAAGAGGGGGAAGCGGTCGTGGTTGATCCGATTTCAGTCGAGGCCGCTTCAGAGGCGCTTCTCACCGCGGCGGGCGACGCCGCCTCGAGTGGTCTTGAACTCCCGGGCGACGCCGATCTCAGCGGCTTGGAGGACTCCATAGGTGGTTTCTCGCTCTTTCCAGATCTGAAGGTCGACCTCATCAGTTCCACTTCCTACATTTACGACTCGAACACGACCCAAAGCCCAGTGGCGGACAGCGCTTCCCTCTTTGCCTTTGCGTTCGGTGCGGTGGCGAAGTCGGGCGATGCCACGGACCGTGGTGCCTACTACGGCTTCGATTACAATGGACAGGCCTACCTCTACGCGGATTCCAGCGATGACTTCGGCCGCGATCCCTATGAACATTACTTCAGTGGCAATGTCGGCGTCAACGGTGGCAAGACCCGCGTCGCTCTCGACGTCAATTACCACCGGAACAACGGCAATTCGATTCAGTGGGACCGAATTGAACGTGAGACTCGTCGCGCGGCGAGTCACGATTACGGTTTCACCTTGGGCGTGACTCGGGATCTTTTTCGCGGCGATCTCAATCTCGCTTTTGGCTACACTCTTCGGGATTTTGATCCGGGCACCGGCTTTGGCGATGGTCAAAATGTCTACAGTGATATCTCCTGGCTGACCTCTCCGTCTTTCGCCCCGAAGTCCGGAGTGGGACTCGGAGTTCGTTTTGGCACTGACGAGTTTGATGGCAGCCCGGCTCAGGATTTCACGACTCCGTCGGTCCGTTGGAACTACCGGCTTTCCGGAAAGACCGCCCTAAACAGTTCGGTCGGCTACGAATTCCGTTCGGTTGATTCGCCCGGGGCGATAGACTCTGAGGCGCTGGTCTACAGCGGGGGGATCGGATGGGCGGCCACTTCGAAAACCGGTTTCAATTTCGGTTTTTATCGCAATGTCCGTCCGTCCTACATCTTCAATGGGGAGGATTCCACCAATACCGGAGTCAACCTGCAGATGAAAAACGACCTTCCCGGTCTCTTTGAGCTGAATTCAAGACTTGGCTACGAAAATGCCGAGTATTCCTCAACCGGAGTGGTAGCCGCCGCGCCGCTCGGTCGCGACGACCAATTCGTGAGGCTTTCCTTCGAGCTGACCCATCCGCTGATGCTCACCGACCGTCTTCGGGGCCAGTGGGCCGTCTTTTATAACTTTAACCAGAACGATTCCACCTTGCCAGTCTATGCGTTTGATCAGAATATCACCGGTATCCGCTTCAGTCTGATTTATTGATTCTACCGGTCCCTCCGATCCGTTGCCTCCTCAAAAACAGTCGTCATGAAAAAGCTCTCATCTGTTCTCGCTCTCCTCCTCGCGATTCTCGCCGTGGTTCCCTGTGAGTTGCACGCTCAAAAGCGCCGCGATGTGAAGGGAACCATCTTCAAGGATCCCAACGGGAACAACCGCCTCGATAACAACGAAAAGGGTGGGCAGTCCGCGACCATCTGGCTGTATCGGGTCCTTCCTGATGGCAGCAAACAGAGGGTGGGCCGAGTCAATACGGACCAAGCTGGTAACTACGAGTTCAAGAACGTTCCGTCTGGGAAATACTTCATGGCGGTTCGCTACGATTCCAACAAGTTGGCCGTTCGCACCCGCACCTTCGGCATTGGCGGGGGTAGCAACGCTTCCTACAATGCGAACATTCCTTTCGTGACTCCGGCTACCATCAAAGACTATCCCCGCCTTACCGCGACCCCGAATCCGGCAAATCTCGACGAGAACGGAACCAATCCCGTTTCTCCCCCGGCACCCTGATTTTTCGGGCCGCTCCTCCTTGTTACTCGCTTTCGCGGGGGGAGGCGAAGCGGTCTCGCGAAGAGTGGGTGGTAACCATTTTCAAAAGGCCTGAATCGTGCTAGGCTGGTGCGAATTCAAAGCGTCCTTGATTTTCTCCATGACTGAACGGCTCATCAGCGGGGCGAGTATCCGGATCTCATTGTTCCTGTTTTTCGCGATCGCATTCAGTGGCGGCGGGCTCCTCCAGGCTCTGGCCCAAGATACTCCTCCCCCCCAGGCGACGCCGGTTGAGCAGGGGCAGGAGGCCGTCGCGTTGCGTCGCACGAGTCCCGGAGAGGTTCGTGAGAACTTGCAGCTCAAGACCGGAGATATTGTCTCCATCAACATCTTCGGTGAAGCGTCCCTGACTGGAGCTTTCCCGGTCGGGCCGGGTGGAGACATTGTCTTCCCCCTCCTCGGCAGCATCCCCGCTGCCGGGATCACCACGATCCAATTGGGGGAAAAAATCAAGGGGCTTCTCGAATCTGACTACATCCGCAGCGCGCAGGTCGCGGTGGCCATCGCCGAGGAGGCAAAGCTGGCTCCGAACACGATCACGGTCATTGGTCAGGTGATGCGCCCGGGTCAGGTGGCCTTTGAGAAAGACGTCCCCATGGACCTTTTCACCGCGATTTCCACCGCCGGTGGAATTACAGAGAGGGGCGACCGCCGTCGCATCGAACTGAAGCGTCGTGAAAATGAGGATCTCCGCACCCAGAATCTGACGCTCGACGGCGACCGGGTCGTCAAGTTGAGGGACAAGGACACCATCATTGTTCACGCCTTGCCGGAGAAGATCATCGCCGAAAAAATCATCCAGACCGTCACCGTCATCGGCGAGGTGAGGACGCCCGGTCAGGTTTCCCTGAAGGACGACCAGCCGCTCGACATCATCACTGCCATCGCCATGTCGGGGGGATTCACCGACGTCGCGAGGCCCTCGAAGGTGATCGTGCGCCGCAACACCGAGAGTGGCGTCCAATCGATCGAGGTCAACGTCTCGAAGATGCAGAAGGACAACTCGCAGCCCTTCCTGCTCCAGCCGAACGACACCGTCACGGTGCCGCAGAGCGTTTTCTGACGACGTTGTTTCTTTGATCCCACGACTCCCGCATGAGCCGATCCTATGCCCCCGACAGCGACGCAAACGAAACCGGCCAGTCGCGTGGTCTTCAGGATTATCTGCGCTGGTTCCTGCGTCGTTTCTGGATTTTTTTGATCGCGGTGGTGGGTGGCTACTTCCTAGGCCTTTATCTCTACTCGGTGACCCCGCCGACTTACCAGTCGTCCGCCACCATCGAGATTCTGCGGGTGAAGCGCGATGCCGCCGACATCGCCGAGGAAGAAAAGATCCGCATGACCGGTGCTGCCGAGATGCTCTCGGCCTCGGAGCGGATCCGTCTTCCCCAAATCTACGTCGAGGCCGCCAAGGGGCAGCTTTTTGCCAACCGCGAAAACATCGCTCCCGCCAAGAAGCGCTTCCCCTGGACGAAGCAGATGCGCTTTGCCGGAGAGGACCTCAGCCCCGAGATGCTGGGTGCCATGTTGAAAGGCTGGGTCACGGTGCGATGGCGCACTGACACCACTCTTCTGGATCTCTACGCCACGCATACCGATCCCGCGATCGCGCGGGATTCCCTCGCTGCGGTGCTCAGTGCCTACGAGCAACTTAGCGAAAGCCGCGTCGAGGGGTCTTCCGAATACGTTCTCGAATACATTCTGGACAGCTCCGCAGAGATCAAGGAGCGCCTCCTCGACCTGGAGAGCACGCTCCAGCTTTACCAGCGGTGTCTTGAGTTGAGCAAGGAGATCGACGAGGCCGAGCGTCAGGTCGCCGAGATGGAGAAGCGCTATCTGCCGAAGTGGCCCGCCCTCGTCGAAGCGAAGGAACTTCTAAAAATTCTTCAGGATCGTTTTGTGCAGGAGTTCAATCAGGTCATGAACCTTTCGGAGGAGGAGCGAAAGTATTGGGAGACCAGTCTCGCCAGTCTCCAAGGAGCTCCCATGGAGGCCCTTACCAATGCCAAACGCCAAGTCGTTTCGACGCGATCCAACGTGCTTGAGCGCGAGCTCGAGGCGGAAAAGGCAGTTTACGACAATCTGATCCTCCAGCTCAAGGAAGGCAACGTCACCCGCGGATTTGCGAGTCGGCAGTTTGAGGTGGTGCAGCCTCCCACGATGCCCGCCGCTCCCGTGGCTCCGATCAAGACTCGAATGCTCGTTCAATTCGCTGGTGGGGGAGCTGCTCTCGGGATCGCCATCATCATGCTCCTCGGCTTTCTCGATCCGACCTTGCGCACCGTGGCCGAAGTCGAGCAGTTCTGCGGGATCCCCGTCGTCGCGGGATTGCCGGCGTTCAAGAAACGCGAAAGCCGTGCCGAATCGCTCGAGCTTGCCCGAGACGCCCAGTCGAAACCTGCGGAATCGATCCGCACGCTGCGGACCGGGCTCACCTTCCTCGGAACCGCCGAGGAACGGTGTACCTTTCTCATCGCCAGCTCCGTCCCTGGAGAAGGCAAGAGCTGGGTGGCTTCCAATCTCGCCCATTCCTTCGCCCTGCAGGGCGACCGGACTCTCCTAATCGACGCGGATATGCGCCGACCGGTGCAGGGTGAGGTGTTTGGATATGGTCGCGAGCCCAAGGGGTTGGCCGATGTCCTCTCGCTTGGCACGCCGCTCAAGGAGGTGATCCTCCGCTCCGAGGTCTCTGAGGATCTCTTCCTGATTCCGGCGGGCAGCTGGTCGGCGAACCCCGCCGAACTCCTCTCCGGAAAATCGCTCCGCCCTCTTCTCGAAAAACTGAGCGAGTATTTCGACCGCATCGTCATCGATTCGGCTCCGCTTGTGCCGGTCAGCGATTCCATCCCCATCGCCAAGTTGGTCCAGTCCGTCGTTCTGGTGGTGCGGATGGGAAGCACTCCCAAAGGGGCGATCAAGCGGGCCATTCGCGTCCTCTCTGACAACGGGTCCCACCCGGTCGGGATCGTGGCAAACGGCCTGCCCCAAACCCGCACGGCGGGGGCGCACGGCTACTACTATTCCTACTCAAGCGGAGGCAGTTACTCCGGCTACAGCAGCAACGAGAAATAACGCGCGTCGAGTTCTTGGTGGTCGTGTCAGGTTACCTCGGGTCGGATATCATCGCGGTCCGGTTTTTTCTTAGCGAAGGTAGCGTTCTGTGCCAACGTGCGCTCGGTGCGGCGCTGTGGCCGCCGGTGCCAAAGGATGAGCTGGACCCACGAACATTTGCCCCCGCTGCGCTGGCTGGCGGTGCTGGCGCCCTTGCTCGCGGCTTTTTTTTATGCGCCGCTGGCTTTTGGCGGCACCACACCCGACACGGTGAAGGTGATCGATGGGTTGCTCTTCCACGGTTTTCTCCTCTGGTTGTGCGTCCTCGTCTTCGAGCGCCGCTTTCCCCGCCTTCCCCGGGCGCTCGGACTGCCATTGCTGATCCTCGTGGTCCTCGGCGCCTTCCAGCTTTGGAACCCGAAATCCGTTGTCGATACGGTCTATGGGGAGATCCGGCCCTTTGCCGACTCGCTGACCTTCCTCCCCGGTAGTATCGATGCCGCGGCGAGCCGTCCCGTCCTCTTCAACCTCGGTGCACTGGGCCTCGGAGGACTCGTCCTACGTGATGCCTTTGCCCAGGCGCGGGCGCGCTGGCTTCTCTTTCGTGCGATCGCCCTTGGCGGTTTTGTGATCGCGATGATCGGCATCTATCAGAAGGCGTCCGGCGCGGAAGCGATGTTGTGGAGCGAGATTCGGCCCTTCGAAGGCAATCGTTTCTTCGCCGCCTATCGCTATCATGGCAATGCAGCTTCGTTTCTCAATCTCAGTTGGCCCGCGGCGCTCGCCGTGTGGATGAGGAGCCGTCTCTCCCGCCCTGGAGCCATCGTTGCTTCGCTTGACTTCTGCGTGCTGTTCCTGATTTTCGCCGCCGTCTTCGTCAACTCCTCCAAGGCTGGACAGGTCATCGGGTTCGTTGGATTTCTCCTAGCCGTGTGGCGTTTCCGCGGGGAATTCGCCAATGCCGGCACCAACCGGATCGGCATGCTGGTGGTCGGCCTTTTTCTGCTCGGCTTTGGCGCGGTTTTTGTCTTGCCCGGGCTTCTCAATATTCTCGAGAACTGGAACTCGTTTGGAGAGGACGGCTACACCCTTACCGGACGCCTTCTTGCTTACGGTGCTTGTCTCGGTGCGATCGAGGAGTATGGGCTCCTCGGTTCCGGAGCTGGGACGTTTCGCTACGTCTTTCCCTACCACACGCTCGATCTTGAGGACCGGATCCCTGGGTTCTGGTATTACGCTCACAGCGACTGGCTGCAGGCGGTGATCGAGTGGGGGTGGCTTGGTTTTATAGCTTGGGCGACCCTCGTGGGAGGTGCTTTTGTGAGGCTTTGGCGTTACTGTCACGAAGCGTCGTCGAGAGGGCGTGCCGAACTCTCCTGCAGTGCCGGTGTCCTCGCGATGTTCATGGTCCTCTCTCACGCGATGTGCGATTTTCCGCTACAGATCGCCTCCTTGCAGTGGCTTTTCGTGGCCTACCTGGCACTCGGGTGGAGCGATTATCACGGACAGCGCGCGGAAGATCGGCGGAGGGTCGATTCGGATCTTCCGGTTCAAGAAGGGGCGAGGTGATTAGCATCACTTTCCTTGAGCCGCTCGTCGATGCGTGCGAGGAGCCACCCCGTCGCCGCGATGAGGAGAAAAGTCGTCGTCAGCGAGACGTAGCCGCTCATGTCGTGGACTTTTTCGAGGTCAGCGCCGGGATGGGCAACCGCGTGGCGGACGAGGTAGATCACCCGGCAGCCGTTCATGAGGAAAGCGATGCCGAAGCCGGACAGCAGGAGCACGAGACGCGAGGGCAGCGAAAGTCGAAGGAATTCCCCGAGCACAAAGCCCGCGAAGATCCCGCTCTGGAAGGAACGGATTCCGCTGCAGCCATCGCTCACTTGGAGGGGTATGCCGTTGGCGAAGATCGTCTCGCCCTGACTGGCGAGGGGAAGGCCGAGCATACGGTTCACGAAGAGGGCGAATTCCATCACGCCCTCGGTGAGCCAGTGGATCAGGGAAAACTCGAATTTCATCGGCAGAGGGATCACGAGCAGCACCACGACCGCGCAACCCCAGTAGGCGGCGATTGAGCGACCTTGGATCCTGAAGAGCAGAACCGTGGTGAGGCCGAGAACGATGAGACCATGGAACACGAGCGGTGGGCGCCAGCTAGAATCGGCCCATTGGGCCATCCGCAGCAGGGTGATGAGGAGGAGGCACCCCACCACGAGGCCCATTATAGGAAGCGAGATCGCGAGGCGGCGCAGACGCTCGTCCAGTTCGGCCGCTCCGGGATCGGTCTCGCGCCAACGCGTCAGGAAAAAGAAGGGAACCACGAAGAGAGCAAGCCACCCGTAATCATAATAGGTCCCGTCGGACCAGGTGGGCATCAGCGAGAGGGCGAGTTGGAAATACAGCAACGCGAGAAAGGCCCAAAATGCGAAGGCTTTCGTCCCGGCGACCGCGCGCCAATCGTTTTTGGGGCCGGTAGCTCGTTCGGGAAGAGGGGATGGATTCATCGGAAGGGCAATGCTGGGAGAAGTCTCGCAGTATCGGTCCTCGATCCCCCCGTCATCAAGTCTGAATCAATCGTGATTGCTTCGTCGGGCGCGACAGTTCCGAAGGAAGGGCCGGCCACCGCCGCGGAGTTCATCTCTCTTGGATCATCGCCTTCGCGATCCAGTCCGACACCCTGACGATGCCGCTGCTGCGGGCCTGGGAGAGGCGTGCGGCCAGTTCATCGGCGGTAGGGTACTCGCGTCGGCGGGGGGGCTTCGCAAGGCGTTCGATCTCGTCGGCGAGGTCCTTCGGATTGTCTGGCGAAACAGCGAAGTGTCCCTGTCTCCTCAGCCATTGCGCCACACCGCCATCCTTGCTCCCCACCCACAGCACTGGCCGGCCCAAAAGCACCGCAAGCGCGAGCTTGCTCGGCCAAAGGCAGCCGGCCGTCTCCGGACGTTGCGTCGCGACCAGTGCGTCAGCGAGTAGGAGCGACGAAATCAGGTCCGTCTCCGGGGCGTAGTCGCGCCAAAAACAGCGCCGCAAGCCCCTCGACTTCGCCTCTGCCATCGCTGCGTTGCGTTCCGCTCCGCCGCCCTGGAAAACGAGGTCCACTCCGAGGCCGCGCGCTTCGACTAGCGCCTGCGCCTCGATCAAGGTCCTCCAATCGTGCGCCCGCCCGAGATTTCCCGAATAAAGCCAGACGAATCCTCGGAGAGTCCCTGAGTCCTCACTGGTCGCGATAGGCGGATGCAAGTGCATCGGTTCCGGTGGCCAAGGGGGCTCCACTTCGACTCGGCGCGGTAAAGGACCAATCCGCTTTGCCATCTCTTGGTCGAGCGCCACGACCAGGTCGCAAGCCGAGTAAAAACGCCGCATCAGCCTAGCCGTGACCCGGTGGAGGAGGGAGCCTTCCTTCACCTCGCCCACGGCGACTGCCACGTCCGGGTAGAGATCCATTGCCCAGTGAACAAGGCGGGCGCGACGGTGGCGAATCCTCGCGAGCAAGGCGATCAAGGGCACCATCGGTGGTGAGGTCAATACCACGATCGCCTGCACCCTCGGCGTTGCCAGGGTCCGTGCGAGGAGGCGGAGGAGCGAGAGGGTCTCGCGAAGTGCCCGGCTTCCGAGGATTGTTTTGCCTCCGCGGTATTCGAGAGCATCCCCGATCAGCACGGTCTGGAAACCGCGCAGCCTCAACTCCGAAGCCACTTCTCCGAGAAGTCGGGACGTGGGTGCCGGGTCGGGGGGGACGAACTGGTTCAGAAAAAGGATGCGCTCTCCGCCCGGCGCACGTGGTCCGGGGATCTTCGGGTCCAACTCTGAAGGGCACGCAGTCGTAAAAACGAGGAATCTTCGTCAATGGTCGCACCGGAAACGCCTCCCGCCAGAAAGAAAGCCCTGCTTGGTCGAGGAAAATCCCTGAGGCTGGTCCATCCCGGTTTTCTCTTTCGTTCACTTGGTTCAAAAAAGATTGAACTGGCCCCTGCCTTTTTGTTACTCTCCTGGCCAACTGATGTCCGATCTCGCCTCCGAGCCTTTATTGGCTGAACGCCTTCACCCCGTGGAGGCGGAGTTTGTGCGTTTCTTTGTCCACCTCGCCACCACCGTGGGGCTGCCTCGTTCGGTGGGAGAGATTTTTGGACTTCTCTTCGCATCCGCAACACCAGTCGCCTTCGACGAGGTCGTGTCCCGTCTCGGAATCAGCAAGGGCTCGGCAAGCCAGGGACTCCGGCTACTTACCAAAATCGGGGCCGTCTCACAGGTCTACATTCAGCGGGACCGACGTAGCTTTTACGAGGCCGAGACCCGCATGCGGCAGCTCT
>NEUQ01000087.1 GCA_002288445.1 Verrucomicrobiia bacterium Tous-C2TDCM | reverse complement strand
TGAACCTCGAGATTGCTCATCACGCTCTCCCCCGTTGGAATGGTGACGACGGGCACGGCAGCGAGAGTCTGGGCGAAGGTCTTTGCGAGCTTTTCGGCCATCTGGGTGTTTGGACCGTGCCCGGGTTTCACGGCGATGACGTGGCCCATGATGCGTTTTCCGCTGAGCATGAGATCCCCGATGATGTCGAGGATCTTGTGTCGGGCGAATTCCTCGGGATAGCGCATCGCCTCCTTGCTCATCACCGAATCGCCCTTCACCACGACCGCGTTCTCGAGACTACCACCCTTGATCAGACCTTTCTCGAGAAGCGGCTGCACGTCTTCGTAAAAAACAAAGGTTCTCGCGTGGGCGATTTCTCTTTCGTAGGTCTCGGGCGTGACTTCGGTGGAGAAATATTGAGTCATGCGACCGTTCGGTCCCACTTGGGTGCAGGAAACTCGGAAGCCCTTGTCGGGGACGATCGTGAGGATCGAGCCGCCCTTTGTCTCGAGGTGGATGGGCTCGCGAATCTCGAAGACGCGGCGACCGGCCTCCTGTTCGACGATACCAGCTTTCTTGATGCAGTCGACGAAGGGCCTGGCCGATCCATCGCCGATGGGCGGCTCGTTCGCATCCATCTCGATAATGGCGTTGTCGACCCCCATCCCAACGAGGGCCGAGATGACGTGTTCGACGGTATGGACCTTGACCGAGCCCTCGGCAAGGGTCGTGGCGCGTTCGACGGTTTGCACCTTGGAAACATGGGCGTCGATGAAGGGCTTGTCGGGCAGGTCGACGCGGCGGAACTTGATCCCGGTGTTCACGGGAGCGGGTGTCATCGTCAGGGTGACCTGCGCTCCGGTATGAAGGGAGGTGCCGGTGACGGCGGCGGACGCCGCGAGGGTCTGTTGTTTCTGGGCCGACATGAGAGGAGGTCCGAAAGGTGGGAAAGAGGAAAACTTCTAGCGCAAATGCCGGCTTCGTCCAGCAATTAGACGGTTTGCCAGCAGTCCACTTGGGAATCGCTCTGGTCGGGATTCGCGATCCCTCCGGAAACTCTTCAGGCGGCTACCTCGACGCCAGTCTCGCGAGAAATCCGCGGGCAAAGCCCTACGTCGCGGTTTATCTTGGTTCCATCGATCTCCGTCTTTATACTCCTGACTTCACCATACTCGACGAAACGGAGGATTACCTCGTCGTCGACAAGCCACCGCACCTGATGGTGCATCCGTCGGTGCCGGGGAACCCGCCAACCCTGCTCGACGGTCTCGAGGCCCTCTGCGCCTACGAACTCGCCTGCGGCGGCCAACTTTCCCTCATCAACCGGCTCGACCGCGAGACCAGCGGGATCGTCCTCGTCGCGAAACACAAAGCCGCCGCCCGCATGCTTGGCAAATCGATGGAGCGCAGGGAATTCCGCAAATCCTACCTCGCCATCACTTGGGGCTGGCCGGAGCATGACGAGTTCGTCGTCGATGGCCCGCTGCTTCGAAAAGGCGACGTAGCCGAGTCGCCCATTTGGGTGAAGCAGATCGTGCACCCCGATGGCAAGGAATCGAGAACGCATTTCGAGGTGGTTCGTCGTTTCGAAAAAACGACCGATCGCGGCGACCGCTTCTCCCTGCTCCGCTGCCGCCCCGTCACCGGGCGGATGCACCAGATTCGCGTTCACGCCGCGCACGCAGGTCACCCAATCGTCGGAGATAAGCTCTACGGCTCCGACGAACGCTGCTATCTCGATTTCATCGAGACTGGCTGGACCCCCGACCTCGCCAACCGTCTCCTCCTCGACCGACAAGCCCTCCACGCCGCCTCGCTCGGATGGGAGGATCGCGATTGGCAATGCCCACTTCCTGCCGATCTCAGGGCTTTCTGCGGGGAAGTCTGACCCGAAACGGACGGGAAATTTATCGGGTGCAAAGTCGCTGGTGCTGATTTAAATTCCCGACCCTCCCGGACCGGATGATCGTATTCCGGGAGTCCTGCCGAAATCCATGAATATCACCGTCGAACGTCTTCCCGAGTGCAAAGCCCGTCTCTCCGCCGCGATCCCGGCGGATACGGTCACGAAAACCCGCCGGGAAATCGTCTCCACCTACGCGACCCAAGCCAAGGTCCCCGGCTTCCGGCCGGGCAAGATCCCATCCGCGGTGATCGAAAAACGGTTTGCTGAATCAATCGAGGGCGAGCTGAAGGACCGACTAGCACGGTCCGCCTACGCCGAGGCCCGCATCAAGGAATCTCTCACCATCCTCGGTATTGCCCAAGTCGAGCGCGAACAGTTTGAAGCCGATGGCTCCTACATGCTCGCCGTCGAGGTTGTCACCGAACCCGAAGTCGACGTGCCTGATTACAAGGGCATCACCGTCGAAGTTGCGAAGATGGAGGTCACCGACGAAATGGTCGAGAACTACCTCGACAATACCCGCAAGCAGCACGCCCAGCCCGTCGACGTCGATCAGGCCGCGCGTCCCGGCGACCTCGCTGTGATCAACTACACCGCCTCGCTCGATGGCCAAGCTCTCGCCGATCAGGTCGAGAAGGAAGTCGGCCCCCTCGCCGCCGGTAGCGACCACTGGGTCGACCTCCCCGAGGAAGGTCAGGAAGCCCGCGAATTCATCCCCGGTCTCGCCGCCGCCGTTGTTGGCATGAATCAGGGCGAGTCCAAGACCTTCGACGCCACCTTCGCCGAGGAATTTCCGGTCGCCGTTGTCGCCGGAAAGACCGTCACCTACGAAATCACGGTCAGCCAAGTGAAGGCTCGCGAGCTACCCGAGCTCAACGACGCCTTCGCCGCCACCCTCGGCCTTGACTCGCTCGACCAATTGAAGGAGCGCGTCCGCGGCCAATTCGAGCAGCAGCGCGAACGCATGCGCAGCCAGATCATCGACAATCAGATCATCGGCAAGCTCACCAAGGACACCTCCTTCGACGTGCCCCAGCACATCGTATTCAACGAGACGCAGCGCCAAGTGAACCAGATGGTCTCGCGCGGCTATGAGCAGGGCATGACGGAAGAGGATATCTCCAACAATCAGGAAGATCTCATCCGCAGTGCCGAAGAGCAGGCCAAGAACAACGTCAAGGTCATGTTTCTCCTCGACCAGATCGCGGACAAGGAGGGCGTCACCGTCAGCGACGACGAACTCACCCGCCACGTCGCCATGATCGCCTACCGCCAGGGGCGTCCCTTGAAAAAAGTCGCGCGCGAATTCCGGGACCGGAACGCCTTCCCCGAACTGCGCCACGACATCCGCATCAACAAAACCATCCAGTTGCTCCGCGAACACGCCGTCATCAACGAAGTCGAGACTCCCAAAGAAGGCGAGTAAGTCCCGCTCCAAGGAAGCGTCCGATCGTTCCAGCCAAACCCAGAGCCATCACCCCCATCCATCCGCCATGCGCACTCCTGATCTCGACTCCGTCCAAGAATATTCCCCGCTCCTCCCGCCCCACCTCCAGCAGCGCATCATTGATCCGATGAAGAACGTCAGCGTGATCGAGAAGGAGGGGAACACGATGATCCAGTTCGACCTCCTCTCCCGGCTGATGAAGGATCGCATCATCTTCATCGGCGAGCAGGTCAGCGATCCGCTCGCGAACTACGTCATTGCCCAAATGCTCTACCTGCAGATGCAGGATCCGAACAAGGACATCAACGTTTACATCAACAGCCCCGGAGGTTCCGTCACCGCCGGCCTCGCGATCTATGACACGATGCAGTTCGTCACCTGTGACGTGAACACCTACTGCATGGGCATGGCTGCGAGCATGGGCGCAGTCCTCCTGACCGCCGGCACGAAGGGCAAACGGTTCGCCCTGCCGAACGCCCACATCATGATCCACCAGGTCTCCGGCGGCGCCCAGGGCACCGCTTCCGACGTGGAGCGCACTGTCGAGTTCATGTATTCACTGAAGAAGCGCCTCAACGCCATCCTCGCCTTCCACACCGGTCGCACCGTGGAGGAAATCGAGCGCGATTCCGACCGCGACAACTACATGCCCGCAGCGGTCGCCGCCGAATACGGCCTCATCGACAAGGTTCTCGAGAAAAAGGTTGCCGAGAAGAAGGATTGATCAGCCGACCGGGACTCACCGATTTTCGCGAAAGCGGCGGGCGGGAGCCTGCCGCTTTTTTTGTTATCCCCTTGGATCTTGGCGTTCTCACCGCCTTTTGCCATTACCGTTCAGGCGAGATATGGGTTTGTCGCCTTTTCCCGTCCGATGGTCGTCGCAGGACCGTGCCCGGGCAGCACTTCCGTCTCGTCAGGCAGAGCCCAAAGCTCTCTCCGGATTCCCGACAGGAGCAACTCGTGATCGCCATTCGGAAAATCGGTGCGCCCGATGCTGCCGGCAAAAAGAACGTCGCCCCCGATCAACACCGGCAACCCGCTCAGCTTGAAACAGACGCTGTCCGGCGAGTGGCCCGGCACATGGTGAAGTTCCACCACGAGGCCGCCGAGGTCGATCGTCTTAAGTCCTTCGAAACGATGATCCACCGTATATGGATCAATCTCACAAGGGATGCCCATCATGCGCTCGAGGCGCTTCGATAGCGTCAACTCCTCCGATGGCTCCGAATGCGCGTAAACCGGACAGCCGAAGGCCGCCTGAATCTTCCCCACATCGAGAACGTGGTCGTGATGCTGATGGGTGAGGATCAGGGCCTCAGGGCGCACACCCGAACACGCCAACCAATCGGCGATCCCCTCGGGCGCGTCGAAGACCCACGACTTCCCGCCGGTCGTGACGAGGTATCCGTTCGTCTGGAAAAGACCGCCGCAAAAAACCTCGAATCGCCAATCGTTCATCGTGAAATGGCCTCTACTTACAGCAAGAACGACGCGCTTCAACTTTTCCCCTGTGCAATCTCCCCGGAGACATGATAAAGAAGCCTCCTTATTTTCTCATGCCGCTTCGCTTCGAATGTCCCCACTGCTCTTCGCGCCTCTCCTCCAGTCGCGAGCTATTCCATGCCATTCTTGATTGCCCTGATTGCGGCAAAGAGTTCATGGTGCCGGCCCCTGAGGATATCAAACTGCCGTCCCACTCGCTGAAGTTCATTTGCCCTCACTGCCGTCGCAAACTTTCGGCCACGCCGGAGCAGTTCGGCACCGAGATGCCATGCCCCTTCGTCAATTGCGGCAAACCCATCCAAGTCCCAGAACCCGATTGGAAATCGGTGGGCGGTGGCGGGTGAGCCGGGGGATCCCCATACGCCGCCTTTGAGAGAGTGGAGCGCGTTTCAGTCCTGCCCTGCGCCGATGCGGTGGTGGGGAAAATCGCGAGTCCGCTCGCAAGCGAGCTGTTCCATCACCTGGCGGAGCTGCCGCTTCAACATCGTCATGGTATGGTCGCCGCCCTTTTCACCGAGCGCAGCGACGCCATACATGAAGCTGCGCCCGAGGAAACCAAAACGCGCCCCGCTCGCGAGGGCGCAGGCGATGTCGGGCCCGGAGCGCAGGCCGCTGTCGATCATCAGGGTGGTGCGATCGCCGAAACGCCGCGCGAGTCGGGTGAGCGGCGCGATCGTCGATTCCCCGGCGTCGAGCTGCCGCCCTCCGTGGTTGGAGACGATGATCCCGTCGACACCGATACCGAGAGCGGTCTCGACGTCCTCCTCGCTGACGAGACCCTTGACGACGAGTTTCCCCCTCCATCGATCGCGCAGCGAGGCGAGCCGAGCCGGATTAAGGCGACCAGAGAAAGTGCGGTTCATGAAAAGACCGAGGTGTTTCATGTCCAGGCCTCCGGGCAGGTAGGGCTTCAGGGTGGCGAATTCGGGCACGCCGTTGGCGAGCTGGGAGAGCGACCAGCGGGGCCGCGTCATCATCTGGGTGATGTTGCGCAGGGTCATCTTCGGCGGCATCGCGAGTCCGTTGCGGATCTCGCGGGGGCGATAACCAAAGACGGGCGTATCGGCGAGGATCACGAGCACGGGTAATCCGGCCGCCTCGACGCGGTCGAGGAGTTTGTTCCGCAGATCCTCCTCGACAGGATGATAGAGCTGAAACCAGGCCTTGCCGCCGGTGATCTCGGCAACGGTCTCGATGCTCGCGGTGGCCACGGTGCTGAGGATGAAAGGCAGACCGTGTTTTGTCGCCGCCGCAGCCAGGAACTCGGTGGCACGGGGCCAGATCATGCCCTGCAAACCGATCGGGGAAACTCCGAAGGGAGCCTCGTAGGTCTGGCCGAAGAGCTCGGTCTTGAGATCCGCACCCTTGAACTCCCCGAGATAACGCGGCATCAGCCGGACCTCTCGAATCTCCTCGGTGTTGCGGCGCAGGTTGATCTCGGAGTTGCATCCGCCCTCGAGGTATTCGAGCACGAAACGCGGCAGGCGACGGGCGGTGCGCTCACGCAGGTGCTCGACCGAGGGAAAGCGGGGATCGAAATGGTCTTCCATGAGGTTTACCCGGGTCGCGGGATCTCTTTCATCACTGCGGCTCCCGTATACCCGAAAAAATGGGGCTGCAAGAACGCAAATCCACCCCGCTCCGCGACACCGCGTTCCTCATCGCCTGGAAGGCGGATGATCTTTCGGCACCGCTCCCGCTGAAAACGGCAACCTGCGACCCTGTTCCGCCGGATCGATCGGATTCTGCCGGCGGAATTCGCGCGGCGTCATCCCTTTCAGTTCGCGGAAGCGGCGGTTAAAGTTCGAGAGATTGTTGAAACCGCATTCCAGCGCGACCTCGGAAACCGGCAGATCCGTCTCGAGCAATTGACGGCAGGCCTCGCCAACGCGAAGCTCGTGCAGGTATTCGACGAGGGTCTTGCCCGTGTTCGCCTTGAAGAAGCGGCAGAAGGATTTCGGGCTCATCTTCGCCAGCGCCGCAACTTGATCGAGGGTTACCATTCCGGTCTTGGACCGCTGCAGCCAACCAAGCACCTCATCAAGCCGCGTAATGTCCCGTGCCTTGAGCGAAGGCGAGTAAGCCGGGCTCGCGAGCGGACGCTTCTCCGTTGAGAGGGCGAAAACCTTCAGGAGCCGGAGGAGCTGGAGAAACCGCTCGAAGGGACTCTGCGTTTCCATTTCGAGGATGAGCTGGCCAGCACGCCTGGCCGTCTCGCCATGGAATTCAAAACCGCGCGCCGCCGCGTCAAGAAACTCCCGCACCGGCTGGAGCTCGTGCTTCCTGAGCAGATCCTCTCCCAGCGATTCGCGTGAGAACTGGATCACCGCAAGGGAAGGGCTCGTCGGATCCGCTTCGTCGACTTTGCCCGAATGAAGGGCGTGCGGGATGTTCGGCCCGTTCATGATCAGGGTGCCGCGCGCGAGACGACCAATGTGATCGCCCGAGAGAAACTCGCCTCCGTGATCCTTCAGCGAATAGAGGATGTCGAACTCGGGATGGTAGTGATAGACCGGCCAGATGTCTTGGTCGATCTTGAAAACAAAGGCCTGGGTGGGGCCGGTGGGAATGACTTCCAACTGCGGGCGTGCCATGGCGGAATCGCGTGAAATGGACGGAAATTTACACGTTTTCCGGCGAATTTGCCAGATTAGTGGGAAAATCGTATCAATTTGTGTCCCTCAGAGATTTGTAGGTTCGACGGAGTGCGCGGAAGTTTCGTAAGCTTGAAAGGAATGCGAAGCGGATTCATCAGGAACGGGAGGGCGTCGGGAGAGTGCCGGTCGAAGCGAGGCTCGCGGACGTCCTCCAGCATCGCCCCCCGGGAAAGCGTAATCGCGTTGGGAGGTTTGTTAGGTTCCCTTCTCTTTTTGGGATCCCCCGTCCGCGCCGAATTTTCCTCGGCGGACGATGGCATCCGCTTTTTCGAGGAAAGGATCCGACCCGTCCTCGCGGAAAAATGTTATTCCTGCCACAGCGCGGGGTCCGAAAAGCTGAAAGGGTCGCTGCAGGTTGACCATCTCTCCCATCTCCTCGCGGGCGGCGACACCGGGCCCTCCCTCGTTCCCGGAAAACCCGACGACAGCCTCCTCGTCGAGGCGATCGCCTATGACAATCCCGACCTGCGCATGCCGCCGAAGGAAAAACTCTCCGCGACCGTGCTTGAAGACTTTCGAAGGTGGATCGCCGGCGGCGCTCCCTGGCCGGAGGAATCCGCTCCTCAGGCCGGCGAGCGGGCCACCGGGGCCGGCTTCAATCTCGAAAAGCGGCGTGCCGAACACTGGTCGTGGCGCCGCATCGTGAAGCCGGCCGTTCCTGCCACGAGGGACACCTCCTTGGCCAGCACTCCGGTCGATGCCTTCATCCTCGCGAAGATTGAAGCAGCCGGGCTGCGTCCCGCCGAGGCTGCCGACGACCGCACCTGGCTTCGACGCGTTTACTTCGATCTCATCGGCCTGCCGCCAACGCCGGAACAGATCGCCGCCTTTCTGGCGGACGCGTCCAAAGATCGCCGGGAAAAAACCGTCGATGCCCTCCTCGCCTCGCCGCATTTCGGCGAAAAGTGGGCGCGTCACTGGATGGATCTCGTCCGCTACGCCGAGACCCACGGGCATGAGTTCGACTTCCCGATCGATCACGCCTTTGAATACCGCGATTACCTCATCCGCGCCTTCAATGACGACGTGCCTTTCGACGTCTTTGCCAAGGAGCACATTGCGGGCGACCTCCTCGCCACGCCGCGGCGCCACGTGGTGGAGGGTTTCAACGAATCCGTCCTCGCCACCGGCTTCTGGTATCTGAACGAGGCGACCCACTCACCCACTGACGTGCTTGCCGATGAATCCGATCATCAGGCCAACCAGATCGATGTCTACAGCAAGGCTTTCCTCGGACTCACCGTCTCCTGCGCGCGTTGTCACGATCACAAATTCGACGCCATCTCGACCGCCGACTACTACGCTCTTACCGGATACCTGCACAGCAGTGCACGCACCGAGCGGTCGATGGATCCCAAAGGGAAACGCGCCGCCGCCGCCGCGGAACAGCGAAAACTGCTCGCGAACGCGGATACGACTTTGTCAGCAACGGAACCGGCTCCCCCCGGCAGAGACGAACCCGATGCCGCCCTCTTCGCCGATTTCGAAAGCGCGGATCTCCCGCCCGGCTGGTCCGTCGTTGGTGAGGCGTTCGCCCCGACCGGCCCTTCGCCGAAGTTCACCTTGGAAGAAGGCTTCGTCCTCACCACACCCGGCACCGTCTCGAGCGCACGGCTCGGCGAAGCCCACAGCGGCGTGCTACGTTCGCCCACGTTCTCGATCGAGAGCGATATCATCCACGTCCGCCTCCGCGCCCGTGGCGGGATGATGCGCGTCGTCATCGACAACTATCATATGGCGGTGCATCAGCCGCTTCTCTTTCGCGGCACCATCCACAAGAATCCCGACACAAAAGGCAAGTTCGCGTGGCTGCGCTTCGATGCCGACCTCAAAAAGTATCGCGGTCACCGCGCCTACCTAGAGTTCGTCGATCCCGGCCCAGGCTATTACGAGATCGACGAGATCCGTTTTACGGAGAAGTCCGGCCCTGCTCAGGAAATATCCGCGACCGCGACCAGCGCACCCCTGTCCAAGGAAACCGAAGCCCTCCTCGCCGAAGGACGCCGAATCGCCGCAGCCCTCCCGCCCGAGCGCTTCGCCGTGACCATGGCCGAGGCTACGCCGGAGAACGCGCGAGTCTACGGTCGCGGCAGCCATCGCAGTCCCGGCGCGGAGATACCGCGGCGCTTCCTCACCGCCCTCGGCGGCAGGGAAGGCAGTCGCCTGACTCTCGCAGAAGAAACCGTCTCACCGGAGAATCCGCTCATCTCCCGTGTCGCGGTAAACCGGATCTGGCATCACCTCTTCGGACGAGGCCTCGCCGCGAGTGTCGATGATTTCGGGCCGATGGGACAGATGCCATCGCACCCGGAGCTTCTCGACTGGCTCGCGGCCGACTTTGTCGCCAACGGCTGGTCGGTCAAACGGACGATCCGGTCACTTGTCCTAACAAACACCTACGCCCAGAGCTCGGTGGCACATCCTGAACTTGACGCGAATCTACTAGCCACGGTTGATCCGGGCAACGCCCTCCTCCACCGCATGCCGGTGCGTCGACTCACCGCCGAATCGATTCGTGACCAATTTCTCGCCGTTTCAGGATCTCTTGATCCAACCCTCTTCGGCCCCTCGGTGCCGACTTTCCGAACCGATTTCATGACCGGCCGCGGTGCCCGCCCCAGTGGTCCGCTCGATGGCAACGGACGGCGGACGATCTACGGGTCCATCTACCGAAACTTCCTCCCACCGCTCCTCATGACCTTCGACATGCCCAATCCCTTTGGCCCCAAAGGAGCCCGGAGCCATTCGAACGTTCCCGCCCAGGCCCTCGCCTTGATGAACGATCCCTTCGTCGCCGACCAAGCCAAGCGGTGGGCCACCCGAGTCCTCGCTGATCCCGGACTCGACGACAGCGGGCGCATCATCAGAATGGTAGAGGCCTCGACAGGGCGCGAACCTGACAAAGCCACCGTCGAAACCCTCGCTTCGTTCCTCGAGGAACAATCGGCCCTCTACGGCGCCCGAGACGAGAGATCCTGGTCCGACCTCGCGCACGCGCTTTTCAACTCAAAGGATTTCCTTTACCTCCGATAACCGAATCCTTTCATGCACTGCCATCGGTTCCAACCCACCCCGTTCTCTCGTCGCGACCTGCTCCGCCGCTGCGCCCTTGGCTTTGGTGGTGTCGCCCTGCAGGCACTCCTTCGCGAGGAGTCAATCGCCGCCGCGAACGCGGATCCGCCCTCGGAGCCGCTCGCTCCGCGCACGCCACATTTTCCGCCGAAGGCTCGGAACGTGATCTTCCTCTACATGGACGGCGGTCCCTCGCAGGTGGACACCTTCGATTACAAGCCCCTTCTCGAAAAGTATCACGGTCGCGATCCACGCGAAGTCATCGGCGATCTCGCTCCGACGCAGTTCGACAACGTCGGCAAGGTGCTCAAGAGCCAGTGGTCCTTCCAACGTCGCGGCCAAAGCGGCGCTTGGGTGAGCGACCTATTCCCTCATCTCGCCGACCCCGAGGTGATCGACGAGATCGCCTTCATCAAGTCTATGACCTCGAAATTCTCCGAGCACACTTCGGCGAATTATTTCCTCCACACCGGTAGCGGTCTTCAAGGCCGCCCGAGCATGGGTGCGTGGCTGGGCTACGGGCTTGGAACGATGAACCGGAACCTGCCGGGCTTCGTCGTTCTCAACGGCGGCCTGATTCCCCCGGGCGGACTTGATTGCTTCGGATCGGGCTTCCTTCCCGCCGCCTACCAAGGTTCCGTCTTCCTGCCGCGCGAGCAACCGATCGCGAATATCCACCCGAACGAGGTCAACCCCGAACTTCAGCGAAACAAGCTTCGCCTCATCTCCCGGCTCGATCAGTCCGTTCTCGCCGCGAGCGGCGGTGATCCGCAAATCGAGGGCATGATCGGAAACTACGAG
>NEUQ01000086.1 GCA_002288445.1 Verrucomicrobiia bacterium Tous-C2TDCM | reverse complement strand
GAACGGCACCGTCGGTGAAATAGCGCACTCTTCGCCTCAGGATCTCCGGTTTGCTCAAGGGAGCGCGCCCTTCGACGACACGGTCCACCTCCTCCCGACGGATGCCGCGCCGGGCACCATTACCCGTCACCTCGTCGCCCCGAACTTCGACTCCTTCGGTGTAGAGGAGTCGCCGATATCGGTCCTCGATGGTTTCCCAGGAGAGGATGAGGCCGGGACTTTCCAGAGCTTCACGCCCGATCGCACCCAAACCTTCCCGCGCCCTCCGCCCTCCCCGGCCCGCGCTCATCGCCTCGCCGTAGCCGCTCCAGCGATAGTCCTCGGGACGAGCGACGAGGCCCGCCCTCACCGGGTTTAGATCGATGTAAGCTGCTACGGTCTCAAGAGCCGACTCACCACCCTCCACGAGGACACTTTTGAACCGTCCTTCCCAAAGCGTGCCGCTGCGCCCGAGGCGACGGTTCATGAAGATCGAGACGCGTTGTTTCAGCTCCTTGAGAAAGATCGAAAGATCACCACGCCGATGCTCAAAGCGCTCGAGCAAATCCTTTTCATGGGCCATATCACCGGCTTTTCGAGCCATATCGAACTCGGCAGCAAGAGTCTCGACGGTGGCCTTGTCGTAGAGCAATGGGAGAATCTCGAAGAGACGGGTCGAGTCCAAAGCGGGAAGCGATCCGCGCTCCGGCACCTCCAACAAGAGGTGAAAGTGATTGCCCATGAGACAGTAGGTCACAACCCTCACGCCGGTGAATGTCTCGAGCTTTCGAAGAATGCTCCGAAAGACCTCCTTCTCATCGGATTTGAAAACGATGCGCCGATCCACCACCCGCGAGACGCAGTGATAAAAAGCTCGGCCGTCTAGTTTTATTCTATGCCCACTCATTTCTCTATCAGGAATATTAGAACGATAGCCAACACGCGGCGGAATGCAATTAATTAGGCTGCCTTTTTAATTATTTTGTCAGTGAGGCGCTTGGATGACACGGGGGAAGGCATCCCGCTGGAATCGGGGCCGTCGCATTCCGCTCGACACTCCCGGTGGAGCGGTATAAGAAATCGGATCATGGCCGTCCCCAACTCCTCTCCCCCACCCCTTATCGGGATCATCATGGGCAGCGCCTCCGACTGGCCCACGCTCGCCAAGGCTGCCGAAGTCCTGCGTGATTTCGGAATACCCCACGAGGCCAAAGTCGTCAGCGCGCATCGAACCCCGGATTTACTCTTTTCCTACGCCAAGTCTGCCCGCGAGCGCGGCCTGAAACTCATTATTGCTGGAGCTGGAGGCGCGGCCCACCTTCCTGGAATGGCCTCGGCTCTCACCTCTGTGCCGGTCCTCGCCGTGCCAGTGCAGTCACGCGCCCTCAGCGGCGTCGATTCGCTGCTCTCCATCGTCCAGATGCCGGCTGGAATACCGACCGCAACCTTTGCGATCGGGGAGGCTGGAGCGACCAACGCCGGCCTCTTTGCCGTCGCCCTTCTCGGGATGGAGGATCCCGATCTTGCCGCGAAACTCGATGCCTACCGCGACGGTCTCCGCGCCAAGGTCGAGACCGTCGTGCTGCCTCCGCTGGAAAATGCCGAATGAGTGAGTTCCCTCCGCTTCCCCCCGGCTCGACCATCGGCGTCCTTGGCGGCGGCCAGCTCGGCCGAATGCTCGCCTTCGCTGCCCGGCGGATGGGTTATGGCATCGTCTCCTGGGTCGGAGGTCCCGACAGTGGACCAGCGGGAGTCGCAGACCAAGTCATCGAAGAACCCTTCGATTCGCCTGCCGGTCTTGACGCCTTTCTCAAGAGAGCCCGAGTCGCCACAGTGGAATTCGAAAACATCCCGCTTCCCCTCCTCGAGGCAATCGCCGCGAAGATCCCCCTGATGCCTGGGCCCCAGGCCGTCGCGGTCTGCCAGCATCGCGAGCGGGAAAAACGCTTCCTTGAGAGAAACGGCATTCCTTGCGCGCGTTTCACCGTGGTGGAAAACGCGCTCCAGCTCCGCAACGCGCTTGCTGTCCTCCCGGAAAATGGCGGCATTCTCAAGACCGCCGAGTTCGGCTATGATGGGAAAGGTCAGCTTTCCGTGACGCGCTCGAGCGACCCCGAGGCGGTCTGGGAGGCGTTCTGCACCCCACGAGCCGTCCTCGAAGAACGTATCGACCTTGCCGCCGAACTCTCCGTCCTGGTGGTGCGCGACGGATCGGGACATTCCCTCGCCTATGATCCGGCTGAAAATTTCCATCGCGATCACATCCTCGACGTCTCGATCGTCCCGGCACGTCTTGCCCCGAACCTTCTCGAACAGGCCCGCGTCATCGCCCTGAAGGCCGCCGAAGACCTCGACTACCGCGGCCTCCTCGCGGTCGAGTTTTTCCTCTCTGGAGATGGACGGCTCCTCGTGAATGAAATGGCGCCGCGTCCCCACAATTCCGGCCATCACACCATCGACGCCTGCGAGACCTCGCAGTTCGAGCAGCAGCTGCGCATCCTTTGCGGCCTCGCCCCGGGCAGCACGAGGCTCCACAGTCCCACCGTGATGCTGAACCTCCTCGGCGATGTCTGGGAAGACGCCAAGGGCAAACCGAATTGGCCCGCGATCCTCGACATGCCCGGCGCCCACCTGCATCTCTACGGCAAACACGAAGCCCGGCGCGGCCGCAAGATGGGCCACATCACCTTCACCGCCCCGTCCTTGGAGGAGGCCCTCGCGAATCAGACGAGGGCGAGGGAGATTCTCCACATCCCGGAGCTCGGGTAAGTCAGCAGCCTTTTCGCAAATTCTCCGCAACCGCCCCCCATGCACCACCTCGGCCAACTCCTCCTCACCGGCGTGCCCGGCCCCGAACTCGATCCCGACACCGCGCGCCGCTTCAAAAAGCTGCAGCCCGGCGGCTTCATCCTTTTCGGCCGGAACATTCAATCCCCCGGGCAGCTTCGAAAGCTCATCGACGATCTCCGCGACCTCAGCGAGATCGAGCCCTTCATCACGATCGACCAGGAAGGCGGCCGCGTCTCGCGCCTGCGCCTCATCGGCAGCGAGCCCCCGAGTGCACAGCAGCTCCGCAAGAAAAACGACCCCAGCCTGATCGAGCGTCACGGCCGCCTCACCGGCCAGATCCTGCGAATGTTCGGCTTCAATCTGGATCTCTGTCCCGTCCTCGACCTCTCCTTCGACGACGAGGCCGATAACTCCCTAAAAGGCCGCTGCTGGGGCACGACCCCAGACGAGGTGATCAGCAAAGCTTCGATCTTCAATCACGCGATGCGCAAGGAGGGGATCCTCAGCTCGGGCAAACACTTTCCCGGATACGCCTCGGCCTCGGTCGATCCGCACCACGAACTGCCCGTCATCGAGAAGACCCTCGAGGAATTGGAGGCAGAGGAGCTCCGCCCCTTCCGGGCCCTTCTTCCCGATCTCGACAGCATCATGACCTGTCATTCGCACTACCCCTGCTGGGATGGCGACCGCCCCCGCTGGCCTGCCTCGCTCTCGAAAAACATCATCGGCCAATTCCTTCGCAACCAACTCGCCTACGAAGGTCTCGTCATGACCGATGACCTCGATATGGGTGCGGTGCTGAACGAAGTGACTTTTGAGGACACGATTCGCGCCTGCATCGAGGCCGGCAACGACCTCGCCATGATCTGCCACCGCGTCGAGCTTGTCGAAGCCGCCGCCGCGGTCATCGCGACCCTGCCCGATCCACTCCTGGATGACGTCCTCGCCCGCATCGAAAAGACCAAAAAGCGCCTTGCCACCCCTTACGTCTGGTCGGTCGATCGGTTCCGGGAAATCGACTCGCAGATCTGGGACCTCCGCGTCGCCACCCTCGGGGAGGAGGAGGCGAAAGTCCTCAGCATCGAAAACGGAAAACGTTCGCCGGTGGAGTTGTATTGAGGGAGGCGTTGGGGCGCACCGCCCAGGAAAACCCAAAAACCCTCTTCCCCCACTCGCCCGGCACCAAGGCGGAGCTTCTTGCTGGAAAAATCGAGAGGCTTCACGTCGGCTCTTTCATCTCAGCCACCGCTCGATGAAGCGGTATGACTCCTCGCGCTCGATCGCCGGAAAATCGTGCTCATCATCAGGATAGGTGATACGCATCTTTCCCGGGACGCCGTAGAGTTCGAAGATCCGACGCGCTTGGGGCGCGACTTTCTCGACGCCACGCCAGTCGAAGTTGGCATCTCGTAGGGGTGAGTTAGAGAAGAAGGCGGCGGGCGCTAGAGCGGCGACGAGCTCGTGAAAGTCGAAGGGAACCTTGTCGGGATCGAGAGCGTAGCGGCCGCGGATCGATGGGAGGTATCGGTCGCTCGTCCAGCCTTTGAGGTCGCCGCCATAATAATCGTGCAGCGGTGTCCAGCCGCAGCTCGAGACGATCACCTGGACGCGGCGGTCGAAAACACCATGGAAGATCGCATTGTGCCCGCCGAGGGAGTGGCCGATCGAAGCGATCTTCTTCGGATCGACCTCGATGCGAGAAATCAACAAATCCACACAGCGCATGTGGTTCCAGATTCCCTTCATCGTGCCGGATTCGTAGCGGTCGGTGGCGAAGTCGTAGTCCCTGTAATCGCCGAAAGAGAGGTAGTCGGGCGCGATGACGACATGCCCGCGCTCGGCGAGCTCGCGGGCGTAAGCGCGGTTGGGACGCTCGCCCTTGCCGTCGACGATGCTTTTGCCAAGGCTGCCGGTGGGATGCAGAGCGACGATGCCAGCGCGCTTTTCTCCCGACTTGAGCCCTTTGGGGAGATAAAGGTAAGCGGGCGTGCGGTCGCCCTCCTCGGAGGCGAAGGTAATTGTCTCGCGGAAATAAGACCCGGCATCGATGCGCTCCCCCACCCGCACATCGAGGTCGGGCAGGTTTGCGCGCGAGGGCAGTTTCCCCGCAGCCTCCTCAAATCCAACGACGATGGCGGCGCGGCGCCTTTCCCAATCCCCGAGCGACTCTAGGGCTACACGATTGCCGGACGCATCCGGAGCCCACTCGAGGGATTGATGCCCCTTCGCGACGGCCGCAGTCTCATCCGCGACAACGCTGGAGGCGAGGATGGCGATCGAAGAAACGAGCCAGAGTGATCCACGATTCATCCCAGTATCACACCGGATCGCGAAAACTACGGCAAGTGCGCCGAAGGGACGTAGTCCCGTATAACGGACTCACGGCTCCGTATCCGGCAAAAGGGGATTGGCCATCTTTTCCGGCCTGAGGAGATCGTCGAGCTGGGCTTGGGAAAGCCAGCCTCTTTCCAGAACGAGTTCGCAGACACCGCGTCCGCTGGTGAGAGCTTCCTTCGCGATCGTGGCGGAGCGCTCGTAGCCGAGCACCGGATTCAGCGCGGTGACAATGCCGATGGAGCCTTTCACGTAGTCGGCGCAACGTTCGCGATTCGCCGTGATCCCGTCGATGCAACGAGTCGCCAGCACCACCGCGGCATTTTTCAGGAGCATGAGGCTGCCAAGGAGACTGTGGGCGATAATGGGCTCGGCCATGTTCAACTCGAACTCGCTCGCCTCGGCGGCGAGCGAGACGGTTGTATCCGATCCGATGATCTGATAGCAAATCTGGTTGACGACTTCGGGCAGCACCGGATTGACCTTGCCGGGCATGATGGACGAGCCGGGCTGGAGGGGAGGCAGGTTGATCTCGTTGAGACCGCAACGGGGTCCTGAAGAGGCCCAGCGCAGGTCGTTGCAGACTTTGGAAAGCTGGATCGCAGTGACCTTCAGGGCACTACTCATCATCGCGAAATCGGCGGCGTCCTGAGTCGCCTCGACCAGATCCTGGGCAAGGGCTACGGGATGACCACTGATTTTCGCGAGTTTGGCGGTGCATAGCTCGGCATAACCGCGCGGACTGTTGAGTCCGGTGCCGATGGCGGTGGCTCCCATGTTTACAACCAGGAGATCCTCAGCGACGCGTTCGAGCCGCCGGATGCCATCGTGGAGCATCGTCGCGTAGGCGTTGAACTCCTGCCCGAGCGTCATGGGCACGGCGTCCTGGTTTTCGGTGCGCCCCATCTTGATGACGTCGGCGAACTCCGCTGCCTTTCTCTGGAAGGCTTGGCGCAGCGCCGCGAGGGCCGAGACGGTCTCGCGAGTCGCGGACACCACGGCGAGTTTTACGGCAGTGGGGTAGACGTCGTTGGTCGATTGCGAGCAATTGACATGATCGTTGGGGTGGCAAGCCGCGTAGTCGCCCTTTTCGTGCCCGAGAACCTCAAGCGCGAGATTGGCGATGACTTCGTTCGCGTTCATGTTGGACGAGGTTCCGGCGCCGCCCTGCACCATGTCGACGACAAAGTCCTCGTGCCTCTCTCCGGCGAGAATGCGGTCGCAGGCCTCGCCGATCGCGGTGGCAATGTGCGAATCGAGCACGCCGAGTTCGGCATTGGCCTCGGCGGCGGCTTTCTTGACGTGGGCGAAGGCGTTGACGAGGTGCTGGAAGTGCGAGAGCCTGATCCCGGAGAAGGGGAAATTCTCCACCGCTCGCAGCGTCTGGATGCCGTAGTAGTGAGCATTGGAGACCTCGCGCTCGCCCAGTGAATCGTGCTCGAGCCGGAAGCCGGTCACGGGCGCCCGCTCGAGTCCGGAGCGCATCAGCATCTCGGTGGTCTCGCGGAGGCGCAGACTGAGCCGGCGGGCGGCGCGGGCGACCATGCGGTAAAAGATCTCCGGCTTCTCGATGCGGAATTGCTCGATCGCCTCCTTGTCGATCGCCCATACCTCGGTCTCTTCGAGGGCGAGTCCCGATACGCTGTGGGCGAGCTCGTCGACAAACAGCGTCTCGCCGATCATCGCTCCCTCGGTGAGGCAGGCGATCGTCACATTCCGCCCCGCGAGACCCCGCTGGAGCTGGATTCTCCCACGCAAGACTACCCCGAAAAAACGGCGTGGCGCGGACTGATGAAACAAGTAATCGCCCTTGGCATAACCGCGCCTCCCCCCTTTCTCGGCGAAGCGTGTCAATTCGTCGGCGGAGACACCCAGACTTGTGGCGACGCGGGCGATTTGATCGGGGGTGATTTCCATGGGAGACTCTCCACGAGGAGATCCTCGATGTCGAGGAGAGCCGACTCCACCCTCGGGACCAATTCGGCTCGCGCGAGGCAAATCAGCGGTTGACACGAGTCTCCACGCGCAGATCGTGACTTTCTTCTTATGGCGCGCAAGATCCTTCAGGCAATGGTTCTGCCGCTCCTCTTCGCCCTTCTTGGAGCGGGAGGGAAGACAACCTTTTGTGCTGTCCTCTCGGTGATCGGCTTGGAAGCGCATCATCATTTCCATCACCGAGCAGGTGTCGCCGAACACGCCGGCCCCTTCTGTCTGGACTCTCACGGAGAGGAAGAACTCGATCAAAAACACGACCACGATCACACGCCCGTGCCGTGCCCCGAGAGCTGCGAGATCCCGATCGCCGACATCACCACGCCATCGGCTTTGAAGCTCACCGCCTTGATCGAGTCATGTCTTTCCGCGCACCCATACGGTCCTGCCGCCGTTGCCCTTTCGCCACCTTCCGTTGTTGAATCCCGCGCCTTCGGCGATCCACCGGATCACGGGCCGCCGCTCTCCGCCCCGTTGTTTACGGGTCGCTTCCTGATCTGATCGGGCCTCTCCGGATCCCGTCCGCGGACCGCCGAAGCGCTCCCTCCGTGCCTTCACGCGCCGCCCGCAGCACCGGGTCCTCAAGATTCCCGGCACACCTTGTGACCGGGCCCTTCGCGTTGTCTTTTCAGGATTTTCACAACCCCTTTGATGTTTCCAAAGCTCCCCAGCACCCTCGTCGGATTCATCGCCGTCGGGGGCGTCGCGGCGCGCAACGGGATCATGATGATCTCGCACTATCTTCACCTGATGCGACACGAAGGCATGGAATTCGGCAACGAACCCGTTGCGCGCGGGACTCTCGAGCGGCTCGTCCCGGTCCTGATGACCGCGCTCATCCCCCTCGTCCTCGCCGCCGGCGAGGCCGGCAAGGAAATCCTCCACCCCGTCGCCGTCGCCATCGTCGGCGGCCTCATCTCTTCAACGCTGCTCGACCTCGTGGTCACACCGGCGGTGTTCCGCCTCGTCGGGAAGGGCCCCGCCACCCGCTCCCTGAGTCGCGACGCCCCAGCCTCTCGCTAGTTCCTCTCTCCTTCGATCCCCAACCAACCCAACCAAAACACCATGAAAGCCACCCTCGTCCTCACCAGCACCCTGCTCGCCCTTGCCTGTCTCCCTGCCCTGCGGGCCGACAAGAAAGAGCAGGATCACGGACACGAACACAAGGTAGCCGGACCCAACGGCGGCCGCGTCCTCCACTCCGTCGAACCCCATTGCGAGTTTTTCGTCAGGGCCGACCGCAAACTCCAGATCACCTTCCTCGGGGAAGACGGCAAGGCCATCGCCCCTGCCGCACAAACCGTCTCCGCAATCGGGGGCGAACGATCGAAACCGACCAAGTTTTCCTTCACCAAAACGGCCAATACGCTCGTCTCCGACGTCGCTCTGCCAGAGGGCAACAAGGTGCCGATTGTCATCACGATCAAGAGCAAACCCGATGCCACGCCCGCGGTCGAAAAGTTCGCCGTCGACCTCTCCGACTGCCCGACCTGCGACTACCGGGAATACGCCTGCACCTGCGATCACGAGCATTGACCACCCACGTGGTCGGCCCCAAAGTCCCGCTCATGGCCAAGGTCGAGCCCTTTCCCTTTCCCAACGAAATCTATCCGGAAGACTGGTTCTCACGCCTCGCGCGCGAGGATCTCTTCCCCGGAGACGGTCCGATCGAGCTCGATCTTGGCTGCGGCGACGGATCTTTCCTCGCCCGCATGGCGCAACACTATCCTGAAAGGAATTTTCTCGGGGTCGAGAGGCTCCTCGGACGGGTCCGCAAGGTCAGCCGTAAGTCGATCATGTCGCATTCGACGAATGTCAGGGTCCTGCGGGTCGATTCGAACTACGCGGTCGGATGGCTCCTCCCGCTCGGCTTCGCCTCGCGCATCCACTTCCTCTGCCCCGACCCGTGGCCGAAGAAAAAACACGCCAACCGCCGTCAGATGTGCCGGATCGATTTTCTCGCCGCACTCCACTCCCTCCTCGTCGACGACGGGGAACTCCTCTTCATGACCGATGACGAGCCCTACTTCCTCGAAGCACTCGAGGCACAGAAGGGTTGCGATTTCTTCGTTCGCGAACCTTGGGAGGAAGGCGACTTTTTTTACGCCCGGACCGACTTCGAGGAGCAGTGGCTCGCCGCGGGTCGCACGATGCACCGGCTCCGCCTCCGCAAGCTGCCGCGATCCTAGCGACCTCCACCTCGTGAGTCCGTTCTTTTGCGGTCAGATCAGCTTCATGAGGAGAGCCGGATCGCGCTCGATCACAGAAACGCCCGGGAGGAGTTCGCGCAGCACGCGGGCGTTGCTTTCGCGGGAAAGATCGTCCGAGCGGAGGGCTTCGTCGAGATCATTGAGAAAAACGGCCCGGCATTCCAGCCCCGAAGAGACGATGGCCCTCACCGTCAGCAGGGTGTGGTTCAACACTCCAAGCCGGTTTGCCGCGACCACGACCACCGGCAGCCCAAGAGCGACCGCGAGGTCGGCCATGGTGCGCTCGCGATCGAGCGGCACGAGCCAGCCGCCCGCACCCTCGACGAGGACGGGTGGATGAAGCCTCGAGAGCAGATCAAAATTTGCCAGGATCTTGTCAAAGTCGATCCGCGGCGCTCCGTCGATCGCGGCCGGTGCGAGCGGCTCGGGCAAGGGCACGGGATTGATCTCGTCGAGGGTGGCGATCCCGTCGCCCGCTTCCCGGATCGCGATGGCATCGTCACGGCCGCCACATTCGACCGGTTTCATTCCCACCGCATCGATTCCGCTCTCGCGGAGGCTCCGGAGCCAATGGGTCGTGACCCAGGTCTTTCCCACCCCGGTGTCGGTGCCGGCGATGAAAAATCCTTTCGCTTTCATGCCCCGATTTCGGCGCGGATTTCGGCGGCGATGGCGTCCGCCTCAGCCTCGATGAAGGCGGCGTCCCTACCCTCGACGAGCAATCGCAGGAGCGCCTCAGTCCCGGAATAACGCAAAAGCACCCGGCCCGCATCGCCCAGCCTGGCCTCGAGCGCGGCGAGGCGCGGAGCGGCGACGAGCTCCGCGAGCGGACGCTTTTCGCGGACGGGAATATTGCGGAGGACCTGGGGGAATTTCGTCATCACCTTGCGCAGCTCGCTGAGCGGCTGGCCGCTCTCGCGCATCCTCTTCAGCACCTGCACCGCCGCGAGGATGCCGTCGCCGGTGGTATTGTGATCGCGGAAGATGAAATGCCCGCTTTGCTCGCCGCCGAGGTTGTAGCCACCCTTTTTCATCTCCTCGATGACGTAGCGGTCGCCGACCCCGGCACGAACGACCCGACCTCCGGCGGCACGGACCGCTTCGTCGAGTCCCGCGTTGCTCATCACCGTGGCGACGAGGGTGTTTTCCTTCAGCGTTCCTGCGCGGATCATCGAAATCGCGGCGAGAGCCATGATCTCGTCACCATCGAGGACCGAGCCCGTCTCGTCGCAGAGGAGGACGCGATCGGCGTCGCCGTCATGAGCGACCCCGGCAGCGGCCCCGGTCTCCCTGACCAACGCACCGATCACTTCGGGATGGGTGCAGCCGCAATCGAGGTTGATGTTGATCCCGCTGGGATGGTGGTGAAAGACGGAGACCTTGGCCCCGAGGGAGCGCAGGATCTCGAGGCTCGTCTCCGAGGCGGCACCGTTCGCCGCATCGAGGGCGAGATGGAGCCCGCGGAAGAGTTCGCGGTCCTCGCCGACACTGGCACGGATGAAGGCGGTGTAACGCTCGGTCGCATGGGCGAGCGGAGCGATGCGACCGACCGGACCAGCGTAGGTGGATTTGTCAGGCGTATCGACGAGCGACTCGATTTCTAGTTCGAGCGCATCGTCGAGCTTGTAGCCGTCGGGACCGAAGAACTTGATCCCGTTGTCCTCGAAAGGATTGTGCGAGGCGGAAATGACGATGCCAAAGGCCGCGCCCTCCTCGCGCGTGAGTTGCGCCACCGCCGGAGTCGGAATGACGCCGGCGAGGCGCACGTCGATCCCACGCGAGGTGAGGCCCGCGGCGATGGCGGCCTCGAGCATGTCGCAGGACTGCCGCGTGTCCTTGCCGATCACCACGAGCGGCCAGGTCCGCGAATCGCCGCGCCGGGCGAGAAAGGCATCGGCCGCCGCCTGCCCGAGCCGCACGACAAAATCCGGCACGAGCGGAAAGGCGTTCGCCCTCGCCCGGATGCCGTCCGTTCCGAAATATCGTCTCGTCGTTCCGCTCATCACTCTCAAAATTTCACTTAGCCTCCTTTGGGCTCGCCGCCAGGAATGGGGATCGGGATGGGAACCTGGACGGGCGGGGGAATGAGCGGACTGAGGATCGATTCCTCGAGGACCGGAGTTGGCGCCGT
>NEUQ01000085.1 GCA_002288445.1 Verrucomicrobiia bacterium Tous-C2TDCM | reverse complement strand
AGGCGCAGAAGTTCGACGTAGGTGGCACTGCGCACCACGTCGGCGGGAGGAGTCAGTGGCAGATCGGGGTAATCGTTGCGGATGTATTTATAGCGCTCGTTGCGGACAGCGCGACTGCGGTCCTCGTAGTCGTGCCAGTTCTTCTCGGCGAAAACGTATTCGCGGATTGGCTGGGTCGGATCGGCGAAAAGCGGACGGAGATCGAGGCCTTCGAAGGTGATGCCGGGTCTCTCGATCTTCGCGATCGTGAGGAGGGTCTTGGCGAGGTCGACGGTGCTGACGAGGCGCTCGCAGACGCTCCCAGGTGCGATTTCCCCCGGCCACCGGACGATCAGTGGGGTGCGGATACCGCTGTCGTAGAGCGTGGTCTTGTCGCGGGGAAACGGGCGACCGTTGTCGCTCAGGAAGAGGACGAGGGTCTTTTCGGCAAGTTTTTCGGACTCGAGTTCGTCGAGGACGGCTCCGACATAGCGGTCGAGGCGGGTGATCTCGTCGTAGTAGCTCTGGTAATCGGCCCGGACGGCTGGTGTGTCGGGATGGTAGGGCGGGAGCTTCACTTCCTCGGGACGGGCGCCATCCTCGAGGATGGCGTCGTGGTAGGGGCGATGGGGATCGAGTGCGGCGAGCCAGAGGAAGAAAGGGCGATCGGTGGCACGGGCTTTGAGGAGCAGGAGCCAATCCGCGCAACCACTCTGAGCATCGCCATCGGCGGTCTCGGCGAATTCGCCGCTTTGGGCTGCCGCACCTGCGGGCAATTGGAAGCCGGACTCGTCGGCTTCTAGTATCTTGTCGAAGCGGCCCCGCAAGGCTTCGCCGAGATGCCACTTGCCGGCGGCGCCTGTCCAGTAGCCCTTTTCCCTGAGTTTCTCGACAAAGGTGACCTGAGCCTTCGGGACGGACCAATGGAGTTGCTCGGCGTCGGCCTGGTGAGGGAAACGCCCTGTGATGAGGCTGGCGCGGGTCGGGCTGCAGGAAGAGGTCGTGAGAAAGGCTCTCTCGAAACGCATCCCACCATCGGCGAGCCGCTGGAGATTCGGCGTCATGATAGACTCGTGACCAAAGGGGGAAAGGTCGTCCCAAGCGAGATCGTCGGCGAGGATGAGGACGATGTTCGGTAGGGTCTTCAGCTCTTCGAGCCGGGCAATTTCTTCGGGGGAGGGTGCTGGTGGCACTTCCTTCTCCTCCCCTTTGCCGCGTTGCGCCTCGGCCCCGAAAGGGGCAAGGAGCACGAGCAGGAAGAAAGGGACGGCAAGGCGCGAAAGCGACATGCCGGAATGAAGCAGATTCTTTAAGCAATGCCAAGTATCGCTGGCTGGAAAAGCGTGGACGATTTCAGGTAGGAATGGAGTTTGCGTCCCACCATCGCCCCGTGATTTCCAAAACGGAAACGCAGCAACGACGGCGAAGACCGAAATCGATCGATTCCCCCGAAGCCAGGTTTTATTAAAATTGGATAGAGTTCTCTCCTGATGTGGGTTACGTGGTATTGTTCCGCCGATGGAGTAATAGCCCAATCGCTCTGCCGATGGCGCCTGGGCCCCGTTCTTTTCCTTCAAGCGATCCGATCCACTCCTTCGCTACCCGAAACCACGAGGTGGAATGTCACCAAAAGTGAAACCTGCAGACGCACGAGGATGGCCCGACCAGAGCTTCCTCTGTCGCAGCGACGGCGGGAAAACCATCACACCAAGATCGCTGGTGAAACTGGAAACGCGCCCCTCGTGTGAGACCGCCCCCTTAAACCCCAGAGAAGAGCAACCACCAGCCGATCGCAATCGCGAGGCAGAAAAGAAGGAAAAAATGGATCCCGCTCTTGCTGCGCTCGGCATGGTAACGGCGTCGCTCGGAATGGGAGAGATTCGGGTTTTTCCCTCCGCGACGGGCGCCGGCTCGGTCGGGTGGGGGGAGGAGCCCGTCGCGCCGCATCCGCTCGCGAAGAAGCTGCTCGGCGGTTTTGTTGGCGAGGAAGTTTTCGATGGCGCCGATCTGCGCGTTGAGGTGATAGGCTTGGCCCACGAGATCATCGCTTTTGGGCTTCCTCCGGGGCTTCGCAGACTTCAGCTCGGGCGTGTCGAGCAGGTCAGTGCGTTTCCTCGCAGATGGACGACGCTGGCGATTCTTCGGCTTTCGGGAGAAGAGGCTCATACGCTGAAGGCGGAAAGGAGGCAGTGCAATGCCTCCCGGCAGTGAAGGCGGAGCGAAGGTTATCCAGAATCAGATCACCTCAGAAAAAGTAGAGGCAAATCACGGCGATCACGGCGAAGCCAACGAACGGGAGTGAGAAGGCAAAACCACTCTTCAGCCAGTAGAGGAAATCGCCCCGGTTGACGCCGTAACCCGAGTTGCCTGCAGGACGTGGCATGACAGCGATCTTGCCTCCAAAGAGGGCCGACTTTTTGCCGAGAGCATTCACCATCGGCAGGACACTGTCGATCTCGTCCTCGGCAGCTTCGATGTAGCCAAGAGCCCGGGCAAGTTCGGCCTTGCGATCGGCGCGACTCCAGAGCTCGGGCCGGAGGGCGTTGATGTTGCCGAGGTGGCCCTCAAGGCGCTCCTGTGCGGCCTGGCAATCCTCGGCGATCCGCTGCGCATCAACGGTCTCGCGCTCGAGAATGGAGAGATACCGGTTGAGTTCCTCACAGACCTCGGCACGACCGCTCTTGAAGAGCTGCTCCTGCTTGGTCAACTCTTCGAGTTCAGCGGCCTGACGCTTCACCTGCTCCTCCTGCTGGCGCAACTCGCGGAGCTTGTCCTGCGCCGCCTGATACTCATCGTCGAGGTCGTCACTGTAGGGGGTAACGGCCTTGATAAGCTGGGGGTCGAACTGGAGATCGAGACCCTGGTCACCGTCTTCGTCAAAGAAAAAAGGCTTGAGTTCGGCTGCTGCGGGCATGTCGTTTGAGTGAATTGTTAAAATTAACGTCTATTAATATTATGAATTGATTAGAATTTCCAGTCTTTTCATCTTCTTTTGCGAAAAAAGAAGTGGGGCGAGAGTGACGACGAGGGTGAGTCCGAGGATCGCAGCGATGCCCCATTGCCGGTCGGGATCGCGAAACCAGTCGGAATCGATTGCATTTTTCTCGAAAACCTCCCAGCGCAGCAAAGCTAGTAAGAGGATGAAGGAGAGGATGTAGATAAAGCTCCCGACGAGGCAGAGAGTGCCACCGAAGCCGCTCACGATCTTCGCGGCATTCGATTCGCGCAGATTTGGAAAAAGGACGCCAAGACCGACGGCAAGACCGTTGAGTCCGATCGAGAGGAGCGCGATGGCTCCGGCGAAGAAGGCCGAGTCGGCGAATCCGAGCCGGAGCTGGTAGCCCCCGAGAAAGAGGATTCCGATGACGATGACTCCGCTGCAGAGAGTGCTCGTGAGAAACTTTTGCCACAATATCGAGGACAGGTTCAAGGGGGACATGGCGAGAATCCAGAGGCGGCGGCCCTCGAGGCTGAACTGGGGAAAGACAAAGCGGGTCGTCAGCGTCGAAAGGGCGAGCGCGCAGACCGAGAGGTTCAAAAAGGCGACGAGGTAGAGGTCGCGTGGTTGCTCCAGATCGCCGTTCATCTTGCGCAGTCCGGTCGCGTAGAGGGCAAGCAGTCCGAAGACTAGGGAGAACTGCACCCATTGCGCTGGTTCTCGGAAAAAGGTGAGGAAATCCTTTCGCGAGATCGCGGCGAGGGGCCGACCGATGAGACGGGCGAGCCAGAAGGGTCTAGGGTAGAGTCGGGCGAGTCGCTGGCGGTCGGCCTTGCTCGCACGATCGCGCCGGATTGCGGAGACGGCGGAAAGCTGCACCGAGCGATTCCACGATTGATAGAACCAGCGGTCACCCACCCAGGTGAGAAGCAGCACGGCGAAGAGGGCGTGGCTGGCAAGCAAGGTCGGATACAGCAGGGAGGTGGAGTGGCGGAAAGGGCGTGTCCACTCGACGACGGATCCGGCCATCCAGGTGCTAGGGATCGCGCGGTTCACAGCGATGCCGGTGTGATGGAGGACCCGCTGAAAGGTGAGGGCCGAGCCGAGGCCCGATTCCTCGACAATGCGTTGATCCTTCAGCCCGGTCCAGACGGCCGAACCGACGAGGAGGAGCGAGATCGCGAGGATGCCGGCGAGGAATTGCCTGCGATGGAGCCAACGCGCCGCGGTCACGAGAAGGATGGCCCCGATCGCGCTGGCGAGGACGAGGAAGAGGACCATGGCGAGGGCCGTCTTGAAATGGAAGTCGGGTGAGACGCTCCGCATCTGGGCAAAGGCGAGGAGGAGCGGGGCGAGGATGAACGCGAGGCCCCAGCTCGAGAAGGCGGCCGATTCAAAACATTTCCAGAGAAAAAGAACCCGGTGCGAGAGCGGCAGGGTGAGGAGCCATCGCGTGTCGCGGCTGCGGTAAAGCGAAATGTAGGAAGTCACCGCTACCGAGAAGCCGAGCATCAGGAAAAAACAGAAAAAGAGCACATGGATGAGGCGGTCGCTGAGGAGGGCACCCGCGGCCGGGAGCGAGGCGACGTAACGCAGCCCCTCACTGAAAAGCCAGTAGGCGGCAATCAGGTAGCCGATGAGAAAGCTCGCAACCGTCGTGGTCATGAGCCGCGACTGGGCGGCCGCAACCATGGCCTTCACCCGCAACATCCGCCAGTGGATGCGGAGGAGGAGGAGCCATTGGGAAAGAGTGGACATCGGGACTTCGGGGTGGAGCGGGAAGCTGGGATTTTTCCCTTTGGAAAACGGATTTTATCTCTAAGGTGGCCGACATGGCAAGCATAGGCACACCTTTCACGGACGGGGCGACGCGCGTGTTGCTTTGTGGGTCGGGCGAACTCGGGAAAGAGGTCGTCATCGAGCTGCAGCGCTACGGCGTCGAGGTCATCGCGGTCGACAGCTACGAGAACGCTCCTGCGATGCAGGTGGCGGACCGATCCCACGTCATCTCCATGCTCGATGGAGCAGCGCTGCGCGCGGTCATCGAGGCGGAACGACCGCACCTCATCGTCCCTGAGGTCGAGGCGATCGCCACGGATGCGCTCGCGGCGATTGAGGCCGCGGGGTTCGCCAACGTCATTCCTACGGCCCGGGCGACACAATTGACGATGAATCGCGAAGGCATTCGCCGCCTTGCCGCCGAGGAACTCGGACTGCAGACCTCGCCCTATCGTTTCGCCGCGACGGAGGAGGAGTATCTCGCCGCCGTTGCCGAGATCGGCCTGCCCTGCGTTGTGAAGCCGATCATGAGCTCGTCAGGCAAAGGCCAAAGCACGGTGAAGCGTCCGGAGGAGGTTCAGGCGGCGTGGGACTATGCCCAGAAGGGCGGTCGGGCCGGGAAGGGAAAGGTGATCGTGGAAGGTTTTGTCGATTTTGACTACGAGATCACCCAGCTGACCGTTCGCCATGTCGGCGGGACTTCGTTCTGCGAACCGATCGGCCATATCCAGATCGACGGCGATTATCGCGAAAGCTGGCAACCGCAACCGATGAGCGAACTCGCCCGGGAGCGGTCCCGCGAGTATGCGCGGGCCATCACCGAGGCGCTCGGTGGGCGGGGGATCTTCGGTGTCGAGCTTTTCGTGAAAGGCGACGAGATCATCTTCTCAGAGGTCTCGCCACGGCCCCATGACACCGGGATGGTGACGATGATCTCACAGGATCTCTCGCAGTTCGCCCTGCACGCCCGCGCCATTCTTGGTTTGCCGATTCCGGGAATCCGCTGCTACGGGCCTTCGGCCTCGGCGGTGCTGTTGGTGGAAGGGGAGTCGCAGGCGATCACCTACGGCGGGCTCGAAAAGGCCTTGGCCCAGCCTGACACCCAGATCCGTCTCTTTGGAAAACCCCGCGTCTCGGGAAAACGGCGCATGGGCGTGGCTCTGGCGCGGGCGGAGACGGTCGACAGGGCGCGGGAAAAGGCGCGCTCGGCGAGTGCCGCCATTGAAACGACCCTTTGATCAGGCGAGGAAGGTGGCGCGGCGCTTGCGCACGGCAGTGGCGAGCTCATTCACCATCTCCACCGTGGTCTCCCAACCAACGCACGAATCGGTGACGCTCACACCATATTCGAGCTTCGAGAGGTCGGAATCGATTTTCTGGGCGCCCTCCTTCAGGTGGCTCTCGATCATGATGGCGCGGATCGAGGCATCGCCGCCGCCGATCTGCTGGCAAAGCGCGGCGTTCACCTTGGGCTGGTTGCGGTGATCCTTTTGGCTGTTGGCGTGGCTGCAATCAACCATGATGGCCGCCTCCAACCCTTTCGCCTCGAGTGCCTGGCGCACCTCGCGAATGCTCTCGTGGTCGTAGTTCGTGCCGACGGCGCTGCCGCCGCGAAGGATGATGTGGCACGTCGCGTTGCCACGAGTCGCGATGATGGCGCTGTCGCCGGCCTTCGTCACCGAGAGAAAACGATGCGGCTCGCGGGCGGCTTGGATCGCGTCGATCGCGATCTGGAAGTTGCCGCTGGTGCCGTTTTTGAAGCCGACCGGCATGCTGAGTCCCGAGGCGAGCTCGCGGTGGAGTTGGCACTCGGTGGTGCGGGCTCCAATCGCGCCCCAGGCAATCAGGTCGGCGTAGAACTGCGGGCTGATCGTGTCGAGAAACTCGGTCCCGGCGGCGACTCCCTTTTCCGCGATCTGGAGGAGGAGCTTTCGGGCGATCGCGAGCCCCTCATTAATGTCGTAGGATTCGTCGAGATGGGGATCGTTGATGAGCCCCTTCCAGCCGACGGTGGTGCGGGGCTTCTCGAAATAGACCCGCATGATGAGGAGGACGTCGTCGGCGACGGCCTCTTTGAGCCCGGCGAGGAGGTCCGCGTAGTCGAGGGCTGCCTTGGGATCGTGGATGGAGCAGGGCCCGACGATGGCGAGGACGCGGTCGTCCTTGCCCGACAGGATCGCCGCAATCTCGTCTCGCGCCCGGGCCACCGTTGCTTCGGCGGCGGCAGAGACAGGCAGCTCTTCCATCAGGATGACCGGGGGGATCAGCTGGCGGGTGCTGGCAATTCGAAGATCGTCGAGTGGGATGGACATGGGCCGAGGAATGAACAACGGATTGCCGGGGCGGGAAAGGGGAAATTCGACTCTTTTCGCCCCTCGTGAACCATCAAATTGGCGGCGAATTCATCGTTCCGAGATTGAGCATATCCCCTTTCGCCGCTAATCTCGCAGCCAACATGAGCCATCCAGCCAATCTCCGCCGTGACCCCCGTGATTTCACCGGAGGTGGCATCTTCGGGCTTCCGGGAACCCCCGGCACCACCGGTGATCCCGTGTTCGATGAGCGGATCAAGGACCTCGTCGACGACTGGGCCTGCGGGAGGGCCAATGGGTTAGTCCGCGAGATGATCGTCACCGCTTTGAAAATGGGGCGCGATTGCCTTTCCGAAGGCGACATGAAGCTCTACAGCCGATCCTTGAAGGAAATGCGAAGGGCCAGCCTTGTCTTTGGGCCCTACGAGACGGAGCGGAAGCTGTCGATCTTTGGCAGTGCCCGCACCAAGCCCAGTGAGCCGGAGTTCAAATCGGCGGTGGCCTTCGCCAAAAAGATGCGCGACGTCGGTTTCATGACGATCACGGGCGCAGGACCGGGGATCATGGAGGCCGCACAGGAGGGGGCGGGGCGCGACGGAAGTTTCGGGCTGAACATCAAGCTGCCTTTTGAGCAGAGCGCCAATCCCCACATCCACGGCGATGAAAAGCTCATCCACTTCAATTACTTCTTCACCCGAAAGCTCGCCTTCGTGAAGGAGAGCGATGCGATCGCCGCGTTTCCCGGCGGCTTCGGGACGATGGACGAGCTCTTCGAGGTGCTGACGCTAATCCAGACCGGCAAGGCTCAGGTCGTTCCGATCGTGCTGATCGATGCCAAGGGGGGGACTTATTGGAAGACTTGGTTTCGCTTCATCAAGGATCACCTGCATCGGCTAGAACTCATTTCCGAGGATGATTTCCATCTTTTCAAAGTGACGGATGACCTTGAGGTGGCGACCGAGGAAATCGTGAAATTCTATCGTAACTACCACAGCTACAGATATGTGGGGAAACGGGTAGTGATCCGTCTACAGCGTCCCGTAACCCCCGAGCTCCTCGGCCATCTAAACGCGGAGTTCATCGACCTGATCGAGGAGGGTGCCTATCATACGAGCGGTGCCCTTCCCGACGAAGAGGAAACCGAGCCTCACCTTCACGACCTCCACCGGCTGATCTGCACCAAAAAGCGGGGGCTGTCGGGCCGTTTCCGCCAGCTCATCGACTGCCTCAACGAGCACTAAGCCCGAACTCCGCCTCCTCATGCCCGATCTTTTTCACGAGCGACACTGGCGGGCGGCGGGATACCCGTGCATCGCCGGGATCGACGAGGCGGGTCGCGGGCCGCTCGCGGGCCCCGTTACGGTCGCTGCCGTTGTGCTGCCGGAAGAGTATGAACATCCTCTTCTCGACGACTCCAAGCGGCTCGGCGAAAAGCGGCGCGAGAACCTCTATGCGGAGATCACCAGTGATCCCCGGATTTTCTGGGCTTCGGTCCAGATCGAGGCGGAGGAGATCGACCGCACCAATATCCTCCGGGCAACCCATCTCGGGATGGCGCAGGTCTTCGAAAAGCTGATTCCAAGGCCCGATCTTGCGCTCATCGACGGCCGGCCGGTGAAGGCCTTCCCCGGAGAACACCGGGCCCTCGTGAAGGGCGATTCGCTCTCGCTCTCGATCGCGGCGGCGAGCGTCATCGCCAAGGTTGAGAGGGATCGGCTCATGCTCGAATGTGCGGACCTTTATCCCGGTTACGGCTTTGAACAGCACAAGGGCTATGGAACCGCCGCCCATCTTGAGGCCCTGAACCGGCTCGGACCCTGTCCGATCCACCGACGCAGCTTCGCCCCGGTCGCCCAACTCAAACTCGATCTCCGGTGAAAACCCTCCTCCAGGCCTGGTATTGCTGGGTCGATCGGGAACCTGATCGCCCCGTGGCTCTGCCAGAGCGTGCCTCGTTGGAGAGGGGTGCGTGGAATGCCCTCGTCGGATGCACGGGCGAGCGTCTCGCCGCGAAGCATCTCTGGCGCACGGGACGCAAGGTGCTCTATCGGAACTACCGGCCCAAAGGCGGAGGCGAGGTTGACCTAGTTTATCGGGAGGCCGACACGCTGGTCTTTGGCGAGGTGAAAACTCGGACGCGGGGTGAGTTCGGGGATCCCTCCAGAGCCGTCACCCGCGCCAAGGAAAAGCTCGTCATCCGCGGCGCCAATGCGTGGCTGCGCGAGCTGCATCATCCGGATGTGTCGTTCCGATTCGACATCATCGAAGTGCTTCTGCACGAGGGGAAAGCGCCGCAGTTTCAGGTGATCGAGAATGCCTTCACGACCCCGCAGGCGGGATTGGGGATGTGACCAGCTCAAACGCGGAAGACCGCTCCGAGCTTTTTCCCGAGGATCAGCCCTGCTCCAACAATCGTCACGGCGAGGAAGGCCATCGCCCAGACGCCGAGGGATGAGGCGAGGTTTGGTCCCGTGCCGAGCGAGGTGACGAGCGCATAGATCGCCTTGGTAATGGGGAAATGCTGCTGTTGCTCCGCGAGAATGAGGGAGTCGGACACCTCCAACATCGCGAAGGAGAAGGCGAGAAGTCCGCCCGCGATGAGATTCGCCGAGATCAAAGGCAGGGTGATGCGCCGCATCGCCTTGAGCGGCGGGCAACCGAGGTTTTGCGCGGCTTCTTCGAGGCTCACGCTGGTCTGCTGGAAACCCGCCGCGGCCGAGCGCACCACATAGGGCAGGCGCCGAACCGCGTAGGCGATCACGAGGATGAGTAGCGGATCCTCCGCCCTGATGAGGAAATCAAATGGCTGGCCCTCGCGAGTCATCGAGAGGTAGCCAAAGGCGAGGACAAGACCCGGCACCGCGAGGGGCAGCATCGCCATCGCATCGAGCAGTGCGCGCCCGGGGAGTTTCGTCCGCACCACGACGTAGGCGATGCCGATGCCGAGAAAGAGATCGAGGAGGGTCGCGAGGGACGCGTATTTCAGCGAATTCCCGATCGAGGAGAGAGTCAGGGGATGCCCGAGGGCGTCGTTGAAGTGTTGTCCTGTTAGGCTCGTCGGCAGGATCGTTCCATACCAGTCGTTCGAGAGCGAGAGGAGGACGATTCCGAGATGCGGCAGGATCGCGACCGCGATGATCGCGGTAAAGAGTCCGATCGAAAGCGCCGCCGCCCCGCGCGAGGCCGGACGGAGCGCGCGTCCCGTCGAGGGCCGCCCCGAGCCGGCGAAGTTGTCCCGCCCAAAACAGAGTTTGCCGAGCAGATAAAAAAGCGCCGTTGCCGCGAGCATCACCACGACGAGAGCATAGGGGAAGGGATTGCCGCTGAGGTCCTTGATCCCCTCGAAAATCTGCACCGAGGTGACCCGATCGAAATCGAAAACGAGCGGCACCCCGAGCTCGGTGAAGGCCCAGATGAAGATGATCGTGCCTCCCGCGAAGAGCCCGGGTCGGATCAGAGGCAGGGTCACCCGAAGAAAACGCCGCCAACCGTGGCAGCCGAGATTTTCCGCCGCTTCCTCCAGTGCGGGATCGAGATTCGCGAGGGCGGCGGAGAGATTGAGGTAGGCGATCGGGTAGAGATGGAGGGCGTTCATCAGGACGATCCCGGCGAGTCGACCCTCCCCGAGCCAGTCGTGGGGCGTGGACGGGTCCATCAGTCCGAGATCGATCAGAAAAGCATTGAAAACGCCCGTCTGGCCAAGGAACTGCCTGATTCCGAGGGCACCCACGAACGGCGGCAGAATCAGCGGCACGAGGACGAGGGCATTGAGGAGGTCGCGGCCGGGGAACTTTGAGGCGTGGTTGACGAGGGCGAGGGGCAGGGCGATCAGGATCGCGAGGATCGTCGTGAAGAGACCCATCCAGAAGGAATTCGCGAGCCCCTCGAGGTAGATCGGATTCCGGAAGATCTCGGCGACGTAGGCGAGCGTGAATCCCCCTTCGGTGGTGACGAAGGCCTCGCGCACCGTGTGCCAGATGGGATAAACGAAGAAACCGGCAAAGAAAGCCGCGGTCAGCGCATAAATGGCGATGGCGAGAGGGCGTGACATCGGAGAGCAGACCTGAAGCAGTGAGCAAGGAGCCCGGGATCGGCGGGAATGCAAGAGCCATGTCCCGCATTTGCAATCCCCGACGGACGGTGGAATGCTTTCTTTCGGCCCCGTCCTGCCCTTTTTATGAGCGATTTCACCTACCACAAACCCTTTCCCCTCGGCCCCGATCTCACGACCTACCGACTCGTCACGACCGAGGGAGTTTCCGTCTCGGAGTTCGATGGGAAGGAGATCCTCACGGTCACGCCCGAGGCGCTTACCCGGCTCGCCAATGAGGCGCTCAAGGACATCTCCTTCATGCTGCGGCCCTCGCACCTGAAGCAGGTTGCCGCGATTCTCGATGATCCCGAGGCGACCGACAACGACCGCCTCGTCGCCCTCACCCTGCTCCGCAATGCGGAGATCGCGGCCCGGGGCATTTTGCCGATGTGTCAGGATACCGGCACTGCCATTGTCGTCGCGAAGAAAGGCCAGCAGGTCTGGACTGGTGGTCATGACGAGGAAGC
>NEUQ01000084.1 GCA_002288445.1 Verrucomicrobiia bacterium Tous-C2TDCM | reverse complement strand
GCCGTGAGCCCGCTCCCGAGGGGAGCGTTGACAAGCGAACCGAGCCAGGTTGCATCGAGCGTCTCGCGAAGCTGATCGAGCCGATGGGGACGACTCAGCTCAGCGAGAGTGCGACGGTCGAAATTCTGCGGGATCACGACCTGCGCGACGTGGTGCAAAATCACCGCCGTTTCTCCGGGAGAGAGATCCAGACGGAATCGGAAGGTGAGACCGTAGCGGTTTTGCGATGAAATGGTTGGACGCTCTCCTCCAGCAGCACCTGCGAGCGTGAAGAGGAAAGCCCGCGATGACTGTGACGATCCAGGCAACACGACAATGCCCGTCTCCGCGGGCGTCAGCAGGATCGGCTCGGAACGGCCGCGGTCGCTGAGGAAGGTTTTGAAGTTTCCCGAAAAATTGGTCGTGAGTCCGACCGAAAGCGTGATCGGATCGGCCGACCCGTTGTGGAACAGCTCGGCATAGCGAAGACCACCCGAATCGCTCAACAGCCTGACCCTCCGCTGCATTTGCAGACCGGGAATCGATTCGAGCGGGAGGCCCGGCAGCACCATTTCCTTGCCATCCGGAGTCATCATCGGCTGGTAGGGCACGAACTTTTCCTCGTTGACAAGCAAAGCGAGACCGCTGTTCACCATGGAGCTGCCGATACGTCCGATGTTACCGCCAGCCTCGACACTCCAGGAGCTCCCCGACCGATCGGTCCAGATCCCGAACGCGGCGGGGATGAGCTCGCCCGAACCTCTTCCGCCAGGCAACGGCACACCTCCGGGCACCGTCACCGTCGAGGCTTTGGCATCGATCACCGGCGCGGCATCTTGCGCCGTGAAAGACGGGGCAAGCGCGCTGAAAACGGCGAAGACGACGATACGGATGATGGAAGGGTCGGATTTCACGGACGGGAGGCTTGGCGATAGGCGAGGACGCGGGACATCGGCAGTTCGAGCTTTTGCCCGTCAGCTCGGCTCAGGCGGAGATAACGATCGACGAGCTCACCTTGGAAACGCTCCCCTCCGGTGAGGTGAATCGTGAACTGATCCGGCGTCTCGGGCTCGGCGGAACGAACGAGGCGCTCGACGCGGGCAGCATCCACTTTGACCAGCGTGGCTCCGTCACGCAGGGTCAGAGCGGAGTCGCCCAAGATCCCAGCAAAACATTCCCCTCCCCTCAAGAGAACTCCCTCGACCGGACCGATCCCGGTCGGCAACTCGACGAAATCCATCCACGAGGACGAGAGCTCCTGTCCCAAGAAGGGAACGTCGTTCGCCTTCCAGATCCGCTCGATCAGGGCGGCGGGCACCTCGACCGCCTTGTCCGCCTTTGTCGCGACCACGAGCGAAGGAACGGCCCAGACGATCGCGTGGGTCGAACCGTCCTGGTGCAAAGCCGCGAACGGCAAGCCAGGAAACGGGCGGCGCGCTATCTCAGCAAGCTCGGACCAAGCCTTCTTCTCTCGTCCCCACGGGCCGAACCAGTCGAGGTCCGGCGACGTCTCTCCCAAAACCGGCATCACCAGACCGTTGGCCAACTGCAGGAAATGCGTGGCTCCTCGCAGCGGTGAGCCATCCGAAGCACCGGCACCAAGCAGCAGCAGTCGGAAGGCGGCAGGATCGAGAGTCTCGGTATTCCCCGCCACCGACCAGGAAAGCGATCCCTTTGTGGCTCGCCCCACCAGCACCGAACCATCCCGGAGATACCAAGCCGGCGCATCGCCCCCGCGCACCGCGGCAAGGTCGGCAAGAGCCACCGTCCTCTCTCCGAGGAAAGGCGCCTCAATCGTGACTTCGCCCGACTCTGCGAGAGACCCTGCCGTCGGAGTCGATGGACCGATCCAGAGGAGATCCTCGGCCCGACGTCGGATCCCCAGGCTCTCTTCGAGCTCGCCTAGTGCCGCGAGCGCGCGCTCGCGCGCCGGAGAGACCGATTCGGGCACAAATGACCCGGCATCCAAGTTCACGAACTGGTCGGCCGTGTCTCTAGGGAGTCCGGCATCGATCCACTGACCCCGCTGGATAAAGGGTGCGAAAGCCGCCCGATCCTGCGAGACCTCCGGAAGATTCCGCTGCATCACCCAGTGGAGCAACCGCCGAGTCTCTCCCGCCGGAACCGAAACGGAGTAGAGAAAGACAAGCTCTCGCAAATTCGCTGATGCTTTTAATTTCGGCTTTTGCCCGCCTTTTTCACTCCCCAAGATAAAAAACGTATCATGCCGTCCTTCGGTCGGACTAAAGTGGACGCCCAGACTAAAATCGTCCGGACGGAGCTCCAGCGAAGGTTCCGTGCCGAGGACACCACCTCCGGTGCCGTGGAGACTCTGCCACGCGAAGGGGTAGGTCGTTCGCAACACGACCGAAAGGGTCCGCTCACCACTACCCGTGTTGGTGAAGGAGTCGAGGAGGCGCACTCCCGACCGGCGAGTATCGAACCAGAAATCTCGGGAAATCGAGAGACCAGCGCGTTTCTCATCGAGACGCACGTCGATCTTGTCAGCCCCGAGGCTCGGATCGCGCACCGCACCGGTGGTCGGGGCGAAAGGCTGCCCGTCGATGATCAGGTTCAGCCCCGATTGCAGATACTGTGTCTCTCCCGAAATGAGCGCTCCATTGTCGAGAGCCTGCCAGAGAAAGCCAGCCTCGTCTTGGACTTGGAAAAAACGCTCGGGCAGCTCCTTCAGTTCAATCGGAGCAGGAATGACCGGTCCCCTGTCGGCCTCCTGAGCCGGAGCTTCCGCGGGGGCAACGCCAAGGAGGAGGCCGAGAGTCGCGGCGACGCGTTGCAAGCAATTGACTGGAAGCGGAAAAGACACGATCCGTGAAGTGTAACGATTCTCAGTCGCTTGGAAACTCAAAATTCCCCCGCTTTTTCTTGAAAACCCGCGCCATTGCGCGCCAGACCCTCGGAAATTGAGTTTGAACCAGCCGTGATTGCCGCCCATCGTTCCAAAGCAATCTGCCCTCCCTCACCTTCTCCCGTTTTGAGCGACCTGCCTGCCAAGATTCTCTACTGCCGTTGCGCCTTCGCCCGGGCCGTGCCCGAGGCCACCAAAAACGCTGTCCTCGGTCGCCTTTGCGAATCGGGCATCTCCTTCGAAAGCGTCGCCGATCTCTGCGAGATGTCGGCCCGCAAAGATCCACGCCTTGCCGAAGTCCTTGCCGGTGACGAACCGATCCGCATCGCCGCCTGCTTCCCCCGAGCCGTGAAGTGGCTTTTCCACCACGCAGGCACGCCCCTGCCCGACGATGGCAGGGTCGAGGTGCTGAACATGCGTGACACATCAGCCGATGCCATCGCCGATGCACTGCTCGCCGGGACGACCTCCCACTCCCCTTCGAATTCTCCGACTCCATGAAAAACGAGATCCATCCCGTCCAGGTGATTCTTTATGAGGGGGGCGGTTCCACTCCATGGGAAGTCGACTGCCGCCTCTCTGTGACCGCTTCGCTTCTCGACCAAGGCTACTCCGTCCTCCGCGTCACCGAAGCGGCGGGAAACGGGGCCGCGATGCGCACCACCCGCGGTATTCCGGTGATCGTTCTCGGCCGATTCACAGGTCCCATGCCTGAAGTCGTCGATGGAGCGGGCGAACTGCGCATCGCCACGCGCGACACCGCGAGTCTCGGCGCCGAAGAGATCCTTTCCCTCGTCACCACAGTCCGCGAAGACCTCGGGGCCGATCTCAACCGCCCCGGACAAACCGGCGCCTGGAAGCCCTGGTTTCCCGTGATCGACTACGACCGCTGCACCAACTGCATGCAGTGCCTCAGCTTCTGCCTGTTCGACGTCTATGGCGTCGACGAAGACAAACGCATTCAGGTGCAGAACAACGACAACTGCAAGACGAACTGTCCCGCCTGCTCGCGTGTTTGCCCCGAGGTGGCGATCATGTTTCCCAAGTATGCCTCCGGCCCCATCAACGGGGAACTAGTGAAGCAGGAAGACCTCGCCCGGGAGAGCATGAAGATCGACATCTCGAGCCTGCTCGGAGGTGACATTTATTCGAGTCTGAAGAACCGCAGCGAAAAGGCGAAGTCGCGTTTCTCGAAGGAACGCAGCCCCGACAAGGCCCTCGATGAGCGGAAACGCTGCCTCACCCAGCTCCAGCAGTCCGGCATGATCCCGGCCGAGGTGCTCGCCGAGCTCGATCTTTCCTCCCTGCCCTCGCCCGAGGCGATCCAGCGGAAGGCGAAGGAGCTCGCCGCCCTGCGCGAGGCTCAAGTTTGAGGCGTCCGCCGGTTAGCCCCGGCAGGATCCCCGACCAGGCGGCATCGCGGGAACGAAGAGGATTGCCGACAGGCGTTCCCCTGCCTCATCATGGGAATGATTCCCCCCCTTCCCGACCATGCCCGAGATCTACGGTAGCGACGCCTATTCACCCCAGGAAATTGCCGAACGCGTCGAAGGTGTCGGCGTGCGCAAGGCGAATCTCCCGCTGCTACCGATGGCTGCGCTCGGGGTCCTCGCGGGTGGGTTCATCGGACTCGGGGCCCTCTACTTCAATCTCGTCGTCAGCGATCCCGCACTGGGCTTCGCCGCGAAACGGGTCCTCGGTGGCGTGGTCTTCTCCCTCGGGTTGATCCTCGTCGTCGTTGCCGGCGCCGAACTCTTCACCGGGAATAATCTCATGGTCATGGCCCGCATCCATGGCAAGATCACGACACGGCTGATGCTTCGCAACCTTGCCATCGTCTTCGCGACCAATTCCATCGGCGCCTGCGGTCTCGCCGCGATTGTCGCCCTCTCCGGCCATGGCAAGATGAACGGAGGCCTCGTCGGCGAGTCGGCCATCGCCATCGGGGTTGCCAAGTGCGAACTTGGGATGGCGGAAGCGTTTTTCAAGGGGCTTCTCTGCAATCTCCTGGTCTGCCTCGCGGTCTGGCTCGCCATGGCGGGACGCAGCGTCGTCGATCGCATCGTCGCCGTCATTTTTCCCGTCTCCGCCTTCGTCGCAGCCGGGTTCGAGCACAGCATCGCGAACCTGTATTTCGTCCCGCTCGCGATCTTCCTCGCGGGCGAGGCCAGCCCCGAATCCCTGAGCTGGTCGCATTTCCTTGTGAACAACCTCATCCCCGTCACTCTCGGCAACCTCGTCGGCGGTGCCGGGATGGTCGGCCTCGTCTACCACCTCATCTACGGACGAGAATGACCAAATCTTGTCGCGGCCGCGACAAGATTTGGTCGACTTACCCGATCAGATCGTGGATCACGCCCTTCCCCTCGAATCCGGTGAGGCGCTGTTCGAGCCCGTTGTGATACCAGGTGAGCTTTTCGTGATCGATGCCAAGCAGTTGCAGGGCAGTGGCGTGGAGTTCCCAGCTGTGCAATACTTTTTCGACCGCCTCGTAGCCGAGCTCATCGGTCGCCCCATATCCCGTCCCCGCCTTGATCCCACCACCGGCGAGCCAGCTCGTGAAGGCACCAGCATTGTGATCGCGACCCTTCCCGGCCCCCTGTGCAGCGGGCTGGCGACCGAACTCGGAGGTGCAGATCACGAGGGTGTCGTCGAGGAGACCACGGGCCTTCAGATCGATGAGCAGGGCCGAGGCCCCCGTGTCGAGCACCTCTCCCCAGTAACCGTGGTCCCTGACGATGTCCTCGTGGCTGTCCCAATTGGGTCTGATCTTTTTCGCAGTGGTGTTTTCCGCCCCGCAGTAAATCTGCACGAAGCGCACTCCGCGTTCGGCGAGGCGGCGGGCGAGGAGACACTGCCGCCCGAAGGATCCGGTCTCGGGATGATCGAGGGCGTAGAGTTGTTTTGTCAGGACCGTCTCACCCGAAAGATCGGTCACTTCGGGAGCGGAGAGTTGCAGGCGCGCCGCCATCTCGTAGGCCGCGATGCGCGCCTCGAGTTCGCTGTTGCCCTCACGTCCGCTCCGGTGGAGACGATTGACCTCTTCAAGAAAATCGAGTCCGGCGCGGTCGGCGCGAGCGCTTACTCCCTTCGAGGTCTTGGGCGGAAAGAGGTCCGCGATGGGTTGGTCGGGATTGTTCGCCTCGAGGGTCGTGGCCTGGTGCATCGCCGGGAGGAAACCCGCGCCCCAGTTGATGATGCCCCCCGGCGGCAGTCCGCGCGGATCGGGTAAAACGACGAAGGCCGGAAGGTTCTCGCTTTCGCTACCCAGACCGTAGGTGACCCAAGCCCCCATGCTCGGGTAACCCGGGAGCGTTTGACCCGTGTTCATCAGAAAACAGCCAGGACCGTGCAAAGCCGTGGTGCTCTTCATCGAGTAGACGAAGGCCATGTCGTCGACACACCGGGCGAGGCGAGGGAAAAGGTCGCTCACCCAGCGGCCCGACGCGCCGTGCTGGCGGAACTTCCATCGGCTCGGGTAACAATTGCCCGGCTTCGAAGCGAAGAACTGGAGTTTGCCATCGGGGTCGAAGGGTTGTCCGGCACGACGCTCCAGCTCGGGCTTGTAGTCGAAGGTATCAACCTGGCTCCATCCTCCCGGACAAAAAATCTGGATGACCCGCTTTGCCCGGGGCGCGAAATGCGTCGTAGCCCCGAGCGAGTCGCGGCTAAGAAGCGCGGACAAGGCCAGCCCACCGAAGCCGCCACCGGCGGTCTGGAGAAATTGACGTCGTTGCAGGTGCGGGCGATCAGTCGACATAGACGAACTCGTTGGCGTTGAAGAGAGCCCGACAAAAAGCGAAGAGCCCCTCGTCGGCGATGAATTGGCGCGCCAGCCCGGCCTCCTCTTTCTGCGGCGCACGACCAAAAGCCAGTTGATAGGCCAGCGGCACGGGATCGCCGCCTTCCTTTTCAAGGCGCTCCGAGAAGTAGCGCGCCTGACGCAGGATGAAGTCGTTGTTGTAGAGCGCGAGCGACTGGAGCGGTGTCGTAGTGACGTTTCGCTTCGGCGTGAAACTCGCCGGATCGGGGCAGTCGAGCGTCGTCATGAAACGGCTCGGAGTTGTCCGCACCGTGTAGCGGTAGATGCTGCGACGCCACAGCTTCGGATCATCGGCGGTCACGTAGCGATAGATCGGCGCGTAGGCCTCTTCGTAGGTGAAATCCTCAAAGCCCGGCCCGCCTCGTTCGAGATTGAGCTTGCCGCTCACCGCGAGGACGGCGTCGCGCACCGCCTCGGCCTCGATGCGTCGGGGATTTTGACGCCAGAGGAGGCGGTTTCCGGCATCGATCGACACTCCCGGTGCCGACTCGGAGAAACGCGAGTCCTGCCGGTAGGTGGCGCTGGTGAGAAGGAGCCGCAGCATATCCTTCAGCGATCCGTCGCGGCGATCGAATTCGGCCGCGAGCCAATCGAGCAACTCCGGATGCGAGGGCCGGTCGCCGCCGAAGCCGAAGTCGCTCGGTGTCGCGACGAGACCCTGACCAAACACCCACTGCCAGAGGCGGTTCACGATGACGCGCCGGGTCAGGGCATTCTCCGGATGGGTGATCCACTCTGCGAGCGCGGCTCGCCGCTGCCCCGCATCGGTCGTGAGATCGCCGAACTCCGGATCGAGCATGGCAAGGGCCGCGACCGCCCCGGGCGCGAGCGGATCTCCATCGGGAGCGCCCGGCTCCCCACGCCGGAGCAGCCGCACCTCGGGCATCCTCGCCTCGGCCACGACGGCGTAGACCTTCGGCGGTGGTCCGAGCGCGGCGATCTCCTTCGCGACAGTAGTGCGCTCCGTCCGCAGCCGCGTCAATTCCTTCGCCGCGCCCTCCGTGAGATCGCGGGGCGGATCCGGGACGAGTCGGGCATCCCCGAACCCGATCTGGTCGTTTCCGTAGCCATTGCCCCCGTCGGTGGCGACGAGGGTGAGGAAACGGACGTCTTCCGCGATCGGGAGATCGATGGCGACAAGCCCGTCCTTCCGAGTGAGCCCGCGACGCACAAAGGCCTCCTTTCCGTCGAGGAATACCCACACGTCAGCGGTATTTGGGCCTTCCTGACCGAAGTAGGCGAGCTGCGCCGTGAAACGCGCCCCTTTCTCCAACGTTGCCTCGCGAATCGCCGCGAGATCGAAGGTGATCCCCGCGTTTGCATGGAGGCCGAGGAGCGAGCGCCCGTTCTTCGTGAAGTCGATCCCGCCCGCCACCGCCGAATGCTGGCTCGTAACCGGCCCGTTGCGGATCGCATCCCAAGCCTTGCCCGAGGTCGTCGGCAGCCCCGTGATCGTGATTCCCGACGAGCTCACGGGAATCACGGCCTTGCCGCCTTGTCCCTCGGGAATGAAAACACCATCGATGAAAGGCACCTTCGCCCGCGAGAACTGGTTCACCTTCACGTTCCCGAGATCACCGAAGTCGCGTGTCTGCACAACGCCACTCCGCGGATCGATCCCCTGACGCACTTTGCCGGTGCCGGTGCCGTTCCCTCCACCGACGAGGTCGGAAAGCGAGATCCCCCTGCCCTCGAGCTTCGCGATGGCGTGGTCGATCGTGGCTTGTTGTTTCGTCAGGGCCGAGAGGCGCTCGTCGTATTCCCGCTGGGCCGCTTTACTCACGAACCGGTCGTCGCGCTTCACCCCGGCAAACACCGCGGCAAGCCGGTAATACTCCTCCTGCGTGATCGGATCGAGCTTGTGATCGTGACAACGGGCGCAATTCACGGTCATGGCGACCGAGGCGCTCATCACCTGCGTGACCATGTCGTCGAGATCGAGGGCGCGGGCCGAGCGCCGCAGCTCTTCGCTTTTCGTTTCGACCTGACCAACAAAATCCCACGGACCGGCCGCAAGGAAGCCGGTGGCGACGACCGCGTCCGGGTCCTCAGGCCAGAGTGCGTCGCCGGCGATCTGCTCCTGCAGGAAACGGAGGTAGGGTTTGTCGGCGTTGAAGCTCGCGATGACATAGTCTCGGTAACGCCAGGCATGGTCCCGGCGTTTGTCGCGCTCGAATCCGTGGGTGTCGGCGTAGTGTGCGAGATCGAGCCAATGCCGGGCGAAGCGCTCCCCGAAACGCGGCGAGGCGAGAAGCCGATCGACGAGCTGTTCGTAGGCGTCGGCGGATTCATCCTTCACGAAAGCCTCGACTGTCTCCGGCGAGGGCGGCAGGCCGTGCAGATCGAAGGATAGTCGCCGGACCAAGGCGGCCCGCTCAGCCTCAGGCGAAGCGGTTAGTCCGGCCTCGGCGCGTTTCGCTTCGATGAAGACGTCGACGGGATGTCCTTTGGATTTAGACAACATCCCCTCTCCCGCCTTCGAAAGCGGCTGCCAGGACCAGTGGGAAAGGCGATCGTCGGCCCCGGCCAGAGCATCGGGCCAGGGCGCTCCGGCATCAATCCAGCGTTTCAGGAGTTCAATCTCTGTCGCGGACAAACCTTCACCCTTTGGAGGCATGCGGGACTCGTCGCCGACGGGCGCACTGATATGCCTGATCAAAGAACTCTCGCCACTATTCCCCAGCAGGATCGCCGGACCTTCGCTGCCTCCCTTCAATGCCGCGGCTCGAAGATCGAGGCGAAATCCAGCTTTCTGCTTCTCCGGTCCGTGGCAGTCGATGCAATGGGATTCAAAGAGCGGACGAATCTCCGTGGCGAAGTCGATCGACCTTGCCATCGCCGGCCCACTGACGGCCAGAGTGAGAAGCAGTGAAGCTCGAAAAGGCGGCAAGCTCATTTCTCCTGCTCCTTTCCCCCATGCGCGAGTAAATCGCTCACCGCGCTTTCGATGTGGAGACGCATCGCCTTCTCGGCGGCCTGCGCCTCGCCGGAAAGGATCGCATCAAGGACTGCGGCGTGTTGTTTCACGGCGCGCCCCAAGCCGGCCTCGCTCATCGTGGCGCGACGGCTCTCGCGCCCGAGATCGGTGATCGAATCGAGCATCAGACCGAAAATCTCATTGCCTGAAACCCTCGCAATCTCTCGGTGAAAGGCAAGGTCCGCCTCCATCGCGATGGCAAGGTCGCGGGCTCTTTCCAGATCACAGTGGAGATTCTGCAGACGCTCTCGATCGACCGCGGTGGCCCGCTCGGCGGCACGTCGCGCGATCTCGGGTTCAAGGACGGCACGCAACTCAAGGGCCTGACGGAGCCGCTCCCCCTCCTCGGGCAACAGCAAGCGGGCGGCGCTTGTCATCGGCGCGTGGAGCCGGTCGGTGACGCGGACGCCGATCCCCTGCCTTACCGCGACGAGCCCCTGGAGCTCTAGCCGCTTCATCGCCTCGCGCACGACAGGACGACTCACACCGAATTGCTCCGCCAGATGCCGTTCGGAGGGCAGGAGCCCCTCCATCGCCAATCCGCCCGAGCGGATCGCACCGGCGAGGCGGTCGGAAAGATCCTCGACTAGGCTGTGTTTTCTGATGGCTATCGCTTCCATTGGTAAGACCACCTTACCAGTCAAGTGGGAGACCGCAATACCCGCATTCGAGCTAGGGGGATACCGCAGAGAGATCCTCGTTGCCCAGCAACCCGGAGAGGCGGGGGGCCGTGCCCACCGCGACTGGCGCTAATCTCACCGCACCGCCTTCACCCCGCGCAGCTTTGCATGGACTTGGGCGGTTTTGCCCATGTAATGGTCCATCGAGTAGTCGAAGGCGGCAAGGCGGATGTGCTCGGCAGACTTGGCCGTTTCCCCGATCGCCTCATAATACAGGCCAAGATAAAGGTGGGCGTAGCAGAGATGGTTGCGCTCGCGGTCAGTAAGGACCCCGTCGTTGTCTTCCTTCACGGCCGCAAGGACCGCCTCGACCGAACCCCGTCCGGCGAAGAGTTCGTGGACCTCTTTCATCGGGATGCGACCGTCACCCTCGATCGGGATCAATTCCTTTTGAGCGGCCGCGACATTGCCACCGGGGGCCCGCACCGCGCAGAGAAAATGCCAGACGGCATTTTCGACATCCTGGGAGTTCACGGTCTGATGGCGCTCAAACTGGGCTTTGCCCTTTTCATACTCTTCCGCGTAATAATAGCAGAGCCCTCGCTGCCAGTGATGGGGATCTTGCTCTGGGACCATCGCGAGGAAGGCATCAAAGTCGTCGATCGATTCCTTGATCTTGGCGTCGAAGAAACGCTGCTCACCGCGGCGCTGCAGGGCCGTCGCACGAATTTGGATCCAGCGGCTTTCGGGGCCGATCGTGGCAGTCAGGTCGATGACCGGATCGAATTCCTCCTCTTGAAAAGCATCCGTGATCTGCTTCGCCACCTCGTCGGTGAACTCCTTCTCCTGCGCATCGGCACAGGCGCCCAGAAAAAAACAGGTGGCAAGGACGAAGATCCATCTCATAGCCCGAAGGTGAACGCAAAACGGGAGCCCGTAAAGGACTCCCGTTGGATTGACCGCACTGAATCGCGCCGAAGAAACTCACGCCTCGAGCGTCCACCCCTCGCGGTAATCGCGCTTGATGAGCTTCGCGGCCTCGGGGCAATTCGGCGAGCTGAGACTCTTGGAATCCCACTCGACCTTTTTGTTGAGGCGGACGGCCAGGTTGCCGAGGAGGACCATTTCGGTAAAGGGTCCGCTCTGGGCGAACTTCGATTGCGGCAACGCGGGATCATTGGCCTTGACCGCGTCGAAGAACTCGTTGTGGGGATTTTCGCCACGGGCACGAGGAATCGAGGCGGCTGGATAGTCGAAGCCGTCCATGAGTTTTCCGGGCTTGACGAACCAAGTGTCCTTGCTGCGATTGAACCAGACCTTGCCGCTGCTACCGACGATGAGACTGTCGTAGCCCTTCGCCTCGGTCGAGTCCATCCCCTCGAGAATCTCGGCGGGCGGGGTGTTCGGATTGCGGATTTTGCCTCCGTCGATGTTGCTCTCGAGAGCCCACTTG
>NEUQ01000083.1 GCA_002288445.1 Verrucomicrobiia bacterium Tous-C2TDCM | reverse complement strand
GCTCCGGAGGAGTTTTTTACCGAAAACATCCGCCTCAATCCGGGCCTCGAGCCGCTCGGCAGTCTCGGCGACCTCGGATGGTATAACGTCCGCATCATCCTCTGGGCACTGGGCTATGAGATGCCGGTCTCGGTGACGGCGCGCATGATCCGTGAGCATCACTCAGTGCCGGTTTCCCTGTCGGCCGAACTGGTATTTTCGGAGGGTGTCACCGCCTCGTTCTACTGCAGCTTCGAAAACGAGCACCAGCAGTGGGTGAACCTCAGCGGCACCGGGGGGCACATCCACGTGAGCGACTTTGTGCTGCCCTTCCATGGTCCTGAACTCGCCTTTGAGATTGAGCAGGCCCACTTCGCAGTGGAGGGTTGCCACTTCCACATGGAGCGGCACTCCCGACGGGTCGCGACCCGCGAATATTCCGACAGTCACGCCACAGCGCAGGAGTCAAGACTCTTCCGGAAGTTCGGCGACCTCGTCCTCGGCGGACTGCCCGATCCGCATTGGCCGGACATCTCCCTGAAAACGCAGATCGTGCTCGACGCTTGTCTCAAGTCGGCGCGCGAGGGTGCGAGGGAAGTGATGTTGTGAGAGGATGGCCCCCCCTTCGGGACTGCGGCAACGAAGTGGCCTCGGTGCCGGAGACGGGATTCTTTGCCCGGGAGACCAGCGGTGCAGCAAGGCTGTCGCGGTGTCCCCCGTCGAGGAGACGACGCAGGATCTCGTTGATCTCCTCTTGTTTCTCGAGGACGGCGAGGTGGGACGCGCCGCTGAGGCGGTGGTGGATTTTTTCCCTTTGGTAGGAGAACGGAAACACCGGATCCCGGTCGCCGTGGATCTGGGTCAGGTTCGGATGGTCCTCTGTTCCCTCCCACCGTGGAGCAACCGAGCAAGCCCAGTTCAGGAAAGTGGCGTCCACCTTGCGGAACATTCCGAACAAGCGGCGGCGGAATCGCGAAACCGGCGGAGTGGGGAGTGATTGCAGCCAACCGAACGGCATGACGGGAGCGAGAAAGCCGAGCCGGCGGAGAAGCGGGTTGAGGTGCTCGCTTCGGGTTCCGGAGGAGATCAGAACCACTTGGGAAATCTCCATTGCCCTCGAGATTTCGCAGGCCAGCATGCCTCCGAGAGACATCCCGACGAGCGAATCGCCCGGGGCGATGCCGTGATGGTGGACGAACTGCTCCGCGTAGTCTTTCATCGTCATCTTCGAAGAGTCCGGAGCCGGAAAATCGACGGCTCGAAAGGGGAACGGAAATCGGTAGTCGCTGAACAACTCCGATGTTCCACCGGTGCCTGGAATCAGGATGGTCATAAGAAACGTCCCGGTGATGCGAAGTTAGGCGTCCGGAGCCTCTCCCGTAACGATGGCCCCCGGCTCTTGGAGTCAGGCATTCGTCATTTTTTGTCCGCATTCCACGAGCCGGAGCGGGAACCGAACCGCCTGCGCCCGTCCGCGGTTGACCCGTCCGGCGGATGCGGCGATCCATTACCAGGTCCGGACCCGGCCGGGCGTCATTCTTCGAACTCGCTGTATCACATGATCGAACAACTTCTCAGGGGTCTCGTCGGAACCGCCGCCTTGCTGGGGATCTGCTATCTTCTCAGTCGCAGCCGGAACGCGATTCCTTGGCGGCTTGTCGCGGGCGGACTCCTCATACAATGCCTCCTCGCCTTCCTTATCCTCGCAACGCCCTTCAGCGGGATGGTCGAGGCGATCTCGGCCGGGTTTGTCAGGCTCCTTGGATTCAGCGACATCGGCGCGAGGTTCATGTTCGGCGAACTCGTTGACGGGTCGAGCTACGGCTTCGCTTTCAAGGTCCTGCCGGTGATCCTGTTCGTCTCGGCGCTGACTTCGGCGCTTTACTACCTCGGCGTGCTTCAGCGGATCGTCTTCGGATTCGCTTGGGTGATGACGCGCCTGATGAAACTTTCTGGAGCTGAGAGCCTCGCAGCCGCGGCGAACATCTTCGTTGGCCAGACCGAGGCACCTCTCGTCGTGAAGCCCTACCTTTCGGCGATGACGCGATCCGAGTTGATGGCGCTGATGACCGGCGGCATGGCGACCATCGCCGGCAGCGTCTTCGGCCTCTATGTGGTGACGCTCGGTGGCGGTGATCCGGTGGTCGAGGCGGCGGTGGCCAAACAACTGCTTACCGCCTCGATGATGAATGCGCCGGCGGCACTCTATGTCGCCAAGATCCTCGTGCCCGAGCGGGACTCCATTCGAGAGGACCTCTTCGTGCCGAAGGACAAGCACGGTCGCAATCTTCTCGATGCGATCGCGGGAGGGACGAGCGAGGGTCTCAAGCTCGCGCTCAATGTCGCGGCGATCCTGATCGTGTTTGTCGCCTTGATCGCGATGCTCAATGCAGTCCTCGGCTGGGTCGGCGGCCTCGGGGGCGCCACGGGATGGATCGACGGGATCATTTCAAGGGCGAGCGGCGGTGTCTTCCCGACGCTTTCGCTGGAAGCGATCCTTGGATTCGCCTTTGCGCCGGTTGCCGCGGCGGTTGGGGCGGACTGGGGTGACATCCTGCGGTTCGGTCAGCTCCTCGGGATGCGGCTGGTTTCCAACGAATTTGTCGCCTACCTCAAGCTCAGCGAGATGAAGGAGGCGGCCATGCTCTCGTCCAAGACGATTTTTCTCGCGACTTTCGCCCTTTGCGGTTTTGCGAACATCAGTTCCATCGGTATCCAGATTGGCGGGATCGGTTCGCTCGCACCCGAGCGTCGCGGAGATCTCGCCGAGCTTGGTCTTCTCGCCATGGTCGGTGGGACAATCGCGAGTCTGCTGACGGCCAGCATCGCGGGGATTTTTTACGGCCTAGGTGGTTGACGCCGCTCAAAGATCGATCGCGTGACCCGGCGCGGGGATGATGATGCGGGCGTTCGGGAGACGTTTTCCGAGCGTCTCGAGAAACCAGCCACGCGCGGATTCGTCGCCGTGGACGAGGATGATGGTTTTCGGTGAGCAGGCCACGGCGTAGTCGGCGAGTTGTTCGCGCGGAGCATGACCGCTGAAATCGAAGCGCTCGACGGCGCAGCGGATTTCGCTCTCGTGGTCCGATCCGGAGGAAAGCGCGACGCGTCCGCCCTGCCCGGCGGCGAGGATGCGACCGCCCGGTGCCTCGTCATCAGCATAGCCGACAAAGAGAATCGCGTTTTGTTCCGAGGCGAGGATGCGGCGGGCGAATCGGTGCGAGACGGTGTGCTCGGAGACCATGCCGCTCGATAGGGCGTAGAGAGCACCTGGGTGGAAGTCGGGTTCTTTGCGGCCGCGGGCGAGACGGCGCAGATCGGGGAAGTCGTGGAGGAGGCGGTAACCGGGATGGAGCCTGTCGGGATGGTCGCAGAAGCGGTCGGTCACCTCCGTCATTTTCGAGCTGAGTCCGCCGATGTGAACGGGGAGGTGGGGGACGAGCCCCTCGTCGAACAGTTCTTTCAGCATGAAAAGCAGCTCCTGCGTTTTGCCGAAGGCGAAGACCGGCACGAGGACGGATCCACCCCTGCCCAGCGAGGCGTTGACGGAGTCGGCGAAGCGCTGTTTCTCGCGTTCCCGGGAGTAAGCGGGATCGCGGTCGTAGTCGCCTCGAGTCGTCTCGATGATGAGGGTGTCGATGGAATCGGTGGGAAAATCCGCGCCTTTCGTGACGGTCTGATCTTCGAAATGCACATCGCCAGTGTAAAAAATCCGGTGGCCGTTTGCCTCGATCTGCATTCCGACGGCTCCGAGGACGTGACCGGCGCGGAAGAATTCCACCGAAACGCGGTCGCGATCGCCGATGGAGAAACGCTCGCCTGGCTCTCGCGTCATCCAGCGCCGCACGCAGGCGTCGACCTCGCCGTGGGTGTAAAGTGGGTAGAGGGGCTCGTTCAGCTCCTCACGCTGGGCTTTCATCACGTTGACCGAATTGTGGAGGAGGACGCTGCCGTGTTCGCGGGTGAGTTGGCTCATCACGACGGCCGCCTCGGTCTGCTCACGCATCAGCACGGGCAGGGCCCCGATATGATCGAGGTGGGGATGGCTTACAAGAATGGCGTCGATTGCGTCGCGCGGGAGATCCTCGTAGAGGGGCAGGGTGTCGCGGCCGGTGTGCTTCGGATGCGTGCCCGCATCGAGGACGAGGAGGGTCTCGCCCAGTTCGAGGAGGTAGGAATTGGCGCCAATGTCAGGGTGGCTGGCGAGGTTCGTGAAACGCATGATGGGCGCCCTTGGGGCGGTAAAAGGTGGAAAAGGAAAAGGTGAAAAGTCGTTTTGAAAGAGGTGCGATCAGGCAAGGTCAGATCCACCTGAGTCAATGGAAGATCGTTTTTCCTTGGCGGCCTCGCGGGCGGCGCGGAAGAAGGATTGGAGGATGGCGAGGGATTCGGTTTCGAGGACGCCAGGCGTGATCTCGCTGCGATGATTGAGGGTCGGCTGCTGCAGGAGGTTGAGGAGACCCCCGGCCGCACCGCCCTTGGAATCGCCCACTCCGAAGATGACGCGACGAATCCGGCAGTGGACGATCGCTCCCGCGCACATGGGACAGGGTTCTTTGGTCACGTAGAGGTCGCAGTCGGTGAGACGCCAGTCGCCGAGAGCTTCCTGGGCCTGGCTGAGGGCGAGCATCTCGGCGTGAGCGGTGGCGTCTCGCAGGGTCTCGACCTGGTTGTGGGCGCGGGCGATGATCGAGCCGTCTTGGACAATGATCGCCCCAACGGGCACTTCGCCGGCCTGAAAGGCCCGGCGGGCCTGACGCAGCGCCTGCTCCATGAGGAAGGTATCGCTCGAAAACTCGATCGGAGCATCGGCTCCATCGTCCGGTGTGGGAAAGACCATGTCTGAAAGGAATCCGGGAGGCAGGGTTGCGGAAGCCGGAAAGCGTGAAGATAATGGACCCGTCATGAGCGACTGCAACACCCGAATCATCGCCCCGTCCCTCCTCGCCGCCGACTGGTCGAAAGTGGGCGAGGAAGTCCGCCGGGCTGAGCAGGCCGGGGCGGACTGGCTTCATCTCGACGTGATGGACGGCCACTTTGTCGAAAACGTCTCCTTCGGCCCCCAGTTCGTCGCCGCGGTGCGGCCGCAGACGCGCCTGCCGCTTGACACGCACCTGATGATGACGCGACCGGACAAATACCTCGACCGCTTCATCGCGGCCGGCTCTGATCGCATCACCGTGCACGTCGAGGCCCAGCACGATGTCCGGGAAACGCTCCGCCGCATTCGTGCGGCCGGTCTGGGTTGCGGGCTTTCCCTGAACCCGGCGACGCCCTTCGACACGGTCGTGCCTTATCTTGGCGAGATCGACCTGCTTCTCGTCATGACCGTCGTTCCCGGCTTTGGCGGTCAGGCCTTCATGGAGGCCGAGACCATGCCGAAAGTCGCCGCCGCCCGCGATCACCGCGAGCAACTCGGCCTCTCCTACCACATCGAGGTCGACGGGGGGATTGACCAGCGCACCGTGGCGATCGCCGCCTCTCATGGTGCGAACGTGATGGTCGCTGGCACGGCGCTTTTCGGACAGACAGACATGGCTGCCGCGATCGTGGCGATGCGGGGTTGAAACGAATGTCCGAGCACGTCCATACCGTCGCGGGGATCACCGCCCTGATCCGTGAAAGCCTCGAGGATCGCTTTTCCGGCGTCTGGATCGAAGGTGAGATCAGCAACCATCGTCTCCCCGGCTCGGGTCATCATTACTTCACGCTGAAAGATTCCTTCGCCCAACTTTCCTGCGTTTTTTTCAAGGGCGCGGCGATGCGATGTCCGGTGCGGCTCGTCGATGGGATGCAGGTGCAAGTCTACGGCAACCTTTCCGTTTACGAGGCGCGCGGGCAGTATCAGCTGGTCGCACAGTCGGTTCAGGCGAAGGGCCACGGTGATCTCCAGGCGAAGTTCGAGGCCCTCAAACGCAAGCTCGAGGCCGAGGGGCTCTTTGATTCGGAGCGAAAACAGCCCATCCCTTCATTCCCGACAAGTATTGGCATCGTCACCTCGCCGACGGGCGCGGCGATCCGCGACATGATCCACGTCCTGTCGCGGCGTGCCCCGTGGGTGCGGGTGATGATCTATCCGGCGAGAGTCCAAGGCGACGGAGCGGCCGAGGAAATCGCCGCCGGAGTGCGCTTTTTCGATGAGGCGAGCGGTGGGCAGCGCCCCAATCTCGTCATCGTCGCCCGCGGTGGAGGTAGCATCGAGGATCTCTGGGCATTCAACGAGGAGATCCTCGCCCGGGCCATCGCCTCCTGCTCGCTTCCCGTGATGTCCGGCGTTGGACACGAGATTGATTTCACCATCGCCGACTTTGTCGCCGACCGCCGTGAGCCGACTCCCAGTGCCGCTGCTGAGAATGCCGCGCCCGACGGATCCACCCTGCTCCGCCACCTCGTCCGGCTTCGCGAAGCCCTCGAGGCCAGGACGGACGGAGGCCTCGCCCGGCATCAGCGACACGTCCTTTCCCTCCGTCGCGAGATCGAGGCCCGCGAGCCCGGACGAAAAATCCGATCGTGGATGCAGACACTCGATTTCCTGGAGGAACGCATGGATTATCTGATCTCGGGCCGAATCCAGCGGGCGCGTGCTTCGGTCGATGCGGCTCGCCGCTCTCTGGCCGCGATCCAGCCCGAGCGGGCTGTTTCCCGGCATTCCGGGGAAGTCGCCTTTCTCGCCGGGGCGCTCGATCGCGCCGCCAAACGCCGCCTCGACGACCTGGCGAAACGTCTCCGATCGACCGGTGATCTGATGCATTCACTGAGTCCTGACGGAGTCTTGAAACGGGGGTATTCGCTCACGACGGGTTCGGGCGGGCGTCTGATTACCTCCGCGAACCAAGTGCAGCCCGGCGAATTGGTCCGGACCCGCCTTGCCGAAGGTGAAATCGCGAGCCGGGTCGAGTCCTAGTTTTTCTTTTTAAGAATGATCCTGATTTCCGTAATCGAGGTGGCGGTTCCGCTGCATTGGGGGTTGTGATCGATGGGGTGCTAAGGTAGAAAGACAGCTCAGGGATCGAGATAGTTTAAATCGAAAGGCCAAGCTCGGGGTTTATCCCGGTTCAGGTCCTCCTTGGCCGAAACACCAGACATGAACAGCTTGATTATCAAGGGGCCGCGGCGAAAAAGTGCCGTGGCGGGATGGAGCGTGGCTCTCGCCCTAACTTGCCATCCCCTTCTGTCTCTCCCGACGCGATCGCAGGATAACAATCCAACGCAGGATCGTCCCCAGCCCTCGCAGCCCCTTCAGGCTCCGTCTCAAGTGCAAGGTCCGGGTGGACCGGGTGGACCGGGTGGACCGGGATCCAACATCGTCGGCGACCGCGTCAGCCTTCAGTTTCCGCTGAACCCGGTCAATGACATCCTCAACATCTACGAGCGCCTCATTGAGAAGCCGATCGTGAAGGACAGCACGATCTTCAACGGACCGCAAGTGAGTCTCGTGACACCCAGTGATGTCTCGAAAGACGAGGCGATCCGGCTCATTGAGGCGGCCCTCCTCGTCAACGGCTACGTCCTCGTCGTCGAGCCGGAGAACGACAAGCAGGTCAAGATCCTCCTCGGAGGAACCCGGCAGGGCGGCGGCAGCCCTTCCTTCAGCGAGGGAGTCGTCATCTACACGGATCCGGGGATGCTGCCCGAGGGTGAGTCTCTCGTCGGATTTTTTATGGAGCTCGACTTTGTCGATCCGGAGGATGCCGCGACGATTTTCAGCAATCACGTCGTCCTCAATGAATTCGGTCGCATCACCCCGGTGACCAATCCGCGCGGCCTTCTCATTACCGAGACGAGTCCGATCGTGCGGCAATTCATCCGCCTGAAATCGATCATCGATCACCCGGTCGATGATGCTCCCCTCATCACCGAGTTCGTCCAGCTCGAGTTCGCGGAGTCCAATGTCGTCGCCCAGATCATCCAGGCGGCGATGGACGCCCGGATGGAGGAGCGCCAGCGCCAAGGCGAACGAAATGGAACGGTCTCCGGAGCTCGCACCCCTTCATCGCAGCAGGGTCAGGCCCAGCCGAGCCAGTCGAATCAAAGCAGTCAGCAGAGCCAGGCCGCGGCGAGCCAGAGCAGCCGTTCCCGCAACGTCATGAACGGGATCGGCACAGCCGACCAGCCCGCGGCCCAGCTCATCCCTGACGATCGTCTCAACCGTGTCATGATCGTCGCTTCGCCCACGGATGCGGCCTACATCCTCGAGCTGATCCAGCAGTTCGACCGGCCCCTCGACAACCATGAGCCGGTCGAACGGAAATTAAAGTATGTGAAGGCAAACGACATCCTCCCCGTCCTCGTCGATGTGCTGCAGGATACCGGCACCGGCGAGACGATGTTGCCGGGTGGTCGGCAAATCCAGACCCGTCCCACTCCGGTCACGTCTTCGCAGCTATCGACCTTGACGGGGACGAACCAAAACCAGCAGAACAATCAGAACCGCAACCAGCAAACCTCCGCGGAAGAAGTGGGCGGTCGCGAAGATCAGATCTCCTTCCCGCTCGACGATGTCGCCCCCATCTCCGTGCTCGTCGGCAAAACGCGTGTCATTGCCGACCGCCAGTCGAATTCCATCATCGTGTCTGGCACGCGCGAATCCGAACAGATCGTCCTCGACATGATCGACCGGCTCGATCGGCGCCCGGTGCAGGTCTACCTTGCCACCGTCATCGGCGAACTGACTCTCACCGATGATACCCAATTCGGCGTCGACTACATCCAGCGCTTCGCAAAATGGAACGGGACGAAGCCAGGCAGTGGGGGCTTCACCAGCGGCAATCTCAACGGCCCTGCCAATGTCATCGCGAACGGTAACATCTCGAACATGGCCAACATGATCACCTCGACGCCCTTCGGCCCGTCGAACGGTCTGAACTTCTACGGGCAGATCGGTGAGTCGCTCGATGTCATCGTCACTGCCCTCGAGGAGACGCAGCGATTCAAGGTACTTTCCCGGCCGGTGGTCTACACGCAGAACGGAAAGCGGGCCGAGATCACGTCCGGACAAGAGGTGCCCTACCCAGAGACCGCGGTGACCGATACGGATAATCCGAACTCGGTCCGCTCGACCGTCGCCTACAAGGACGTCGTCTTGAAACTCGAGGTCCTTCCCACGATCAACGAGGATAACGAGGTGACGCTCGACATCGTGCAGATCAACGACCGGGTCGTGGGTCAGCAACTGATCGATGCCAACGAAATCCCCATCATCGGGAAGCAAGAACTGAATACGACCGTCTCCGTGGCGAACCGATCCACCATTATCCTGGGCGGATTGATCTCCGAGTCGAAGAATGTTCAGGATCAGGGCATTCCGATCCTCAAGGACATTCCCCTGATCGGTTATGCCGCGAAGAACGCCAGCGTCGCCAAATCCCGTTCCGAGTTGATGATCTTCATCCAGCCCATCGTCGTTCGCTCGGACGAGGAGGCTACCTTCACGAGCTACGATGAAGACGTCCGCAGTGAGATCGGCGAGGACGCCGCCGCGACCTTCCCCGAGCCGGGAAATCCGACGATCATGCACCGCGCCGAGGAGATCAGTGACATAGAGGACGAAGGGCAGCCGCTGAAGCGCCTTGGACAGAAGATTTTCGGCAAGCAAAAGGGGGCGAGAGCGCCGCTCCCGTGACGCGGCCGATCGAGGTGCCCGGTCACTCGCGCAGATGCTTCGCGAACCAGTCTCTCGTCTTCTCCCACATCGCTGCTGAGAGGAGGTGGCTAACGCCGGCTTCGATGAACGACGCGAAGTGATCCGCCACCCCGGCGTCGGCGTAGGCGGCCGCGATGCGGGTCAATCCGGCGCAGGCTTCGTCGATCGGGCTGCCGCTGTCGTCCTCGCCGAGGTTCAGGAGCAGGGGGCGCGGGGCAGTGAGCGCGGCGATCTCCGGAATGTCTCCATAGCGGAGCCAACCGGGGACGAAATTCGGGAAACAGTGCAGGAGGCCACGCGCGTGGATTGCGGAGTAGGTGGGCAGACAGCAGTTGCCGACGAGGGCCTTCAGGCGTGGCTCGAAGGGGCCGACGATCCAGGTATGGGTCGAGCCCATCGAGTGACCCAGGCAGCCGATCCGTTCGGCCCTGACCTCAGGACGGGAGACGAGGAAGTCAACCGCGCGCCGCATGTCGAGGATGTTCTTCCAGGCCATGCATTTGCCGTGCACAAGGTAGCGGAGGAATTCAAAACGTTCGTAGTCGCCGTCTTTTTGACGTCCGTCAGGATCTTGACGCTCTTCAAAACACTGGGCATCGGGACAGAGGACCACGTAGCCCTCGTTCACCAGCGCGACGCCGACGTGCTGAGAGGGATCGCCTGCGAGACCGGCCGGTTCACTTTTGCCGAGGTGCCATTCGCCGTTGTGCTGGTGCCAGACCGCGACGGCGGGTGCGGGATGTCCGGCATCGACACCGTCGGGGACGAGGAGCAGGGCGGGGATCGCCTCGATCGCTCCGTCTCCGAGGCCGCTGGGGGCTTCGTAGGTGATCGACTCGATCCGGTAACCGTCCTTCTGGGTCGTTTCGCGGAGGCAGGGATGGAGAGGCGCGCCCTCGGGCCAAGGGCCTCCAAGACATTCTAGGAGTCGGGCTCGCTGGATCTCCGGTGGCATGGTCGGAATCAAAGCGACCTGTTTCAGGTTGTGGCCCTTGGAACCGATGCCTCGAGTCGGGCCCCACCGGAACATCGCCCGCGGCGTGGTTTCCGTCTCAGCCCGCCAGAGCGTGCTTCGGCACAGCTGGCAGACGCTTCAGGGCCTTCTCCACCGCGTTTTCCACCGTCAGACCGTGCTTCGCGCGGAGGATGTCGGGACGACCGTGCTCGATGAATTCATCCGGCCAGCCGATCCGCTCGACCGGGCAGACAATACCTGCGTCATTGAGGTGCTCGATGATCGAGGCACCGAATCCGTTCATGAGGGTGTGGTCCTCAAAGGTGAGGACGCAGCCGCACTGACGGGCGAACTTCTCAATGCAGGCCGTATCGAGCGGCTTGATCCAGCGAGGATTGACCAGGGCGACGGAGTAGCCCATCGCGACGAGTTGGTCGCGCGTTTTTTCCGCCATTTCGAACAGGTTTCCAAGGCCGAAAAGGGCGATGTCCGTGCCATCGGCCACGACCTCAGCCCTCCCGATCTCGAGGAGCTCGGGCTGCGCCTTTGGCGTCACGGCGCTGCCGGCACCACGGGGATAGCGGATCGCCGAGGGACCGTCGTTGTAGTTGGCCATCGTCCAGAGCATGTCGACGAATTCGTCCTCGTCCTTCGCCTGCATGAAAATCCAGTTCGGGATGTGGCGCATGTAGCCGATATCGAAAAGACCGTGGTGGGTCGGTCCGTCGTCGCCGCTGAGTCCGGCGCGGTCCATGCAAAGGCGCACCGGCAGATTCTGGATGCCGATGTCGTGCACGGCCATGTCGTAGGCGCGCTGGAAGAAAGTCGAGTAGATCGTGAGGAAAGGCTTCAGCCCCTGCACGGCCTGGCCGCAGGCGAAAAGGGCGGCGTGTTCCTCGGCGATGCCGACGTCGTAGTAGCGTTCCGGCACGACTTTTTGGAACTCGACGAGGCCGGTGCCGCTCGGCATCGCGGCCGTGACGGCGACGATCTTGTCGTCTTGTTGGGCGAATTTGCCGAGGTGGGTGCCGTAGAGGTAGGAAAAGGTGGGATCCCCGCCCGGAGGCGTTTCGCCGGTCTCGGTTTTGTAGGGGCCGAGTCCGTGGAATTTCATCGGGTTCGCCTTGGCGGGCTCGTAGCCACGGCCCTTTTCGGTGATCACGTGGAGGATCACCGGCTCTTCCTGTTCCTTGAGAAACTCGAAGGTCTTCACGAGCAGATCGAGGTCGTGCCCGTCGATGGGACCGTAGTAGCGGATTCCGAACTTCTCGAAGAGGACGTTCGGGAAGAGCAGGTTCTTCGCCCCGCTCTCGACTCGCGAGGCGATGTTTCGGATCGACTTGCCGGCGATGC
>NEUQ01000082.1 GCA_002288445.1 Verrucomicrobiia bacterium Tous-C2TDCM | reverse complement strand
GGTTTGAGGTTCGCGCCTATCCCACCCAAGGGGGCGTTCTCATCCTTTTCACCGACATCACCGCGACCCGGCTCGAGGCCGCCGAGCAGGTCCGCCAGCATCGCCTCGAGGGGCTCGGTCTCCTCGCCCGCGGATTCGCCCACGATTTCAACAACTCGCTCACCACTCTGACAGGAAACGTCAGCCTTGCCCGCGAACGCCATCCCGAAGATGCCGAGTTGCAGAGCATGCTCGAGGAAGCACAGGCCGCCGCTTCGAAAGCGACCGGACTCGTCCAGCAACTCATGACCTTCGCCCGGGGTGGGCGCCCCATCCGCGAGCGCACCCGGATCCCTGATTTGATCCGGAGGATCCTGACCGAACAGCGGCTCAGGCATCCCGAGATCCGCTACCAGTATCAGGTCGCCGACGCCGGAGTCGTCGCCAATGTCGATCCAGCCCAAGTCGGACGGCTCATCGAGAATCTCGTCACCAATTCCGCCGCGGCCATGCCCGATGGCGGAGTCCTCATCGTGCGGAGTTCTCGGGTGACTCCTGAAGGAGTCCTCAAGATCCGCAGCTCGCACACGCCGGCGGATGAGGACCACCTCCTCATCGAAGTGATCGACACCGGCCACGGTATGAGCGATCAGGATCTCGCGCGCGTCTTCGAGCCCTACTTCACAACGCGGCGCGAGAACAACGCGACCGGCATCGGCCTCACCGTCTGCGAGTCGATCGCCAAGGCCCACGGCGGTTTCATCCAGCTCCAGTCGAAGGAAGGCAAGGGCACCATCGCGACTTTCTGCGCCCCCCTCGGACGCCGGCCCGAAGAGCTTGGCGAGGCCGACGGTGTCCCCGCGTATCCGAATTTCGAGATCCCGGTGCTAAAATCCAGCCTCGATGAAGAAGACAGCGAAGCCCTCCTCGTGGGCACTCGGATTCTCATTCTCGAGGATGACGCTCCGATCCGCCGGCTCATGGCCGCGACCCTGCGCCGAGCCGGCCACGAGGTCGTCGAAACGAAGGAGGGACGCGAGACGCTCGCAGTCTATACCGAGGCGATTCAGCGGGGCGAGCGGTTTCACCTGCTGATCTGCGACCTCACGATCGAAAACGGCATGGGCGGCGTCGAGACAATGCGACGCCTCCTCCAGACCGATCCTGACGTGCTCGCGATCGTCTCGAGCGGCTACTCGGATGCCCCCGCGATGTCGAGCCCGGCCGCTTTCGGATTCAAGGGCGTCTTGCCCAAGCCCTACGCGCCCACCGAACTGAGGGCGGCAGTGCACCGCATCCTTAGCGCGCACCGGATCATCCCCTGATCGACATGGCGCCGGGGTTCGGTCGGTAGATCCGTCACACGCCCCGTCTCGAAAGGCGACCGGGACGCGCTCACTCGAGCCGCTCGAGCTGCCCGATGCCGTATTGAATGAGCTGCTGGTTCACCAGCTTCGAGACGCGATCGTCCACGTAGATCACTTTGGGGAAATCGTCGAACTCCACGGTGTGAAGACCGTTCTCCGGTACCGCGCCGAAGGCGGTGGCAAGATCCTTGATGTTCTTGATAAAAACGCCGTTGACCTTGGAGAGCACCACGGAGTTGATCGACTCGTAGCCCAACGTGCTCGGAGTCTTGAGCACGTTGCTGAGGAAGACGAGTTTTTCGCGTCCCTCTTCTTCGAACGGAAGCGGATCGGCATTGGCGTGGACCAGGTTGAAGGGGGCGCGGTTCGTCCAGTCATCCCCCCAACTCTCGAGGTAGGGCAGGGTGAGCTCCTGAAAAATGAGGCCCCCAAAGATGAAATACTTCGGCCCACGGTCGAACATGTAGGGATCGATGAGGAAGTCCCCGGGCATCTTGCGAAGCAGCGGGACATCGACAGTGAGAGTCTCACCCTCGCGGACCAGTTCGAGCTTGATCGAGTCGCCGACCTTGACGCCACCTCGGACGAGATGAGAAAAACTGAGCTTCCCGTATTTCGGATGATTGTAATTGCCCCGCGCATCAATCGCCTGGCCAGCGATGGAGAGGATGATGTCCCCCTTCTTGATTCCGGCCTTGTCGGCCGATCCACCCTTGCCCACTTCGCGCACGAAGATGCCGCCTTCCTGGTCCGTGATCTTGGTGAACTCGCGAAAAGTCTCGTCGAGAGTCTGGGCAAAGGAGATGCCGAGATTGGGGAAACCCTGGTAGTCACCGTCCTCGAGATCGGCAAGGAAGGCCTTCACAATGGGAGTCGGCAGCACGCTCGCGGTCTGCTCCTTGGACGAATAACTCAGGAGCATGCCGGCGAGCTTTCCATTTTTGACCACCGGCAGGGTGAAGCTGTTGGTGCGGGCCTGCAGCGAACCCTTCACTTGGTATAGCAGGAAAACGGAGCCGGGAATGAAATAACGACCCACATCGACGCGGAGCACTTCCACATCAGTGGAGACCCCATCCCCGTTGTCCTCGATCTGCCAGACGTTGAGAGTTTCCCCCGCGGCCACGGAATCATCGAACGCGAGCGGTTCGAGCCCTTCAAAAACCCTCGAATCCGAATCGGCGGGCTCGAGCAGCGCGAGGTTGGCCTCGTAATCGATCCCGACGATCCGGGCGGTGACACGGGCGCCGCTCGAAGGATGCTCGAGCTCGAGGTAGGTCGAGTTGACGCACATTTCTGCCGTGATGAGGACTCGTTCGCCCTCGAGCACGGCACCGAGGCCGCGACGCGGAGTCGGCACGCCTTTTTCCCAAGGGCGGAGGAAACTGTAATCCTGCAGCGTCGCATTGACGCGCACGATCGACTTCTCGGGAGTCGATTTCTGAGCCTCGGCCACGGAGACCGGGAAGGTGAGAAGGATCGCGAGGGCGAAAAGACGGGAAGGGGCGGGGAAGTTCATCTCAAAAGGAGCAGGAAATCAGGAGAGGGGTGGCGACGATACTCAGGCGGCTTTCTTGGCTGGCGCGGCTTCTTCAGCCTTCTCCTTAGGCTTCGCTTCCGGGTTTTCTTCCGATTCCGATCCGGCGCCGGCCTTTTCGGCTTTGCCGGCATCCTCACCTTTTCTCTGATTTTCAAAGAGGCCCTCGATTTCGAGGATCTCGGGCTTTTCGATGAAATGGTCGAAACTGACGTTGTATTGCGACTTGATGCGATCGTGGGCAACAGCCGAGTCTTCGCGCTTCAGCACCAGCGGACGCTCTTCGCCGACGAGTCGCACGACGTGGTAGTCCTCGTGCCCCTCTTCGTGGAAGTCTCCGTGGAAGGCATCGTAGACATCCTGCAGGAGGGTGATTTTTCTTCCATTGATCGCATCCACCACAAGATGCTTGAAGGTCTGGATGTGGGTGTTCGTCGAATCTGGCAACACCTCGGTCAGAACGACCACCTGGGGACGCTCGCGGTAGATTTCGTCGTCGCCGTAGAGCCCGTAGAAGTAGCGGGTGCGAAGATCAGTGATGCTGTGTGCCGCCATCATGTTCCGGTCGAGCGGTTGAAACTGAAGCCCCGCGTAGAGCACGAAACTCGGCTGCTTGTCATATTGCACCGCTTGGATGAGGTAGGGAATGAAGCGCTTGAGAGTCACGGAGACTTCCTCGCGTTTGCCATCGCGCCAGATCTCGAGAGCCACGGTGTCTCCAGCAAACTTGCGTTCGATGATTTCGTTGAGGTCGACGCGCTCACCCTCGATCTCGATGAACCCGTCCGAAGCGATCGGATGACCGTCGATGGAGAGGAGCACATCCTTCGTTTTCAAGACGCCGCCCGCGGATCCCGCCGCATCGGCCTCGGCCACCATCACCCCAATCCCGTCGTTGGGCAGACCGAGGGCCCGGCGCTGCGCCGGGTTGAGGAGATTGAGGAAGCTCGTCGCCAGATCGACGTAGCGGTCGTAGTCGCCGTCCTCGACATCCTTCAGGAACCGCTCGATCACCGGGACCGGAATCATGTAACCGGTGTTCTGAGCCACGTCTCCGCTGTAGCCCTGGAAGGCCACACCGACCACGAGATTGTTTTGCAGAACCGGCCCCCCCGAGTTCCCCGGATTGATCGCGGCGTCGATCTGAATGGCAAGGTGGTTGTCGACGCCCGAGTGGCTGTAGCCGCGAAAATCGATCCGCGAAACCACCCCGCGCGTCACCGAGATACGGTCGCCCCCGATTGGGTAACCCACGGCGATGACAGTGGTGTTGAGTTTCGGAATCCCGCCGATAAGGAGCGGCTGGATCCCCTCGAAGCCGGCTTCAAAGTCCGCTTCTGACTCGAGCTCGAGCAGGGCGAGGTCGCAATCATGGGCCACATAAAGGACCCGGGCTTTGTAGGGCTCGGGATCGCTCACGTTCTTGATGTAAATCAGGCGGCTGTCGCTCACGACATGTGCGTTGGTGAGGAATCGGTTTGGACCCACGAGAAAGCCGGTCCCATTTCCGCTGCCCATGCCGCCAACGTTCCACGGCACTCGATAGTTCGGCTGTTTCGTGTCCACCTCGACACGGACGATGGCATCCAATTCAATCTCGGATATATCGGTCTGAACCGATTCAGGAGGCGGCACGTCCAGCGGCGGAGTCTGTTCGGGAACAGATGCCGAGCCGGCCGGAGGAAGAAGACGCGGACCGGGCCGGAGGCCTTGCTGGGACCGGACGGACGGGAGGGCGAGAGCGAAACCGAGAGCAACGAAAACCGCGGACGGGAGAAGACGGGGTGGTTTCATAAAAAAATCCGATCCCCGATCAGACTGACGCGGCACCGGGGGACGGAGGGGAAGTGTAAGGTTTCGACCGGGAAAGTCAATCTTGCCCGGGCCTGCAGGCCGGGCGCCCGCGAATCTTCTCATGGCGCGAAGAGCGTTCCGGCATTACTCTTTTTCTCTTGGAACGGGCCGGAGATGATCGCTGCCTCCTTCGGGAGGGAGAGGAAAGTCCGGACACCACACGGCAGCATGCCCGGTGAAAGCCGGGGCGCCCGGTCGTAATGGCAGGGCGACGGAAAGTGTCGCAGAAAAGATACCGCCCTTCGAAGCTCGCAGAGCGAAGAAGGGTAAGGGTGAAATGGCGAGGTAAGAGCTCACCGCCCCGAGGGTGACCGAGGGGGCAGGAAAAACCCCATGCGGTGCAAGACAGAACAGGGTGAACGGGCCGCCGGTCCGGCCCCGCGGCTTCGGTCGCGGGATAAATCCGGGTATTAGTCGCACCCCGCTCCGGCGGGGAGGTCGTGGTCGCCAAAAGCCACGGCTTAGAGAAATGATCGTCCGCCCGGGTCGAAGACGGCCCAGGCGAACAGAATCCGGCTTACGGTGGCCCGTTCCAAGACCTCCGCTCGTCCGTGGTCCATGGCACGTTGCCGTCCTTGCGGCGGTAGCACAGTTGCCCGAAGGAAGAGTCAAGGATGCGAATCGACAGAATGGAGAGAACCCGCCCCCCCTCGAGGCGGCAGGGAGGGGATGATTTTCCGCGAGCCCTCGCCGGGATCCTGATCTTCATTGCCTCTTCCTTTGTCTCCTGCTCCCCGCAGCTCTACCAAGCCCGCGCCGACCGGGAGGCCTACGCGATCCTTTTCGAGAAGTCCGACGAGGTGGAAAACGTCGAGCCGGAGGAGTTGCCGCTTGTCACGCCCGCTCCGCCCGACCTCTCGAAACTGTTGCCAAGACCGCAGACCGACGACTTCCTCGGTGAGTTCACCTCTTACGAGACCGGGGCAAAGCTGCTCAATCTCGATGATTCACTCGACAAGGGAATCCACCACAGCCGCGAGTATCAGAGCGCCAAGGAGGGCCTCTTCCTCGCGGCGCTTGACCTGACCTTGGCAAGACATCGTCTCGCTCCGATCTTCGATGCCGACGGCACCGTCACCCGTGCCTCGGACTCGCGCGCTTTCCAACTTGAGGAGGGAATGACCGAGATCGTCGCGACGAACACGTTTTCGCGGACGCAGTCCGCCGGTTTCAACTGGCTGCTCAAAACCGGCGCGAGACTTTCCACGGACTTCACGCAGGATTTCCTCCGCATCCTGACGGGAAACCGATCGGTCAACGATTCCGATCTTGCGGTCTCGCTTGTGCAACCTCTCCTGCAGGGGGGGGGCTCCGCCGTCACCCTCGAAGCCCTCACGCAGGAGGAGCGAAACGTCCTCTACGCCCTCCGCGACTTCGCCGACTTCCGCCGCGCCTTCATCGTCGATCTCGTCAGCGACTATTATGGAGTCCTGCGGGCACGCGACCTCGTGAAGAACAATTTCTTGGCCTACCAAGGGTTCGTCAAAAACGTCGAGCGCGAGGAGGCGCTGGCCGACGAAGACCGCCGCACCCAGAATCAGCTTGGTCGATTGCGCCAGGCCAAACTCCAATCCGAGAGCCGCTGGATCGACGCCATCCGCGTCTATCTTGCCCGCCTTGATGAGTTCAAGATCACCCTGGGCATCCCGGTCGACAGCAAGATCATCCTCGATGATCGCGAACTCCAGAAGCTCAGAATCGACGAGCCGGGAATCTCCCTCGAGCAAGCCGTCTCGGTCGCTCTCGTGTCGCGCCCTGACCTCGCGACCGCCTCAGACCAAGTCGCAGACGCGGAGCGCCGCACCAAGGTTGCGAAAAACGGACTCCTTCCGAAACTCGACGTCGCCCTCGACTACAACGTGAGAAGCGATCCTAACGATACCACCCCCGCAATCAACCGGGAACGGCGCCGCTGGTCCGGCTCGCTTGACCTGGACCTGCCGCTCGATCGAAAGTCTGAACGGAACATTTACCGGGAGACCCTGATCGAGGTGGATCGGGCGAAACGCGCCGAAGAGCTCGCACGCGATCGCGCCCGCCTCCAACTCTACGACTCCTGGAGAGCCCTCGAGCAGGAACGTCTTAGCTTCGCCATCGCCGAACAAGGAGTGGCCCTCGCAACCCGCCGATTGGAGGAACAGCAACTGCTCGGCGAGCTCGGACGTGGCGAGGCCAGAGACCTCGTCGACGCTCAGGAAGACCTCGTCGACGCGCAGAACCAACGCACCGCGACCTTGATCGACCATACCTTGGCACGTTTGCGCCTTTGGAGGGACATGGGCATCCTGTATATTAAGCCAGACGGATCTTGGGCAGAGAAACTCGAAAATGAGTCTCGTTGAGGATCCTCCCCGAACGCATGAAAAAATGGATCATCACGGGAACAGTTCTGACAGTCGTGATCTCTCTGACCGTGATCTTTCGCGGCGATGGTGATCGGAAAAAAGGCGGAGAAGACCTGCCCGTGGCGGTGGCCCAGCGCGGCGACCTCGTCATTGATGTGCTGGAGGGCGGCAACATCCAGGCGTTGAATTTCCTCGAATTCCGCAACGAGGTGAAACTGCCGAACGGCATCAAGATCCTCGAGATCATCGAGGAGGGTTATTACGTGACCGAGGAAGATGTCGCCAAAGGCAAGGTGCTGGTGCGGCTCGACCAGTCCGAGCTGGAGGAGGAGATCGTCGATCACGATGTCGAGTTCCAGCAGACTGACGCGCTCTACGCCGAAGCGAAGCAGAACATCGAAATCCAAGAGAGCGAGGCGCTCAGCGAAATCAAGGCGGCCCGGCAGGCCCTGCGTTTCGCCCTGCTCGACTTCCAGAAGTTTGTCGGTGCCGGGGCCGCCCAGGAGACTCTCAAAAAGCTTGGCCTTCCCTTCGACAACGACTCCCTCGCCTCCTACGAGAAGGAGGCCACCGATCTTATCGTGAAAGCCTTCGATGCGCAGAAGTCGAGCGGCGCGGATGAGGAGAACGACGACTCCAATGTCGCCTCCTTCGCCCTCGTGGCCAACGACAGCCTCGCTGCGAACGTCAACTTCGGGACCTTTCTGAAAGAAGATGTCCTCGGAGATGGTGAAGCCGAGCAGACGATCCGCCGCATGCGCGACGAGGCCCTTCTTGCCTCCTCCGAGCTGTCCGTGGTCGAAGAGTCGGTTGAGGGGGCGAAACGGCTTCATCAACGGGAGTTCATCACCAAACAAACCCTCGAAAACGAGCTCGTCGGACTCGACAAGGCCCGGCTCGCCCTGCAACGCAGCGAGACGGAACTCGAACTCTTCCGCGATTACGAATTCCCCAAGGAAGCGGAAAAGATGCTATCGCTCTACGAGGAGGCCCTCCTTTCGCTGATTCGCACGAAACGGGAAAAGCTCGCCCTCATGTCTCAGATCTATGCGAAATACCGCACCGTGAAGCGCCGCTACGAACTCGAACTGAAAAAGCGGGAGAATCTGGAGGAACAGCTGGCCAGCTGCGTCATCCGCGCCAGTCAGGTGGGTCTCGTCGCCTATGGAGGTGCAAACACCGACTATTACACCTCGCGTTACTACGAAGGCATCAGCTCCGGGGCGACCCTCAAGGTCGGCCAACCCATCATCACGATACCGGACATGTCCAAGCTCGGGGTCGAGGTGAAGATCCACGAGTCGCACATCAAGAAGATCGAACTCGGCCAAAAGGTCTACATCACCGCCGAATCGGTTCCTGACAAAATCCTCAACGGCCGCATCGCCAAGGTGGCGGTGCTCCCCGACTCCAATGCCTCCCGCTACAACCCTTCGCTGAAGGTCTACCCGGCGACGGTCGAAATCGAGGGGACCCACGAATTTCTGAAACCGGGCATGAGCGCCAAGGTCGAAGTCATCGTCGACGAACTCGAGAACGTCACCTATGTCCCGGTTCAGTCGGTTTTTGTCGAAAACGGCGAGCACTTCGTCTTCCGCAAAACGCTCACCGGCTATGAGCGCCGGACCGTCGAAATCGGCGCGCACAACAACGACTTCATCGAGCTGCGCGATGGTCTGGAAGAAGGCGAGCAGGTTTACTTGAAAATGCCCGACGACTATGAGCCTGCCCAAGTCGACAAGGCCCGCGTTGCCCGTCGTCCCCGCCCTGCCACGGTTGATGCGAAGGCCGATTCCACTGCATCGACCGAAAAGCCCCGGCCCCGCTCGGACAAGAACGCCTGATGCGGCAGCGGCGACGACGCCACCGCCTCTCCGCCCCCGAACCTATGAACTCTCCACCGAGCAGCGAGCCCGTCATCGAGCTCCGCGGGGTGGAGAAGCACTACCAGATGGGCGACACGCTCGTCAAGGCCCTCCACGGTGTCGATCTGAAGATCTTCCCGGGGGATTACATCTCCATTCTCGGTCCCTCCGGGTGCGGCAAGTCGACCATGCTGAACATCCTCGGCTGTCTCGACCAGCCGTCGATCGGACAATATTTCCTCGACGGACTTGACGTCTCGAAGCTCTCCGATGACGACCTTTCCCAAGTCCGCGGGAAAAAGCTTGGTTTCATCTTCCAAAGCTACAACCTCATCCAGCAACTCACGGTGGTGGAAAACATCGAGGTGCCGCTCTACTACCAGGGCGTTTCGGAAAAGGAAAGTCGCGAGATCGCAGTCGATCTGGCGACTCGCGTCGGCCTCGGCAAACGCCTCGACCACCGGCCCACCGAACTGTCCGGCGGTCAACAGCAACGCGTCGCGATCGCGAGGGCACTTTCGAATGATCCTTCTGTGATTCTAGCCGACGAGGCCACCGGCAATCTCGATTCGAAATCGGGTGGCGACATCCTCGAGATCTTCGACCACCTCAATGCCGAGGGGAAAACGCTGATCCTCATCACCCACGATGAGGGCATGTCGCAGCGCACCTCGCGCACGATCCGGTTGAAAGACGGCGAAATCGCCTCGGACAAACGGAGGGAAGGAACGGCGCAATGATCCAGCACTCCCTCCTCCATGAATTTTCCCTCTTTCGCCTGAAGCGTTCGGTCCTGCTCGGGATCAAGAGCTTGTGGATGCACAAGCTGCGCTCGCTCCTCACCGCGATGGGAATCGTCTTCGGCGTCTGCTCGGTCATTGCCATGCTCGCGATCGGCGAGGGTGCCAGCTATGAAGCCCAGCAGCAGATCAAGGAACTCGGCAGTCAGAATGTCATCCTCCGTTCCGTGAAGGCGACCGATGCGACCACCGCCGGGGAGCAGGAGCGATCGCTCATCCTCGAATACGGCCTCACCTACCGCGACATCGCGCAGATCCAGGCGACCGTTCCCGGCGTGCTCGTGACGATCCCCGCGCGCGAGGTGAAGGACTTCATCTGGAACGAATCGCGCAGCATCGACAGCTCCACGCTCGGGACCGTGCCTTGGTTCCCCGAGATGCGAAACCGCACCGTCCTCCGCGGACGGTTTTTCACCGAGGTCGAGGTGAGCAGCCGAGCTCCCGTCTGCGTCCTCTCGCAAAGCCTTGCCCGGCATCTCTTCCCCCTGAGCGAGCCCCTTGGCGATACCGTTCGCATCCAGTCGAGCTACTTCCGTGTCATCGGCGTGATCCAAGACGACCCGGCCGCCGCCTCGAGCGAGACCGAAAATAAGAACGCACGATCCGACGCCACACCGGGAGCCGCGATGGAGATGTTGATCCCCATTTCCACGCTCGAGGATCACTTCGGCGAAGTGCTCTTCAAATATCGCTCCGGCAGCTTTGAAGCGGAGAAGGTCGAACTCCACGAGGTGACTGTGCGCATCGACCAGCCCGATCAGGTGATGCCCGCGGCCCAAGCGATCCGCCACATCCTCGAGCGGAATCACAAGAAGGTCGACTATGAAATGATCGTGCCTCTTGACCTCCTCCGTCGCGCCGAGCGGACCAAACAGATTTTCAACATCGTCCTCGGCTCGATCGCCGCAATCTCTCTCTTGGTCGGCGGCATCGGGATCATGAACATCATGCTCGCCACCGTCACCGAGCGTACCCGCGAGATCGGAATCCGTCGGGCCCTCGGCGCGAAAAAGAAGGACATCGTCGTGCAATTTCTCATCGAAACCGTGATGCTCTCGGGTGCGGGAGGTCTCATTGGAGTCGCTCTCGGCCTCGCCATCCCGCTCGTCATCACGCACTTTGCTGAGATGGTGACGATCATCGAGTTTTGGGCCCCAGCCCTGGCCTTCTCGATCTCGGTGATCACCGGGGTCCTCTTCGGGATCTACCCCGCCTTCCGCGCTGCGGGGATGAACCCCGTCGAGGCCCTGCGACACGAGTGACGGCCATAAAAAAGCCCGGCGGTTTGGCCGGGCTCTTGTTTCACTGCGGAACTTCGCCGGAATCAGGCGGAGCTCTTGGCCTTCTCAGGAGCGTCGGGGCCCTTTTCGGCGGGCTTGGCGCCCCGGCCGTCGCGTTTGCCGTAGGCTCCCTCGAGCTCCTCTTTGCTGACGAGTCCGTCGGCGTTCTCGTCGGCCTTCGACATCTTCTCCCACATCTCCGCAGGCACTTCCGACTTGGCGAGTTTGCCATCCTTGTCCGCGTCAAAGCGCGAGAACATCGCGCCCGGTCCGCCTTGGGGAACGCCACCGGGACCTTTCGCTCCACCAGGACCACCGCGTCCGGCCATCATCGCCGCCAGCTCGTCCTTGCTGACGGCACCGTCACTGTCCTTGTCGAGTTTACTGAGACGCTCCCACGCCTCGGCGGGCACTTCTTCCTTCGAAACCTTGCCGTCGTTGTTTTTGTCTGCGTTCTTGAAAAACTCACCGCGGCCCGCCGGCGCTCCACCGGGACCTCCCGGGCCGCCCTTTGGCGCACCGCCCTCTGGCCCTCCTGGACGAGCGGCCATCATTTCCGGCATCGTCACTTTCCCGTCACCGTCCTTGTCGAGCTTCCCAAGCCTTTCCCAGCGCTCGCCGGCTTCCGCCTTCGAGATGGCCTTGTCGCCATCCTTGTCCATGCTACGGAAGAAAGATCCATCGCCCTTTCCACCGCCTGGAGCGCCTGGTTCCTTGGGTTTTTCCAGATTGGGTTTGGAGTCTTCGGCGCCGAGTGGCGCAAGAGCGAGATGACAGCCAACAAAGCTGACGAGGGTAACGAGTCTGATTTTCATGGGAGAATCTTTTTGGATTTCAAGCCTTCAAACCAGCCCCACGAGATGCGGTTGCGGAAAAACTTAAGACGCGGGCAGAATCATCCACCCTTCGCACCCGAGGCACGCCGCCTCGCTGCAATCCCCTTTGCGACTTCGTCGCCGAGCGCTCCAGTGAGAATGACGGCCCCGATCACCGCGAAT
>NEUQ01000081.1 GCA_002288445.1 Verrucomicrobiia bacterium Tous-C2TDCM | reverse complement strand
CCGAAAGAACGAGATCGTCGTTTGCCACATTCGGAAAAGTATTTTCGCTGACCACGTTGGCGTAGGCGATGCCCAGTTGGACATCCGTCGAGAAGCCCTCGAAGGAGTAAACGACCTCGCTCGTCACGGAATCCCCGCCGAAGAGGTAACCCTTGTAAAGGTAGTCAGAGACATACCCAAGACTGATCTTTCCACCAAGATCGAGAGACTCTTCGATCGCCGGAACCTTGTCGGCCGGCGCCTTCCCCCAGTCGCCAGCGACGGCAAGGAGCGGCCAAGCGAAGAACATGAGGCTAAAGGCGCTGGACTTCATAACGGAAAAAAGCGTTTCACTAAACTCTGCGGAAAGGGGCGACGGAGAGGCGTTAACTCAGTCATTCGCCACTCAAACTCGTTTTCTACACGACCGCCCAAGAGGACGCAATGAGATTTTTCAAGGTTTCCTATTTAAGATTCTCGTATATTCAAATTTTCTTAAAAATGTGGAAAGCCCCACAACTTCCGGCTCCACATCCCTCTCCGAGCCGGGCGAAATCAAGGCCTCGCCTCAAAAAGACACGCTCAGCTTCACCCCCCCGTGCAACAGATCGGACTGACCGGAACCCGAGTTCCAACCGGGTGCCCCATCAAGGAGCCAGGACTCGGGAGATCCCACGTAGCCGAGGTAGGGGGTCAGCGTCGTGCGGCCGTTCAGGCGAATGGGAAGCGAGGCCGTGAGGTAGTAATGATTCCACCCACTCGATCGCCCGCCGGTCTGGAGAGCCGGAGCGGAGCCCCAGTAATTGTCGGCATAGGCCACGCCGCCAGCGAGAAGGAGGTCTTGGCCAAGCACGTCGAAAGAGCGCTCGAGACCAAGATCCCAAAACCATGCCCCGGAGTCACCATTCGGCGGCGACGGCAAGGTGCCGTTCCAGGCATCCGGAAGCCCTGCATTGTAGGCGAGGTCTAAGCTCAGCACGGCGACACCCAAGTCTCTGGCGAGATGGAAACCCACTTCGCCATGGCTCAGAGGCCAAAGCGGGATATTCGGATCTTCTGGGTAAAACCGGTAGGTATAGCGGAGGGATGACTCGATCCCGGCGAAAGTGGGAAGGCCCGCCTCCAGCGAAAGGGCGAGGTCGTCACTGGCAATGTTGGTCGACGTCTCTCCCGAAAGGATATTCACGTAGTCGATTCCGAAAGTGAGGGGAAGGCCTAGCCCTTCGAACGAGTAATCCACCGCGACACCCACCGCGTCTTCCCCGAAAAGGTACCCTTTGTAGAGATAATGGGAGTGGAACTCGAACTCGATCAACCCTCCAAGATCTGCGCAGACTTCTTGCGGATCGAGAAGGACCTTGTCGATCGGTGCCTTCCCGGGTTCCCCGGCGTAAAGGACTCCGCAAATCACGTTGAGGCAGGCGAGCGAGGATACAAGGGAGACTTTCATGGATGGGAGAATCCCCATCGGGAGCGCAAGACTTTACCGAATTCAATCGAAAAGATCCTCCGCCCCCGGATACGCCTCGAAAAGACAGGGGCTTTGGAATCGTTCCCATTGCCACGCGAAACGGGGAAGCTGCCCCCTTCCTACGCGCCATCCGATCCGGATCACCCCACCTTTTTGGTCCCCGGGCGCACCGCCGGGATCGCCGCGAGCGACACCGGCACCGCGTCGGGTTCGTAAACGGGGAACTGGATCTCCATGCAAGAGACCACCGGATAGTCCCCAACGGTGGTCTTGCCTGACCGATTCACCACCACAAAGACTCCAGCCACGACCCCACCCTGCGATTCGATGAAATCGGTCAGTTCGAGGAGCGTGCCACCAGTGGTGATGACATCCTCGACCAAGAGGAGCCGCTCGCCCGGAAGGATTTCAAAGCCGCGCTTCAGTTCGAGAAGGTTCGTCTCGGGATGCCGCTCCGCGTAAATCGTGCGGGCATGGACGGCGAGCCCGACCTGCTGCCCCACCGGGACGCCACCCATTGCGGGACTGAGCACCACATCGATCCCCCCAAGCATCTCGAGTTGCGGCACGACCTGCTCGATCATCCGCTGAAGTTCCCAAGGATGCTGCACCAGCTTGCCTTTTTTCACGTAGTAGGCGGAATGCTTGCCGCTCGCGAGAATGAAGTGACCTTCCTCGACCGCTCCGTAGCTTTTCAAGAGTTCGATCGTTTCCTCAGGAGATTTCGGCAATTCGGTTTGCATAGTCTTTCGCTTTTTCGGCAAAGGTGAGATGGGCGTCGGCGTAGAGGATGCCGCGCGAGACGTTGATCACGGAGGGGGCCTTTCGTTTGGCGCCACGGAGCGTTTCCAGATCGCCGCCCTGCGCTCCGAGGCCGGGAATGAGGAGGGGGACATCGGGCATGCGGGCGAGAATGTCTTCGGAGACGTTCGTAAGACCGAGGACGAGCCCGATACTACCCTCCCCTGCCGGCGTATCCGAGGCGCGTTTGGCCAAGTCGCCCACCAGTTCAAAGACACGACGTCCGTCCGACAGTTCGTGGAGCTCCAGATCAGCCGCCCCGGCGTTGGAAGTCACCCCGAGGAGGTAGACACCTTTTTCAGGATGCTGGAGGAAGGGTTCGACCGAATCGTAACCCATGTAGGGGCTGAGGGTCACGGCATCGACATCCCAGAGATCGAAATAGGCCTTCGCGTAGTGCTCCTGAGTCGTGCCGATGTCGCCGCGTTTGGCATCGAGGATCACCGGCACTCCGGTCGCCTTCATCTTCGCGATCAGGGACTCGATAAGCTCGTAGCCGGGCACGCCGAGCGCTTCGAAATAAGCGATGTTCGGCTTGAAAGCGGCCGCATACCGTGACGTCTCGACGATGACCCGTTCGCAGAAGTCAGCGAGATCCGCGGTCGAATCGTGCAGATCGAGACGCGGATCAATGCCAACACAGAGCGCACTTCCGGTCTCGTCGATTCGTTTTTGAAGAATTTCGGGGTAGGTCATCGTGGCAACCGGGAACGTGCGGGGGTCGTGTCGTCGAAACAACCGGGACGACCGCAGGGACGCGCAAAGAAACGTCCGGAATGCGGGAAGGTTCAAGCACGAATTAGTCCGCTTGGAAAGTCGTCGTCAGCGGGCTAGGTTGACCGTCGTCGCGAGGCAACTCCCGGTCGAAATGACGCAAACTTTTTCCAGCCGTTCGATTGCCTTGCTCCTCCTCCTCGGTGGAGCTGCCGCCCTTGCCTGGCAGCTGATCTGGTCGCACCAGCTCGGGCTCGCCTTGGGCGCCTCGGCCCGCGGAGTCGCGCTGACGGTGGCGACAGCGATGGCAGGCATGACGCTAGGCTCGCTCACTTGCGGTCACCTCCTTCGGAATCGGGATTCGTTCGATCCCCTCCTGCTCTACGGACTGATCGAGCTCTCGATCGGCCTCTTTGCCCTGCTCCCGGCAGCCTTGGGCGACTGGATCATGGCCAGCGACGCCCGAGTCCACCGCGAAGCACCGGCTCTGGCGACCCCCTTCACGATCCTCGCGCTCCTCCTCGCCATTGGACCGGCCACCTTCATGATGGGGACAACACTCCCAGTGATGGGGATACTCGCCCGATCGGTTGGCGCGCCGATCTCACGCTTTTACTTTCTCAACACCGTTGGCGCGGCGGTGGGGACACTGCTCGCCGCCTTCGTCCTGATGCCCCGATACGGGCTTGGTGGCACTTCTATCGCGCTCGTTCTCGTTCACGTCTTCGTGACGTTTTCCTGCCTCGCCCTGTTCTCGAACCGACGCGGCGACTCTTTCTACCCAACCGGCAATCCTGTCGAAAGCGGGCCGACCATGAGCGAAGCGCTTTCCCGGACCTCTCGATCGGGTGGCTGGCTCGCCTTTCTATCGGGGGCGGCAGCCTTCATGCTCGAGGTGGCGTGGTTTCGGTCGCTGAAGTCGGCTTGGTTCAGCACCGCTGACAGCCTTGCGGTGATGTTGTGCTGCTTTCTCATCGCCCTCGCTCTGGGAGCGGCGCTCGCGCCGCGATGGAGGGCTCGCCGCTGGTCTCTTCGGGTCTCCTTCATCGCCGCCGCGTTGCTTGTCGTGATCGCGACGCCCTTGATCGGGCAGTTCGACTCCATCGATTGGTTTCAGAGCGCCGGCGGCCTCCGCCAGTTCTCGCGGCTCCTTATCGGTCTTCTCGTCATCGCCCCACCGATTCTCTTCGTCGGCATATCCCTGCCGACCCTTCTCGATGAAGCGAACAATCCCCGTGACTGGGCCCAGCTCTATGCGTCAAACACCTTCGGCGCGGTGTTCGGTGCCAATCTTGCGGCATGGGTCCTGCTCCCCGCAATCGGTCCGTCCGCCACCGCCACGGCCGCCGGTGGCCTCCTCATGATCGCGGCGATGCGCCAAATCGCCGGATGGAGAAACCGGGCCACCCTCGCCTGCCTCTTTGCGGCCTTCGCTGGAGCCGTCCGGTTGGCGGACCGCGGAGACGAGACGGAAGTCATTGGCGCGAGCCGATCCATTGCCGGTCCGAAGAAAACGATCGCGCTGCGACACGGTCCCGACGCCTCGATCTCGGTGGTGGGATTCGAGGGTGGCAAGGCGCTCCTCATCAATGGATTTTTCACCACCGCCGAAGTGTCCGATCCCCGCTCGCGCTACCTCGACGCCATCGGTCGCGTGCCGATGCTACTGCACCCCGACCCGGAACAAGCTCTCGTGATCTGCTTCGGCACGGGACAGACCGCCCATGCGGTGAGAGATGAAGGCCCCCTTGAACTTGATCTCGCCGACCTCAACGGTGCGGTCTTCGACATGGCGGTTCATTTCGACGCGAACCACGGCGTACTTGCGGATCCCCGCGTCTCGCGCCACGTCATGGACGGCCGGGCCTGGCTGCGGCGCAGCGAGACGCTCTACGACGTTGTCACCCTCGAGCCGATGCCGCCATTTTTCAGCGGGTCCAATGCGCTGTATTCTCGCGAATTTTATGAGCTCGTCCGCGACCGGCTCGGCCCCGGAGGAATCCTCGCGCAATGGTTCCCCCTCCACCTCATGTCCCCCGACCAGGCGAAATCGGTCGCCACCACCTTCCAGGATGTTTTTCCGGACGCCATCCTCTGGTTCGATCCCGACAGCGTCCGCCCGAACGGTCGATCGGATCAGGGCATCCTCATCGGACGCCGCGATGCTGGACAAGGCCCGGCGGTCACCCCGCTGGGTCGCGAATGGCCCGGATTCAGACGCGAACCGCACTCCGGCAAACGACCGCTTCCGTCGGAAACCTGCCGACGTCAAATCGCACTGGATGCCGAGGCCTTGTCCCGGTTCACCGAGGGCGGTAAAATCATCACCGACGACAACCAACTGCTCGAATACAGCATATCGCCCTTCCGGAGCGAGCGCCGCCTCGAGGAAATGATCGAGGAAACGCACGCCCTGATCACGGCGGCGCGATCTTCCGGAACGGTGGAATGAACGTCAGATGATACTCGCCACGATGGCGTCGCCCATCTCAACGGTGCCGACTTTTCTCTGCCCCTCGCAACCCGTGAAGATGTCACCGGTGCGATATCCTGCGTCGATCACCGACTTCACCGCCGCATCGATCGCGGTCGCGGCCGCGTGCTCACCGAAAGAGAAACGGAGCATCATCGCGGTCGAAAGGATCTGCGCGATCGGATTGGCGATTCCCTTTCCGGCGATGTCCGGGGCGGTGCCGCCACTCGGCTCGTAAAGCCCAAAATAGAGCCCATCACCCTTGCTTTCGCCGAGACTTGCGCTCGAGAGCATACCGAGGGATCCGGCGATCATCGCCATCTCATCGCTGAGAATGTCACCAAAAAGGTTTTCGGCAAGGACCACGTCAAAATCACGGGGACGGGCGATCAACTGCATCGCAGCATTGTCGACGTAGAGGTGACTGAGCGTCACCGCAGGGAACTCCTTCGCCACTTCCTCGACGGTGCGACGCCAAAGGATCCCGTTCTGGAGCACATTCGCCTTGTCGATCGAGCAAAGACGCCCTCCCCGCTTCTCCGCCGCGGCAAAGGCGACTCGCGCGATGCGGGCGATCTCGCTTTTCTTGTAAACCATCGTATCGACCGCAACCTCTTCACCATCCTGGATCTCGATACCCTTGGGTTGGCCAAAATAAAGACCGCCGGTCAGTTCCCGGACACAGAGTACGTCGAAGCCTCCCGCGATGCGATCTTCCTTGACCGGCGAAGCATGGGTAAGGGCCGGGAAACAGACCGCCGGACGGAGATTTGCAAAGAGTCCGAAATGCTTGCGCAAAGGAAGCAGGGCGCCGCGTTCGGGCTGGAGATCGGGCGGGAGAGTCTCCCATTTCGGCCCTCCGACCGAACCGAAGAGGATGGCATCCGCCGCCTCACACGCCTTGACGGTGTCTTCGGGAAGCGGGTGGCCGCAAGCGTCCAGGGCAGCCCCACCCACGAGCCTCTCCTCGAGTGCGAACTGGATTCCGAAACGCTCGGAGATTTTTCCGAGCACCTTGCGGGCTTCGGACATCACTTCAGGGCCGATGCCGTCCCCGGGCAGCACCGCGATTTGGTAGGCTTTACTCATGGGCCGAGACAAAAGACCGGATCGTCACACCCGCAAGCCAAAATGTGACCTCACCCTCGGCCTTCACGACCTCAATTGGCGGGTCGCGGATCTTCAAGAGCTATGATCTCGTCCCACGACATCGCCGCGATCGCTGCACCGCCAAAGTCCGATTCGTGGAGAACGTCACCATCCGGGGCAAGCACGCGGACTTTCACGCCCACGAGCTCATCCTGCCCGAAGAGCTCGTTGCCTTCGTATAACACCTCATCGATGCTGACGTCACTCGTCTCAACCACGCCCTCGCCATTGAATCGGATCGGATCGAGCGCTGCTTCTCCCAGTTTCTTGACCGCGGCGAGGGGTGTGTCTCGGACTCTCGAACTGAAGTCCCAAACTTGTTTATTTTCGTCAAAGAGGATCCTGACCGAGTCCCTCCAGACGATCGCGTATTCGAGCTTCGCTCCCGTTAGGGTATCGCGGGAAAGATTTCTGATGGCGATGCGAAAGAGGTTTTCGTTTTCCTCCATCGTGTAGAACTCCTCGCGGTGCTTTTCAGAACGACCGGGTATCCGGGTGATCCCAACCTCGAGACGAAAGGAATCCTTCGGCATTGCCGCCGCGGCCGAACCGACCGTCCCTCCGGAGGCCTGCGCCTTCATCCAGTCTTTCACATACTGCTGGTCGTCGAGACTGAAAATGACGATCTCGGTATCGAATTCCATCCCATCCTGTCGCAGGATGCGCATCTGGCGACGATCCTCGGATACCCCCAACACCCGAGCGACAATCTTCTGACCCGACTTGCCGGTGAATTCGTGGGACTCACCCGCCTCTTGGGCTCTACCCATCCCGACTAGAAAAGCCATGGTGATGGCGGCAAGGATACGGACAGGCGCGTCGGCTCTCTCAGTCATGCCGAAGTATACAGCCGTATCCGCTGATCGTTCAGGAAAAAAGATGCGGAGCTCAGCTGACCGGAACAGGGCGCCACGAAGCCGCCGTTCCGCATACACGTCCAGTTGCCGGAGATGCCTCGGGGCCCTATCGTTCCATCCGCCGATGACTCACCGTCCCATCCCAGTCACCTTCCACCATCGTGTCTCCTTCACGCACGGGGCCTTCGATCCGAAGAACCTGACTCTCAGAGATCTCGTCGCCGAAGCTTGCGCCCTCGATGGCACGGCCAAGGTGCTCGTGCTCCTCGACGCCGGGGTGGCCGGGACCGATCCCAAACTCGCCGGTCGCATCTCCCGATACTTCGACGTTCACGCCGACACCCTCCATCTCGTCACGGATCCGGTCCTGCTCACCGGCGGCGAAGCCTGCAAGAACGATTGGTCCCTCGTCGAAAAAATCTGGCAGGCGATCGAGTATTTCAAAATCTGCCGACATTCCTACATCATTGCAATCGGTGGCGGAGCCTTCCTCGACCTCGCTGGCTTCGGCGCCGCCACCGCACACCGGGGCATCCGCCTCATCCGGATGCCAACGACCACGCTCAGTCAGGGCGACGGCGGCGTTGGGGTGAAAAACGGAGTGAATTACTTCGGTAAAAAAAACTGGGTCGGCACCTTCTCGGTCCCGTTCGCCGTGGTCAACGACCTCGACTTCCTCCCCATTCTTCCTCCGCGTGCCTGCCGCGACGGAATCATCGAGGCGATCAAGGTCGCCCTCATCCGCGACCGGGCCTTCTACGAGTTTCTCCAGGCGAACGGCGCCGCGCTTGGCCGCCTTGAAAAGAAACCACTCGAGATGGCAATCCGCCGCAGCGCCGAAAACCACGTCGATCACATTGCCACGAGCGGGGATCCCTTCGAATACGGATCAGCACGTCCCCTCGATTTCGGCCACTGGGTCGCCCACAAGCTTGAGCAAATTTCCCACTTCGCGGTCAGCCACGGCGAAGCCGTCGCCTTGGGCATGGCCGTCGACCTGATTTACTCCGTGAAGATCGGCCTGCTCCCGCGTCGCACCGCCGAGGAAATCCTCGACCTGATCGAGACCGTCGGATTTTCGCTTTGGTCCCCGGAGCTGGACCGCGAGGAACACGGGCGACCCGTTATTCTCACCGGCCTTGAGGAGTTCCGTGAGCACCTTGGTGGCCGTCTCACCATTACTCTTGTCCCCGGCATCGGAGAAAAGCTCGAGGTCCACGAAATGGACGAGAACGCCATTCTTGCCGCCATGACGGAACTGCGGCACCGGGCAGAACAGCGGAAGAAGGTGGGCAGGTAAGCTCGGGTGGCCTCGACCTCCGTCGCAACGTTCCTTCGGCAAACCCTCTGGAACCTCGACGAAAAAACCCGCAGACCGGAGTCGGCGGGTTTCTTTGTGAGGAGACGAGCTCGAAGTGGGCCAACGAGGAACCTATCAGGGAATCACCAGACTCTGACCCGGACGAATCACGTCACTGGAGAGTCCGTTGGCGCTTTTGATCGCGGCAACGGTGGTGCCATGCTTCTGGCTGATGCGATAAAGGTTCTCCCCGCTCGCGACCGTGTGTGCCCTGCTTCCCGATCCGCTGCTGGGGGCCGCGGGAGCCGACGAGGTGGCTGGGCCACTGTAGGCGGGCTGGTTGTAGGTGGGCACCGTGGGCACGTTCGGGACCGAAGTCGGCGGCGCGTAAGTATTCTCCGTGTAGGAGGGATACGAGCTGCCCGAGGGCGTGCTGGAGTAGTTCGTCGTATTAGCCGACGAGCTATAATACGGGTTGTTCTGATAGGCGTTGGTGGAGGCTGTCTTCGTGCTTTTGCAGGAAGTAGACAGCATCGCGAGACCAAGGAGCGGCAGGAGAATCCCAAGCGTTTTCATTTCAATCAAGGTCGGATCAGTAAGTTTTCCTGAATATTACGGATCCCTTAATAAATCGCAAGTCTTTTTAAAAACCTAACCATTCCATTGGTTCCCTCCCTTCTTCAGCGCATCCTGCGAACCGATTTCACCTTGCGCGGGCTCGAGGAGCGGATCATGCTCCGCCATCTATGAGCATCACCCGCGCCCTCATCTCGGTCTCCGACAAGACCGGACTCGACGAGCTAGCCAAAGGACTCCACCGCCACGGCGTGGAGATTCTCTCCACCGGAGGCACCGCCAAATTCATCGCCGCCCTTGGCATTCCCGTGATCGAGGTTTCCGACTTCACCGGCTTTCCTGAGATGCTCGACGGACGCGTCAAGACCTTGCATCCGAAAGTCCACGGAGGCCTCCTCTATCGCCGCGATCTGCCCGAGCATTGCAAACAGGCCGCCGCCCATGGCATCCAGCCGATCGACCTCGTTGTCGTGAATCTTTATCCCTTCGAAGCAACCATCGCGAGGGAAGACGTCACCCGCGAAGAAGCGATCGAGCAGATCGACATCGGAGGTCCCAGCATGCTCCGTTCGGCCTCGAAAAACCATGATGCCGTCACCGTCGTCGTTGATCCCGCCGACTACCCGGTGGTGCTTTCGGAAATGGACGAACACAAGGGCGCCACCACCCTGAAGACCCGCGAGCGACTTGCGATCAAGGTCTTCCAACGGACCGCCGCTTATGATGCCGCCATCGCCGCGCATCTCAACGACTCACAGGAGACCGAGGCTTCCTTCTCGATCAGCCTCCCGCTCTGCCAAGAACTCCGCTATGGCGAGAACCCGCACCAGAAAGCTTCGCTCTACGGGAATTTCACGGACCACTTCAAGCAGATCCAGGGCAAGGAGCTTAGCTACACGAACGTGATCGACATCGCCGCGGCTGGCGAGCTGATCCTCGAATTCCGTCGTCCCGCCGTCGCAATCTTGAAACACACCAATCCCTGCGGCGTCGGAGCCGACGAAACCGACCTCCGCCTCGCCTGGGAAAAGGCCTTCGAGACCGATCGCCAGGCCCCCTTTGGCGGCGTCATCGTCTGCAACCGCCCCCTCGGCATCGGCCTGGCCCGGGTCATCTCGGAGATCTTCACCGACGTCATCATCGCCCCCGAGTTTGAGAGCGATGCCCGCGCCTTGTTACAGAAGAAGAAAAACCTCCGTCTCATCCAGATGAACGAGTCCTTCCGCGACACCCTCGAAGATCCGGTGATCCACTCCGCTCCCGGCGGCCTCCTCGTGATGGATCACGACGTCCGCGCCCTCGGACTCGACGACATCGAGAAAAAGGTCGTCACCCAGCGCCCCCCCACGGCCGAGGAGATCGAGGCGATGCGCTTCGGCTGGCGCATCGTCAAACACGTAAAATCCAACGCGATCGTCTTCACCACGAGCGACCGCACCCTTGCGATCGGCGCGGGCCAGATGTCGCGCGTCGATTCCTGTCGCATCGCCACCTGGAAGGCCGAGCAAGCGGGCCTCAGCCTGAAGGGCTCCATCGTCGCGAGCGACGCCATGTTTCCCTTCCCAGACGGACTCACCTACGCTCTCGAAGCCGGCGCCACCGCAGCAATCCAACCCGGTGGATCGATGCGCGATCAAGACGTCATCCAAGCCGCTGATGCACACGGAGCGGCGATGGTCTTCACAGGACATCGGCACTTCCTCCATTGACAGACGGGGTGGGAGTCAGACCCCACTCTCCGACCAACGGACGGCGGAGGCGCTTCAACGCGAGGCAGAATTCGGCAATCCAAATCGGTCTAAGCCAGCATGGCGGAGACTCCTGCGGAGGATCCCCCACCCCGTGTATCTCGCGCCAGTTGGCTACACGAGATGTGAAGTGATAAAAAGAACAGAAGGCATCGGGAACTCAGGCGGCGCCCATTACGCTTCATTCGATTGAAAAACTCACGTCTACTCATTGCTATCCAGATAAATTGTCTGTCCCTTTAAAAAGGAAAGATTTTTGCAATCGTGGACAGACGGGCTAACTTCGATGATGTCGATCGAATGGCAGATCCTCGGACGGGCGGGGGCGGATAATGCCTTGCACGTGACGGTGGACTCAGGGCAGTCACGCGAGAGTTTCCTCTTCGATTGCGGCGAAAGGGTGCTCGATTCCCTCCGGCCGGGCGAGATACAGTCCATCGCCCATATCGGCTTCTCGCATTTCCATATGGACCACGTCGCGGGCTTCGACGGTTTTTTTCGGCTGAACTACAACCGCCCTGAAACGCCAATGACGACATGGGGTCCGGCGGGAGCGATCGATCTGATGGGACATCGCTTCCAAGGTTTCGTCTGGAATCTGCATGCCGATCAGCCGGGCGAATGGATCGTCCACGAGATCAGCCCCGAGAAAATCGCCACTTCGCACTTTCTCACCCACGAAGCCTTCGCCACGGCCCATTCCAAGCCCGACCGCAGGCGCGACTCCGCGTCGATCCAACAAGGCGGCTCCTGGCGTCTCGAAGCCCGACTGCTGCCGCACGGCTCGATCGACTCGGTGGCCTATCGGATCGTGGAGTCGCCCAAGAGGAACATCGATCCGGCGGCGATGCGTTATCACGACTACCTTCCCGGCCCCTGGCTGCGAACAATCTCGGACGAAGCTGAGGACGATGATGCTCTCGTCGAGATCGCGGGACACTCCCTCCGGGTTGGTGAACTCCGCCGAGAACTGCTGGTCACCTCGCCAGGGTCTTCC
>NEUQ01000080.1 GCA_002288445.1 Verrucomicrobiia bacterium Tous-C2TDCM | reverse complement strand
CCGCGCGGATCGCGGAGGGCACGAGCAGGGTGGAGCCGATCAGCCGGCAGGCGTGGCGTCGGTTCATGGAATCGGAGGGTGGGTTTGGGGGAGTCTGTCAGGACCGCTTCGCGGCCTCTTCCTCGAGCATCTTGATCCACGGCCCAACGTAGTGGCCGTTATCATGGAAGGTGCGGCCCGAGACGAGGTTACCGTCGATGACACAGGGTTCGTTCACATAGATGCCGCCGCAGATCTCGAGGTCGAATTGGCACTTGGCCACCGTGGCCATGCGCCGTCCGCGGACCCGGTCAGCCCGGGCCGGGATCTCGACGCCGTGGCAGACGCTTGCGCAGGGTTTGTTTTGATCGAAGAACCACTGGGTCATGCGGATCAAATCCTTGTCCTCACGGATGTATTCGGGGGCACGGCCGCCGGAGAAGAGAATGCCGAGATACTCCTCGGGATTCACCTCGGAGAAGGCGAGGTCGGCTTTGATCTGGTAGCCTTCCCACTCGCGGGTGATCGTCCAGCCGGGACGCACCTCGTGCATCACCATTTGGTAGAGGCGCTTCTCCGGTGCAATCACGACGGGTTGGATCTTCGCTTCTTGAAGACGGTAGAAGGGATAGAGGGTATCGACGGTCTCGGTGGCGTCACCGACGACAATGAGGGCTTTTCCAATAAAGTCTGACATAGGGGCGAAAATAGCGGATTTGACAGCAATGTCACTACCCTTATCCTTCAATGATCCTCAGGTTTTTCGTCACCTTGAATTTCCCCTCCTCCAGTCCGGTGAAACGGGTCGCTATTCTCGTTGAAACGACCCGCAGCTACACGCGGGACCTCCTCTCGGGCGTCTCGCGCTATCTACAGAGCCATGGATCCTGGTCGACCTTCCTCGAGCTGCGCGCCTTCGAGTCCTCCGTGCCACCCTGGCTTGCCGGATGGGATGGAGACGGTATCCTGACGAGAACCCACAGCGCCGAGATGGCCCGCGCCATCCGCGCCGCGGGCGTTCCAACGGTGGAACTGCGTTCCACCAAACACACGCCGGGCCTCCCCTTCATTGGGATGGACAATGCCCTCATCGGCCAGACCGTGGCCGAGCACTTCCTGAACCGCGGCTACCGCCGTTTCGCCGCCTACGCCCTCGATACGGAAGCGTTTTTCCGTGAGAGAGTCAGCCAATTCGTCTCCCGGGTGAAGGCGGCCGGATCGGACTGCACCCTCCTCCCGGCACAGAGCGAATCGACGCCGCGCGACTGGGAATCGCACCAGAAGCGGCTCATGCATTGGCTCGAATCGCTCGAAAAGCCGGTCGGAATTTTCGCGGCGAACGACCAGCTCGCGGTCCGTCTTCTAGACGCCTGCCGCCGCGCCGCCATCGCTGTACCGGAGGAAGTGGCGGTGGTTGGATGCGAGAACGAGGAAACCCTCTGCGAGTTCGCTTCCCCCGCCCTGACGAGCGTGCGTTTTGATGGACTCTCCGTCGGCTGGAAAGCGGCGGAACGGCTCGACCGGCTCATGCGTGGGGAGAAAGATGACGGCCGCTCGATTCTGCTGCCGCCAAAGGGCATCGAGGTGCGCGCGTCGTCGGACGAATTCGTGATCGAGGATCCCGTGGTGTTGCGAGCCGCACGTCTGATCCGGGAGCGTGCCTTCGGGGGATTGATCGTTGCTGAGCTCTGCGACGAACTCGGCGTTTCGCGCAGCACCCTTGAACGGCGCATGAAAGCCGCCCTCGGCCGCGCGCCGAAGGACGAGCTGCTCCGCGTCCGTTTCCGCGAGGTGAACCGCCTCCTCCGGGCCACGGATCTGACCATCGACCTCATCGCCGAGCAGACCGGATTCACCCACGCGCACTATCTGCAGACTGCCTACCGCGAACGTTTCGGGATGACTCCGGGGGAATATCGGCGAGGCCAGTGAGTTTTCCCGATCCACGCAATCACGGGCTGTTCCGCCCGCATCGATTCCGCTAGGCTCCCGGGATGAACCGGCTCGTCTTCCCCGCCCTGCTCCTCACCCTGACAAAACTCCCTCTCCTCGCGCAGGACGCGAAACCAACCGGCCTCCGTGCCGGAACCGCGGCGGTCGACATTTCTCCGACGGTGTTTCCCATCACCCTGAGATCGGGCTCCTCGACCCACGTTCACGATCCGCTCCATGTCCGCGCAGTGGCCTTGGAAAACGGCACGGGGCGAACCGTCATCGCCCTGATCGATGACATCGGGGTGTCACGCGAGACGACCGACTCGGCCAAGGCCGAGGTCGCGGCGAAGACGGGGTGGAAGACCGAGGAAATGCTGATCAGCGGCACCCACACCCACACCGCACCAAAGGGTGGCGATACCAGCGAAGGCCGCATCGCCTACGAAAAGCAGCGGCGCGACGGGATGGTCGAAGCCCTGACGAAGGCCATCGAGGCACTTGAACCCGCTGAAGTGGGTTACGCCTCCGATGAGGAACCCGACGAGGTCCACAACCGGCGCTGGCACCTCAAGCCCGGAACGATGGATCCCAATCCCTTCGGCAAGCTCGACCAGGTCGCGACGAACCCGGGACGCGACCGTCTTCTCAAACCCGCTGGACCGACCGATCCGGAAGTCTCCATCGTCGATGTGCGCACCCGGAAGCGCAAGCCGCTTGGAATCATCGCAAACTACTCGCTACATTATGTCGGCGGCATCCCGACAAGACGGGATGAAAAGGGCAAGGAGATCGGAATGGCCTCGGCAGACTACTATGGCGAGTTCGCCCGCATCATGCCCTACCGTATCGGCGGCTCGAATCCTCCCGCGAACTTCGTCGCCTTCATGACGAACGGCACCAGCGGTGATATCAACAACATCGACTTCGAAGGAAAACGCCCGCCGCGGGCACCGTTCGAGCAGGTCCGCATCGTCGCTGCAAAGACCGCCGACGCCGCGTGGCGGGCGGCTCGCAAGATCGAGACCTACGACGAGAACCCGCTCATCGCGATGCGGCAGCGCGAGGTCGAACTGAAATACCGCAACATGAGCGTGGAGGAGGTCGAACACGCCCTACGACTCCTCGAACTGCCCAAGCAAGACCGTGCCACCTTGCACGAAAAGGCGATCCAATACGCCAACGCCACGGTGCAATATTCCGAGCCTGACAAAACCGAAAAAGTCCTCATTCAGGCGATCCGCATCGGCGAGCAGGCGATCGTTTCCCTCCCCTTTGAGGTGCTCGTCGAGATCGGCATCGAAATCAAGGAGAAGAGCCCCTTTCCCCACACCTTCACCATCTCGCTGGCCAACGGCGGCTACGGTTACCTGCCCCCGCCACACCAGCACGAACTCGGCGGCTACGAGACCTGGATCGGGACCTCGAAGTTCGAGAAGGATTCCTCGGTAATCCTGACGAAGCAACTCCTTGAAATGCTCGCGGAACTGCGCACACTCCGCTAAAGTCAGGTTTAGGCGGTGAGGAATTCCCTTTTCGGCCCAGCGAGTGACGACGCGTCCTCATTCTCCGCCATTTTCCGACTTCGTTTCGGCGGTTCATCCGTTTAAAGTGAAGTATGAGCCCGCCACGTCTCGCCCTCGCCTGCCTCGCCCTGATCTTCGCCTTCGTCCCGGTGACCATTCCCGCAGCGCCGCGCGATGCCGAGTGGAAGCGGGTCGAAGAACATTTCGCCAATGCCCTGCCGCAATCGGCCATCACCGCGCTGGACACCATTGAGAATGCCGCCAAAGCCGAACAAGCCTGGGCCGAAGTGGCCAAGGCCGTCGCCTACCGGGTCACGGCCGAGTCCGAGATCCAGGGACATCAACCGGAGGAACCGATCCGCCGCTACCAAGCCGCCCTCACCAAGGCACCGGCCGAGATCGCCCCAGTCCTGAAGTCGCTCCTTGCCGATGCTTATTGGAACTACTTCGAGCAAAACCGCTGGCGCGTTCTCCAACGCACCACCACTATCGAAGCTCCGGGCGGAGATTTCCAGACCTGGGACCTGCCCCGGCTCTTCACCGAGATCGATACCCGCTACCGCGCCGCCTTGGAAAACGCGGCCGCCCTACAGCAGATCCCCATTGCCGACTACGACCCGCTCCTTGAAAGGGGCAATATCCCGGACCGCTTCCGTCCGACCCTCTACGACTTCCTCGCCCACGAGGCGCTCGATTTCTACACCGCCGCCGAGCAGGCCGGGGCCACACCTGAGGACGCCTTCGCTTTCGACGACGCCTCACCCGCCCTCGGCACAATGGCGGAATTCCTCGCTTGGAAACCCGAATCGACCGACACTGCCTCGCCGAAGCTGCGGGCGATCGCCCTTTACCAGGACCTCCTGCGTTTTCACCTCGCGGACGCCGACGCGTCGGCCCGGGTCCTCATCGATCTCGATCGTCTCGAATGGGCCGCCGATGAGGCGACCGGAGAGCAGGCCGACGCCCGGGCTCTCGAGCAACTCGGAGCCCTGTTGAAAGCCCACGTTGAGGAGGAAGCCGGCGTCGCCGTGGCCGCCGCGCTTGCGGAGAGGCTCACGAGCGCCGACGACCAGGTCGAGGCACGTCGACTCGCTCTGGAGGCGGCGGAGCGTCATCCTGATTCCGTCTTTGCCGTGGCCTGTCGAAATCTGGTGAAGCGCATTGAGTCGCGCGAACTCCATGCCGGCACCGAGCGGGTATGGAACCCGACCGACCAGATTGGCGCCCAACCCGAAATCGAGATCACTTACCGCAATATCGAGGCCGCCTACTTCCGACTCGTGCCGAGGGAATGGACACTCTCGGGCCAGCAGTGGGAGACGCCGGAAAACCTCGAATCTGAAGACCTCGAAACGCTCGTGAAGTCGGCCCCGTCCGCTTCGTGGAAGAACGACCTCGCGAGGACCGCCGACTACCGCCATCGCACCGTGAAAGTCACGGCCCCGGCCGATCAGAAACCCGGTTTCTACGCGCTGATCGTCAGCGCAAAGGCGGACTTCTCCACCGACGACAATCAAATCACCGCCACGACCCTCTGGATATCACCGCTCGCCCTCATTACGCGACAATCTCGCGAGGGGGCCGAAGGGTTTGTCCTCGATGCGCTCACCGGCGAACCGATCGCCGGAGCCGAAGTGGAGGTCTGGAATGTCGACGAGAACGGTCGCTGGGACCTTGATGCCAATAAAAAGAAGACCGATGCGATGGGATTTTTCGAAGAGAAGGCGAAGAATCGCGCCGTCCTTTTCGTGGCGAAGCACCAAGGCGCCGCTCTCGCCAGCCCTCAAATGCACCTTTGGCGCAGTGAGCACGAGATCGATCCGATCAAGACCTACCTCTTCACCGATCGTTCGATCTACCGTCCCGGCCAGACGGTTCGCTTCAAGGGAATCCACGTCCATGACGACGCGGAAAAGAACGACTACCGTGCCCTGCCTGACAAAACTCTCACGATCCGCCTTCGGGATGCCAACGGCGAGGAAGTCGAAGTGGTCGAAGTAAGGACCAACGATCGCGGCGGCTTCAGTGGCGCATTCACCGCTCCGAAGGGACGCGTCACCGGACGGCTCTCGGTCGAGGAAGGAAACCATGGCGCGACCTCGATCTCGATGGAGGAATACAAGCGCCCCAAGTTTCAAGTCACGCTCGAGGTCCCGAAGGAAGCCCCCAAGCTCGGCGAAACCGTAACCGTCGCCGGTAAGGCGGAATCCTATGCCGGAGCCGCGATCGATGCGGCGGAGGTGCGCTGGCGCGTCACCCGCGAGGCGAGATGGCCGGGGTGGCTACGCTGGTGTGGGTGGTTTTCTCCCCCGACCGACCAAGGGGCGAAAGAAATCGCCAACGGGATCGCCAAGACGGGAGTCGATGGCGGTTTTGAAATCCGTTTCCAAGCCGCGCCCGATTTGACCGTTGCTGAAAAAGCCGAGCCCTCCTTTGTCTACTCGGTCCATGCCGATGTCACCGATACGGCGGGTGAAACGCGGTCTGGCTCGAAAGGAGTCACCGTCGGCTACCGGGCGCTGCGGGCTGAACTCACCGCGAACGCCTGGCAGACCGTCGCCAAGCCCGTCGCGATCAGGATTGCCACGACCACTCTCGACGGGGAGGCTCTCGCCGCGAAGGGCTCCGTGACGGTGCACCGCCTCGAGGCGCCGGAAAAAACCCATCGTCCCATCCTCGAGGGACTGAACTGGCGGCATCACGCCGGGGCGGAGGCGAAGCCCGACCTTTCGAACCCAAACCATTGGCCGCTCGGCGAGGTGGTGCAGCGCGCCACCTTCCAGACCAATGAGAACGGCGAGGACACACTCGAGGCGAAACTCGGCGCGGGCGAATACCGGGCCGTTCTCGAGAGCCAGGATCGCTTCGGGCGCGCCATCACCGCCCTGCTTCCGATCCGCGTCGTCGATCCGACCGCCTCGAGCTTCCCCATCCCCCTTCCCCATCATTTTTCCGCCGAGAGCTGGGAGCTTGAACCCGGACAATCCCTCCAGGCACTTTGGGGCACGGGCTACGAGACGGGACGGGCCTTCGTCGAGATCGAACATCGCGATCAGATCGTGAAGCGCTTCTGGACCGAACCGGGCCGCACCCAGCAAACCATCGACTTTCCCGTGACCGAAAAAGAGCGAGGCGGATTCACCCTCCGGATCACGCAGGTCCGCGAGAATCGAGCCCACCTCTCGAGCCGGAGTGTCTCCGTGCCTTGGACAAACAAGAAATACACGCTGCAGTGGGAACGCCTCCGCGACAAGCTCGAGCCGGGGGCGAAAGAATCCTGGACCCTCATCGTGGAAGGTGTCTCGAAAGACGAACCCGTCGAGATGGTCGCGGCGATGTACGATGCCTCGCTTGACGCGTTTCTGCCGCACCGCTGGCCGGGGGGGCTGTCTGCCTTCCACACGGACTACTCGCGGCGCTACAGCCAGTTCCACAACGCGTGGATTTCTCATTTCCAGCCGATCGCCCTCTGGTCGGTCGCGTTTGAAGGCGGCACTCCCGAGTGGCGTCACTTCCCTTCCTTACTTCGGGAGACCTGGCAGCGGAGAAAGTTCTTGAGCAAAAATGGCGCGGGAAGAGCAGAGCCATTCGGCTCGCCCATGACACGAACCGCAGGCCTGGCCAGTGCCGCCGACTCCTTCGCCGCGCCTGCTGCACCTGCCGCCGCGGCAGCAACAACCGACCGAATCGTCGCGCGGTCAGCAAAGGAAGAGAACGTCGCCGCACTTGAATCTGGAGGCAGCGCGATCGACTGGACCCAGGTTGGGATCCGGAAGAACCTCGACGAGACCGCCTTCTTCTTCCCCCATCTCCTCGCCGATGAAAACGGCCGGGTGCGGCTCGAGTTCACCCTGCCCGAAGCGCTCACGACTTGGAAATTCCTGGGCTTCGCCCACGATCGTCAGCTCCGCTCCGGATTGCTCGAAGGCGAGACGGTCTCCGCGAAAGACCTCATGGTGCAACCGAATCCCCCGCGCTTCCTCCGCGAGGGCGATATCATCGAGTTCACCGTGAAGGTGACGAATCGGGCGTCCGCCCCGGTGAAAGGAAAAGTGCGCCTTGAGTTTTCCGATGCGACCTCGCTCGACAGTGCCAACGCCGCGCTTGGCAATCTCACGCCCGAGCAAGATCTCGACCTGCCGGCGAACGAATCGCGCACCTACTCCTGGCGCATCGCCGTGCCCGACGGGCAGGGCTTCCTCCAGTATCGAGCGGTCGCCTCGACCGGCACCGTCTCAGATGGCGAGGAAGGCTGGCTGCCAGTGCTCTCGCGCCGAATTCTTCTGACCGAATCGATCACCCTGCCGATCCGGGAAGCGGGCGAAAAGACCTTCACCCTGCCCAAGCTGCTCGACAGCGCGAAATCCGACACGCTCCAGCATCGCTCGCTCACCGCGCAAGTCGTGTCTCAGCCGGCGTGGTATGCGGTGCAGTCGCTCCCCTACCTGATGGAGTATCCCCACGAGTGCGCCGAACAGGTCTTCAACCGACTTTATGCCAACGCCCTCGCCCGCCACATCGCGAATTCGAATCCGAAAATCCGCCGCGTCTTCGATCTCTGGCGCGGGGCCCAACCGGAGGCCCTCGACAGCCCACTCTTGAAGAACGAAGAGCTCAAGGGCGTCCTCATTGAGGAAACGCCCTGGCTGCGGGACGCGAAGGATGAGACCCAGCGGCGGAAGAACATCGGGATTCTCTTCGAAGCGAACCGCCTCGACGCCGAGACGGCCGCGACCCTCGCCAAGCTCGAATCCATGCAGATCGACAACGGCGCCTGGCCCTGGTTCCCCGGCGGACGCGAGAACGAGTTCATCACCCTTTACCTCGTCAGCGGCTTCGGCCGTCTTGGAAACCTCGGTGTCGCGATCGACGACGATCTCGCCCTGCGCGCCCTCGATCGCCTCGATGCGTGGATCGCCGAGCGCCATCAGGAATGTCTCCGCGACAAGGTCGATCGTTTCGGCAGCACCGAGGCACTCTACCTCTACGCCCGCAGCTTCTTTCTCGAGCGCCGTCCCGTTGCGGGAGAGCATCAGCCCGCGATCGATCATTTCCGGAGGCTCGCGAGGAAGGAATGGCCGAAACTGCCGCGCCTTTCCCAGGCTCACATCGCCCTTGGCTTGAAGCGCTTCGGCGACCGGGAGACACCCGCTGCCATCGTTGCCTCGTTCCTTGAACGTTCTGTCGACGACGCGGAACTCGGCCGCTACTGGCGCGACACCGAGCAACACTGGTGGTGGTATCGCGCCCCCATCGAGACGCAGGCGATGATGATTGAGGCTTTCCGCGAGATCGCGCAGGACCAAAAAACCGCGGACGACTGCCGTGTCTGGCTTCTCAAGCAGCGCCAAACGCAGGCATGGCCAAGCACGAAAGCCACGGCCGATGCAGTCTACGCGATCCTCCTCGGCGGTGACGATCTGCTCGGCTCCGATGCGCTGGTTTCCCTCTCCGTCGGAGGCACCGTGGTGAGGCCGGAAAAAGTAGAGGCCGGCACCGGTTTCTACGAGAAACGCTTCACGGCCACCGAGATCCTTCCGGAAATGGGCAAGGTCACCCTGACAAAACCTGACAGGGGAGTCTCCTGGGGCAGCCTCCACTGGCAGTATCTTGAGGATATCGCCAAGGTCACGCCGCACGGTGACAACCCGCTCACCTTGACGAAGAGCCTCTTCATCAAAGCCAACGGGAAGGCCGGCCCCGAGTTGAAACCGATCGCCGCCGGAGCGGTGCTCAATCCTGGCGACGAACTCGTCACCCGCGTCGAGCTGCGCACCGACCGCGACCTCGAATACGTGCACCTCAAGGACCAGCGCGGCAGCGGAACCGAGCCGGTCAACGTCCTCAGCGGCTGGCGTCTCCAAGATGGCCTAGCCTATTACGAATCGACCCGCGACACCGCGAGCCACTTCTTCATCGAATATCTACCCAAAGGCACCTACGTGTTCGAAACGAGTGCGCGGGTGCAGTTGCGAGGTGAATACCAGAGCGGCGTCGCCGAAATCCAGTGCCTCTATGCACCCGAGTTCAACAGCCACAGTGGCAGCGTTGGTCTGAAGGTGGAATGAGCGTCCGGTTCCCCTCCACCAACGCCACGACGGGGGCGTCCGCGCCCCCGTCGGTAGAATTCACTTCTCCAAGGGATACTCTTTCAGCAGATCTTCCGGCTTGATGAACATCTGAACCTCTTTGGTCGTCTCGCGGACCCGTTTCACCTGGTCCGGGGTCACGATCGAAGCCTCGTTGCCCCAGGTGTTGCGCACGAAGGTGAGGACGGCCGCGATCTCTTCATCCTTCAGGATTGCCTTGAAGGCCGTCATCGGAGGGACCCCCTTGGCGGGATCGTAGAGCGTTCCATTCACCTCCATAGGCCCCCAGAGTCCGTGCAAGGTCAGCTTGATGAGTCGGTCGGGATCGCCGGTGACCCATTTGCTGTTCGTCAGCGGCGGGTAAATATTCAGCATCCCCTGCCCGTTCGGCTGGTGACAGGTCACGCAGTGCGCCTCACGGTGGAAGACCTCCGAACCCAACCGGTAGGTCTCAGCCTCGGTCTTGGAGAACTTCGCCGGGACTTTTACCTCGATCTTTTCCTCCTGCTGCGTGATCGGGCTGGTCACGACATTGAGGACCGGATCCGCGACGTCCCAGTGATGTCGCACTGTCTTTGCGGCGACGACCGCGTGGGGCTCGGGTGAGGCGAGCACGAGGTCGAGCAGAGCCCGGTCGCGCACGTTGTGCTGCTGATGCACCCAGAGGGATTCGAGGAGGAGGCGCGCGTCCTCCTTCTTCTTGCCGTCGAGCTTGGCGGTCCAAGCTTTCGTCGCAGTGATGACCTCGTTGGTCTCGCGCTCGCTCAACTCGACGCGGCTGCGGTGACGCACGCTGAGGGCAGGGTGTTTGAAATTCTCGAGCAGGGCCGCAACCGGAGCTCCGTCGATCGCGACAGGCTTCTGGAGAGGGCGCGACTCATAGGTCATGCGAAAGACACGGCCGTGTTTTTTGTCGCGATTGGGGTCCCTGATGTTGTGTTGCATGTGACCGATGATGACATTCTGCCAGTCGGAGACATAGAGAGCCCCGTCACCTCCGAAAATTGCATCGGTTGGGCGGAAGTTCTTATCGGTGCTGCTAAGCAGCTCCTCGGTCGGCGTGCCCCAGACCTCGCCGAATTGAAAGTCCTTCCCATTCTCCTTGTAGCCTTCACGGTGGAGCTTGTATTGCTTGATTCCGAGGAAACCGATCGTGTTACAAACGAGGAAATTGCCCTGCATCTCATCGGGGAAATTCGGACTCGAGACGACTTCATCGGCCGTCACCGGTCGCACTTCCTTCACGAGGAGCTCGCGCATTTTGAAGCCTTTCGTCGCCGGATCGGGCACGACCTGATAACTGCGGCCACCGGTGCCATCGTTGGCATAGTGATAGCCCCACTCGTCAAACGCAGTGCCGTGGGGATTCGGCGAGTTGTTCGCATGAAAAGCGATCGTGTAGCGGCGGGGATCAAAACGATACATGGCGGAGGCGGTCGCCTCGAGGGACGGACCCCACGGATGCTCGTGGTTGTGCTGCATGAAGACACCGCTCTGCCAATAGATCCCGCCATCAGGGCCGTAGATCAGGTTGTTTGCGGCGTGGTGCGTATCGGCCGAGTCGGTCCCCTGGAAAAGAACATAACGCACGTCGGCGACATCATCACCATCGGTGTCTTTGAGGAATAGGATGTCAGGCTGCGAGGTGACGATGACTCCGCCGTTCCAAAACTCAAACCCGAGCGGGCAATGCACGTTCGCGAAGATCGTGCTGCGATCGGCAACGCCGTCCTCGTTTTCATCGTGGAGGATCACGAGCGAGTCGTCCATCGGCTTGAGCGGCTCCCACTTCGGATACGTTTTCCACGCGGCGACCCAGAGGCGTCCCTTGCCGTCGACCTGCATCTGCACGGGATTGCCGATCTCGGGAAACTTCGTCTCATCGGCGAAGACATTCACCTTGAAACCCTTCGGAACGGTCATCTTCGTGATGCTCTCCTCGGCGGTGAGATACTGAAGGGTGCCTTCCTTTTCAGAGCTCGAGCTCTTGCTGCCGCCCCCGACATTGGAAATGACGGAGACAGGGGGAGGGACGTTGCTGTCATCGACCTTGGCATCGCTGCCCTTGGCTCGCGCCCAGATCTTCGGGTCGCGATTGGCTGTCATGATGTCGAGCATGGCGAGCTCGTGCTGAAGAACCTCGGCGTTGCTCTGGTCGTTCACGAAGGTCAGGGTCGATCGACCTCCCCAGATGTCGTTGCCATCCGTGGCCCGGTAGCGGTTGTGCCAGTGCCAGTTCTTGTCGAGGACGGCCTCGCGGACCGACGCGAGCTCGGAATCGGTAGCCTTGGGATCCTTTGCTCCGAGGGCTCTGGCGATGACCTCCCCGAGATGGCGATTACCGAGGGCATTCAGATGCACGCCGTTGATCGTGAGCGGGTCTGCGATCTCCTCATAAAGTTTCCGGGTCGGTTCGAAGAGATTCACAAAGGCAACGCCTTCCTGCCCGGCCACCTTTTGCATGGAAGCGGTGTAAAGGGCGAGGCGTTGGTTGTTCTCGCTACCATCGGGCAGATTGGGATCGTTCAGATCTTCATGGGCGATCGGGCTGAACAGGACGATGCGCGGGATCTCGCGATCGGGACGCGTCTCGCGCAGCGTGCGGATCATGTCGGCAAGTTGCTTCTCGTAGGCAGCAAGACCCGTCGAGCCGGCGAAGGACTCATTGTATCCGAAGAAGGCAAAGATCACGTCCGCTTTCACATGGCGGAGGT
>NEUQ01000008.1 GCA_002288445.1 Verrucomicrobiia bacterium Tous-C2TDCM | reverse complement strand
GGAGGACTACCTGCCGAAACCGTTCAACCCCACCCTGCTGCGCGCGCGTGTCACGACCTCGCTGGAAAAGAAGCGCCTTCGCGACATCGATCGCCTCCGCCTCGCCCAGTTGCAGGTGGAGAAAGAGCGCCTCGAAGAGGTGCAGCGGCGGCTCGATGGGGAGTTGGCTGAGGCCGCGAATTACGTGCGCTCGATCCTTCCTGAACCCACCGAGCTACCCCTGCGGATTGATTGGAAGTATCAACCCTCGACCGAGCTCGGCGGGGACGCCTTCGGGTATCACTGGATCGATCCGGACCATTTCGCGGTTTATCTGCTCGATGTCTGCGGACACGGCGTAGGGGCCTCGCTGCTCTCTGTCACGGCGATCAAGGTCATTCGCGGAGGCGCGCTGCCGGGAACCGACTTCCGCGATCCAGGCGCGGTGCTTTCCGGGATGAACAACTCGTTCCTCATGGAAAAACAGAACAACTTGTATTTCACGCTTTGGTATGGGGTTTACCACGCCCCGAGCCGCATGCTGAAATATTCCAGCGGCGGTCACCCGCCCTCCCTGCTCCTGACGCCCTCGGGCGGGACGGAAGCCGGGAGCGTGCAACTGCGTTCGCCCGGTCTGATCGTTGGCGCTATGGAAGACACGGTTTATGAGACCAAATCCTGTCCCGTGGCCCCGGGCGAGACTCTACTGGTGCTTTGCGACGGCTGTTACGAGATCAAGGACGAGCAGGGGAGCTTCATGGAATTCGAGACCTTCGAGCACTTCATGCGGCAGCACATCGGCGAGCCCGATGCGCTGGACCGGCTCCACGCCTGGGTTCGCGAACGCCATGGCGAAGGGCCGCTTGATGATGATTTTTCGATCTTGCGTATCCGCTTCTGAGCGCAGAGGCGTCGCCGATGGAGGAGGCTGCTGGAAGTGGCGGGCGCCCTGCTCCGGAAAGGTGGTTGGTGCTTTCGCCTTTGCCCCTGAAAAAGGAACCCTTGGGTTGACCTACCGGGTCGATCAGGGTTAAAAAGAGATAGGATTTCGTCCCGCCACTTTTGGTGCAGCAATTCAAAAATGGTCGGGGCGAGCCAACGATCCCATGGAACCCGTGAGTTCAAACTTCGAAATCGAGGTCGTCAACCAACCCGCGGCGCTCGCCCCCGCGATGGAGCAGTTGTCGTGCTGGCTCGATGGCCGGCAGGTGGCCCCGGCGGCCGTTTATCTGGCGAAATTGGCGCTGGAGGAACTGGTCACCAACTGCATCAAGTTCGCCTATGACGATGAGGCCGAGCATCTCATCCAGCTCCAGATCGAAATCACGCCAGGCGGCATGACCCTCGTGGTGGAGGATGACGGGCATCCGTTCAACCCCCTCGAGCAGGCCGAACCCGACTTGGATAGGCCGATCGAAGAGCGCCCGATCGGCGGGCTGGGGCTTCACCTGCTGCGGAACCTTTCCGATCGAATGGAATACGCATGGAAAGGCGGCCGGAATCGGGTGACGCTCCACAAGAAGGCCACGGCCTAGTCTCCGACCCTCACCATGGATTGTTCCCTCGTCGAAATGGATGACAATGTCCGGCTGCTGAGATTGGCCGGCGACCTGGATCACTCGGGAGTCCTCGCAATCGAAGCGAAGGTCCTTGACCATTGCGGCGGCCCGCGTCCGCTCGTCTTGATCGACCTGTCCGAGACCCGTTTTGTTTCTTCCCGCGGGATCCATCTTCTCCTTCAGGCGGTCCGGATTGTCGCCGAAGGCGGCGGTTGCCTCCTCTTGCTGAACCCTTCCGCTTCGGTCGGAAGCGCCCTTGAAATCTCCGGACTCTCTTCCCAGGGTTTCCGGGGCTCCGAATCCGATGCTGTCGCCACCCTTCGACGACCGCGCCAGGGCGACGTTCCCAGTTGAGCAGGGCAGTAAAGGTCGCGAAACCGCCTTCAAAAGTCCTTCGCGTTGCTTCCAAAATTGGATAGGGTCCGGCGTTTTCGCGAGCTCAACCAACCCGACACCCACGAGACCATGTTTGAAATCCTGAAGAGACTCTCCCTGGGGATCTGCCTGCTGGCGCTCGCGGCGGGGGTGTTGCTCTACACCGACAAGGGATCTCGCCAATCCGCGCGAAGTGGCAACGCCACGAAGTCTCAAATCCGGGTGGCGCTCGTGCAGCATGCCTCCCTTCTTGTCCTCGATCAGGGCGTCGACGGAATGCTCGAGACCTTGGCGGCCCGGGGCTATGAGGACGGCAAGAACCTCGCGATCCGGCGCTACAATTCCGAGGGCGATATCGGCACCGCCAACACGATCGCACGCGAGGTCACCACCGGGAGCTTCGACCTGATCCTGACGGCCAGCACCGTTTCCCTGCAGACGGTCGCGAACGCGAATCGCAACGGTGCGCGCACCCGGCACGTCTTCGGCGTTGTCACCGATCCCTACGCGGCGGGGGTTGAGATCGATCCCGTAAATCACCTGAGTCACCCGCCCTACATGGCGGGCGCGGGTTCGATGCAACCGGTGGAGCAGTCTTTCCGAATCGCCAAGCGAATGCGTCCCGAGCTGAAGTCGGTCGGTCTCGTCTGGAACGCGGCCGAGGTCAATTCAATGGTCCAGACCGAGGCGGCGCGAAAGATTTGCGCCGAACTGGGAATCCAGTTGATCGAAGGCAACGCCGAGAACAGCACCGCGGTCGTCGAATCGGTGAACTCGGTCATCGCCCGCGGGGCCGAGTGTCTCTGGATCAGTGGAGACGTGGCGGTCTCCACCGCCACCGAACAGGTCATCGAGGCGTGCCGGAGGGCCCGTATTCCGGTCTTCACGGTGATGCCACCGTCGGTCAAGAATGGTGCGTTGTTCGATCTGGGCGCGAATTTCTTCGAGATCGGCAGGCACATCGGGGGCATCGCCGCAGACGTTCTCGACGGTAAAGATCCCGCCACAATGCCGATCGACAACTACGTGCCGGTGATTCTCCTCTACAACGAAACCGTCTTGGAAGGCCTCAAGGACCGATGGGAGATTCCCGCCGACTTGAAGAAAGAGGCGGATGGATTCATCACCGCCACCGAGACCAAACTGCCGTCGCTTGAAAAGAAAGCCGCCCTCCCACCCGGGCCGCAGCCGGGGCGCGTCTACAAGATCGGACTGGCCTACTTCGCGCCCGAGTCCGCGGGTGACCAGTGCCGCCAAGGAATTGTCGACGGCCTCAAGGCTCTCGGTTTCGTCGAAGGGAAAAACCTGGAGATCCGGCGGGCGCACGCGCAGGCGGAGATCGCCAATATTCCGGGGATGTTGCAGAACTTTGATTCCTCGGATGTCGACTTGATCCTGCCCATGAGCACCCCGGTGATCAGCGCGGCGATCGGCTTTGTGAAACATAAGCCGGTCGTCTTCACCTACTGCAGTGATCCCATCGCCGCCGGTGTGGGGCAATCGTTCACCGATCACCTGCCCAACGTGACCGGCATCGGTTCTTTCCCTCCGGTGCAGGCGCTCCTCGATGCGATCCGTCAAACCATGCCCGGGATCCAGTCCGTCGGTGTCATTTACAACAACTCCGAAGCCAACTCGGTCAAGGTGATCGAGGTGGCACGGGACCTTTTCGCGAAAGCGGGGGTGGCTCTGGAGGAGGTTACCGTTTCCACCTCCGCCGACGTTCTGCCGGCGGCCCAGGCTCTCGCCGCACGCCAGATCGAGGCCTTCTGCATCCTCGACGACAACACCGTGGCCCAGGCCATGGACGCGGTGATCCGGGTGGCGCGCGACAGCAAGCTGCCCTTGTTCGCGGGCGACGGCACGACCGCCGGTCGCGGTCCGCTCGCCTGCGTGGGGTTGGGGTATTACCAGCCTGGTTACGCCGTCGCGAAGCCTGTTGCCCGGGTCTTGCTGGGAGAGAGTCCAGCCGCGATCCCGATCGAGAACGTCATCGAGAAGCAGGTGTTTCTGGACGAGGCCCTCGCACGGCAGTTCGGCCTCACCTTCCCACCGGCACTCAAGGCCGAGGCCGCCCGTCAGTCGGCGCCCCGAGGGGCGGACGCGCTCGCCCCCCCGTCCGACGCGCCGCCAGCCGAGGCGCCACCAGCCGAGGCGGCTGCGCCTCAGGCTTCTGCTGCTGCGCCCGTGGCACTGGGGCGGTTCGCATCGGTCGGGTTTGCAGAAGAGCCCCGGGTCTCCGGCACGAAAGTCCGCAGCCCCGATGCCTCTCTCCCGGAGGGCCTCCGTCAACCTGGGAAATCTGTCTATTAAGAAGCGCCGTGCCATGGAAATCATTTCTCTCACTGACGAAGGTCGCCACGAACTCCAGCTTCAAGGGCGCTTGGATGCGAACTGGGCAGACCGGGTCGGCCAAGCGATCGAGATGGCCGTCCAGTCGGGCCATCACCGGGTTGACCTTGAATTCGCCAGCGTCGACTACGTCAGCTCCGCTGGCATCCGGGTGCTGCTGAAGTATCACAAGCAGCTCAGGACTGTCGGTGGCGCCCTCCGGGTGCTCCGACCCACCGCTGGCGTCCTCGAAGTGCTCCAGCTTGCAGGCATAGCCGAAATGCTCGTCGCCTCATTGCACCCTCCCGCAATTGCCGAGTCGTCCGGGGTCGCCGCGTCCGATTCGAGCCCGCCGCGCCAGTGGGAGCAAGACGGTTTGGAGTTCGAGCTGCACGCCCTCGCTCCGGAGGCGTCAATGACCCGGCGTCTCCATGGCCGTCCCGAGGCCTTTTCCGAAGGCACCCTCTCGGTCTCCCGAAGCGAAGGTCTGCGTTGCGAGCGCGACCTCGTGGCTGTTGGTTTGGGCGCGTTCGGGGGGAGCTCGCTGGAGGGCGTGGGCCGATTCGGGGAGACCCTCGCGGTCGCGGGTGCGGCCGTTTCCATGCCGACCGACGGCAGCAGTGTTCCAGATTACCAGATCACCGAGGGGAAACTCGTGCCCGAAGTCCAGTTACTCTACGGGATTTCCGCCCAGGGCGCTTTCTCTCATCTGCTCCGGTTCGAGGCCGCGCACACCCCTCGAGGCGTGGTCGGTCTTTCTGCCCTCGTCGCGGCGGCCCTCGAGATCGCCCCGGCGCCGGCCGCCGCCTTTGTCATCGTCGCCGAGACGGCGGGATTGGTGGGCGGCACCCTGCTGCGCTCCCCCGATCAGACATCGGGCCAATGCCCCCTCGCGTTTCCTGAAGTGAGGGACTGGATGAGCTTCACCACGGAGCGCGCCAATGAACGGCAGGTCGCCCTGATCGTCGGATTTGCCGAAAAATCGCCCTTGCCGGAAAGCCGTCCATTCCTCCGTCGGATCGGGGCTGGGACCTCGGCGCTCGGACACTTTCACGCCGCCGTCTTCCCCTATCGTCCGCTGCCAAAGGGGCGGGTCGATCTCGCGGAGACCGTGGGGCCTTTGTTGGGCTCCGCCTCAGCCGAAACGGTGATGCACCTGCTCGCCGACGAGCGCGACTTCGAAGGGGTGGGCGAAACGGATTTCATGCGCGGGGCCTGCTGGTTCGGTCCGCTGCGCGACTTGGTGAATGCACCCCAACCCTGACTTACTGCCATGACTCTTCTCATCGGTGCTGCCACGATCGGACTGATCCTCGCCCTTCTGGCGCTGGGGGTCTACCTCAGCTTTCGCATCTTCAATTTCCCCGACATTACCGCCGACGGCTCCGTCACTCTCGGGGCGGCGGTCGCGTCCATCCTCCTCGTCCATCAATGGTCGCCCCTCGAGGCCACGCTGGCCGGCTTTCTTGCCGGGGTGATTGCAGGAACGCTGACTGGGGTGTTGCACACCAAGTTCAAGATCAACGGCCTTCTGAGCGGCATTCTCGTGATGACCGCCCTTTATTCCGTGAACCTTCACGTGATGGGAAAGAGCAATATTCCCCTACTGAACGAAACCACTTTCGCGGACCAGGCCGAATCCTTCGGGTCTGCGTTTCTCGGAGGAGACAAGTCCGAATTCCTGCTGGCCGGATGGACCGTGGGCGTCCGCGACGCCTCGATGCTCGCCGGAGTTTTTCTCGTTGTGTTGGCTGTTGGACTCGTCCTCTACCTGTTTTTCCGAACCAATCTGGGGACTTCGATGCGAGCCACCGGGGACAATCCCCAGATGATCTGCGCCCTCGGAGTCAGTGTGGACTTCATCATCATCCTTGGACTCGCTCTCTCCAACGGGCTCATTGCCCTCTCCGGTGCCTTGTTGGCCCAGTATCAGGGATTTGCCGATGTGCAGATGGGCATCGGCATGGTGGTATGGGGCTTGGCCAGTGTCATCATTGGCGAAGCCCTCGTCGGATCGAAGAAAATCGGCCTGCTCATCACGGGCGCGGTGATGGGATCGGTCCTCTTCCGATTGCTCGTGGCGATCGCGCTTCGCTGGGGTCTCAATCCAAACGATCTCAAGCTGATCACCGCGCTGTTCGTCTTCGCCGCCCTCGTCACGCCCGCCTTGCTGCGGAAGCTACGTCCCGCGGTCAAACCCTCCGCCACCTGACGCCATGCTCGAACTCCAGAATCTCGTCAAAACCTTCAACCCGGGCACGCCGAATGAAGTGCGGGCCCTGCGCGGCGTGACGCTCACGCTGGAACGCGGCTCGTTTCTGATCATCATCGGCACCAACGGAAGTGGAAAATCGACCCTTCTCAACGCCGTGGCCGGCACCTTTCTGGTGGATTCCGGTGGCATCACGTTGGCAAACCAGAACATCACGAAGCTCCCGGAGCACCGTCGGGCGCGTCTCATCGGGCGCGTTTTTCAAAATCCTTTCAGCGGCACCGCCCCGTCCATGACCATTGCCGAGAATCTCGCCCTGGCCGCTCGCCGCGGTCAGCCTCGCGGGCTCGGTTGGGCGCTGAATCCCAAGCTCCGCCAACAGATTCGCGACCGGATCCGTTCCCTGAACATGGGCTTGGAGGATCGCATCGACAACGCCATCGGCAGCTTGTCGGGCGGCCAGCGGCAGGCGCTCACGCTGCTCATGGCCTCCTGGCTCAAGCCCGACCTCTTGCTGCTCGACGAGCATACCGCGGCATTGGATCCCAAGAGTGCCGATCAAGTCATCCGGCTCACCCACGAGATCATCCAGCGCGACCACCTTACCACCCTGATGGTGACTCATTCGATGCAGCAAGCGGTCCATCTCGGCGATCGCATCATCATGATGCACCGCGGGCAGGTCCTGCACGACCTCCAGGGAGCCGAGCGGGCCCGAGTGCGACCCGAGGATCTCCTGAACCGCTTCGAGGCGGTGCGCCGCCGGGAGCAGTTGGATGCGGGGGTCGCGGAGATGCTGCAAAGCAATTACATCTGAGAAACGCCCACTGCGGTCGATCGGGGCCGGGTCTGCCAAAGATTTGTGCCCGGGTCTGTGATTGTTGTCACGTCCAACGAGACCGCTCGCCCCGGTTGGCAGACGACTCCAAACTTGAATTCGTGGATGCGTCTCGTAAAATCCTCAATCCTACACTCGGACAAGGGGTGCGGGTGATGTCCCGGCCAGTGATTGGTCCGCGCCCGGAGTTCTTCCCCTTCCGTCATTCACGATGAAAATTCTTTGGTTTCTCCTCTTCGGTCTCGCCGTCTCGGCCACTTCTGCCGAGCCGCTGAAAATCGGGGCCGTCTTTTGTGATGCGGGTGTGCAGCGTGCGCTCGATGAGCCTTCGTGGCGGGGTGCCCAGGCTGCCGTTGCCCTGCAAAACCAAGCCGGCGGCATCGGAGGCCGGAAGGTCGAACTGATCCGCATTCCCGCGGACAGCACGCCCGCCTCGGTATCCGCCGGGGTGCGGTCGGCGCTGGCAGCCCATCCCGATCTGGCGGCGTTCATCGGGCTTTCGGATACAGATCTCGCCCTGGCTGCCGGCCGCGAAGCCCGCCAAGCGGGGAAGGTGTTTGTCACCTCTGGCGCCACGTCGCCCCTTCTGCCGGATGAGGTGGGTGAAGGCTTCTTCCTCGCCTGCTTTGGCGACGATGTGCAGGCTGCGGCGGCCGCTGATTGGCTGCGAACCAAGGGCGCGAAGAAGGTCGCCATTCTTTTTGACGACAGCAAGACCTACACCCGTTTGTTGAACCGCTATTTTGCCAAGGCCTTCACCGGGTCTGGTGGCGTGGTCACCGAGCAGATCGCTTTTCTCGGGAGGGCGGAAGCCATCCTTCCCGGCGACCTGAAATCCTGCGATGCGATCTTCCTTTCGGCAGAATCGGCGACCGATGCGCAGGCGGTGATCGCCAAGTTGCGTGCTGCGGGGTTCGCCGGGCCGGTGGTCGGGGGTGACGGGTATGACAATCCTGCCGCCTGGAGCGGGAACCCATTGGCCAAGAACGTCTTCTACACGACGCACGCGTTTCCCGCGCAGGGCCAGGGCGCGGCCGGTGAAGCGCTCCTCGCTGCCTTCCATGCGAATTATCCCGGCGGGGAGGTTGATGCGTTCAGCGGGCTTGGGTTCGATGCCGCGCGCGTGGTGATGGACGGAATGGCCCGAGGAGGCGATCTGGCCGAGGAGATTCAGAGGAGGACCACGGTGGAGGGTTTAACCGGCGCGATCCGCTACGACGAGGGCCGGCGCGTCCCCGCCAAGCCGGTGGCGATCATCGACGCTGAGCATCCGGGTGAGGTTTTGAGCCAGGAGACCGTCGAACCTTGAAGGGTCGAGCTTGGCTCCGTTTCCACGACTTGGAAAAAAGCGTTCCCCAAGTCATGCGGACCGAACACGAAACCATCCTCAAGGTAATCGACCGGCTTTCCGCCAGCTACTCCGGCCGCCGAGCTGACGATTATCTTGCCTGCCTTGCCGAGACCTCGATGGTTTATGGCACCGGGCTGGATGAAACATGCCTCGGGGCCGACGAAATCCGGCTCCATCTCGATCGGGATTGGGCGCAGTCCTCTCGCGCTTCGTTCACGTTGAAAAATCCCCGCGTCGAAGTGGCCTCCAACATGGCCTGGGCGGCGGGCGATTGTCATTTCGAATTCGCTGTTGAGGAGGGCGAGGGGAGCCTGCCTGGTCGCGCGACCTTCGTTCTGGTTTTGGTCGACGGGCAGTGGCGGATCCAACACGCCCACTTTTCGGCGCCCTCCGGCACCGAGGGGAACTCGTTTTAAAGACGCGCTTGCGGAGGCCGTAAACCCGGGCTGCGAGAGACTGGACGCGGCGTCCGGATCGACTACTATTACGGCCGCATGTCCCGAAACCTCCTTGCCGCCCTGACTTTGATGGTCCTGCCCCTCTCCGCACAGGAGACCGCGCCATCCGACTTCCGTTTCCATTTCGAAGTCCTCGCAGAGAGTCTGCCGCAGCCGATGACGATGCAGGAGGCTCCGGACGGACGTATCTTTTTCCACGAAATCGCCGGCAAGGTGAAGGCCTTCGACCCAAGGACGAAACTCGTCTCCGAGGTCGGGCAGATCACCGTGACGACGTCGCAGGAGAACGGTCTCCTCGGCATGGCCCTCGATCCTGAATTCGAAAAGAATTCTTGGATCTACTTCATGCACTCGCCGACTGACTACGACGGCCAATACATCAGCCGCTTCACCTTGAAGGACGGGGCGCTCGACATGGACTCGCGCCGGGATCTCCTCAGTTGGCCCGAGCAGCGCGAGCAGTGCTGCCACCATGCCGGCACGCTCCGTTTTGGTCCCGACGGATGCCTCTACATTTCGACGGGCGACAACACGAATCCCTTCAACGACTCGGAGGGATACGCTCCTATCGACGAGCGCCCCGACCGCGGGCCCTGGGACGCCCAGAAATCCTCGGCCAACACGAACGACCTGCGTGGCAAGATCCTCCGCATCCGACCGACGCCCGAGGGGGGCTACACGATTCCGGAGGGCAACCTCTTCCCGGAAGGCACTCCGAAGACCCGTCCGGAAATCTTTGCGATGGGCTTCCGCAATCCTTGGCGATTCAACATCGATCCCAAGAGCGGCTTTGTCTATGTCGGCGACGTGGGCCCCGATGCCGGTGGCGACCGGGAAGAGCGAGGTCCCCGTGGCTACGACACCGTGAACCAACTCCGAGGTCCGGGGAACTACGGATGGCCTTATTCGCGAGGCAACCGCGTCTACATCGACTACGACTTCGCCGCGAAGGTGCCCGGGGCGGTCTATGACAAGACCAGGCCCTCCAACCAAAGCCCCAATAACACCGGTCTCGCCGAATTGCCTCCGGTGCAGGCGCCCTTTGTCTTCTACCCGGGCGCGGATTCACCCGAGTTTCCCATCCTCGGCAAGGGCGGGCGGACCGCGTGCGGTGGGCCCGTCTTCCACTACGATGCCGCCTTCGAAAAGACTGGCGGCCTTCCCGAGTATTTCGACGGCATGGTCCTCTTCTACGACTGGCAGCGGCCCTTCATCCACTGGGCGCGTCTTGACGAGGAGGGGAACCTGAAGGAAATCCTGCCCTTCACTGCGGCGGCGCGCGTCGCCCAGGGCGACGACGATGGCAGCGGTCGATTCCAGATCAAGCGTCCCGTCGATTTCTTTTTCGGCACGGACGGAGCCCTCTACCTGTTGGACTACGGCGAGACCTGGGGTGCGAACGCCGATTCGCGGCTCGTGCGCGTCAGTTATCAGCGCGGCAACCTTGCCCCGGTGACCAAGGCCACCGTCACCCCGACGGCGGGACCCGAACCGCTCGAGCTGACCCTCTCCGCGGGGGGCTCGAAAGATCACGAGGGCGACGCCGTCACCTTCGAGTGGCGGGTCGGCGATCAAGTCATCGCCAAGGGCGAAGAGGCCAAGGTGACGATGAAGGATCCCGGAGATTTCCGCGTCGAGCTGGTTGTCAGCGACGACAAGGGCGCCGTCGGGAAAGCGGTCGTGCCAGTGACGGTGGGCAACTCCGTGCCGGTGGTCAAGTTTCTCTCGCCTCAGGAAGGCGATTTCTTTACCCCAGGCGAGCCCGTGAGCTTTCGACTCGAGGTGAGCGATCCCGAGGACGGCGCCTCGAAGGGCCGCGAGGCCGAGTTCTCCGTGCGGACGCTCGTCAGCTCCTCTTGGGCTGCGGCGGATGGGAAGCTCAGCGACGTGGATCCCGGGCTTTCGCGCATGAAGCAATCGGATTGCTTCAACTGCCATTCAGTCGACCAAAAACTCGTCGGTCCGACCCTGATGGACATCGCGAAGAAGTACAAAGGCCAGCCCGGTGCGGTGGAGCTCTCGGTTGATCGCGTCATCAAGGGCTCGGCGAACGTGTGGGGTCCCATCCCGATGTTGCCGCACCCGCAGCACACCGCCGACGAGGTGCACATGATGGTAAAGTGGATCTATTCGCTTGCCGACGGTCAGACCACGCCAACGGTGGCCCGCGGTCTCGAGGGGCAGATCACCGCGCCGAAGGATGGCAAGCTCGCCACCGGTCTCGTCGAGGCTACCTTCACCGATCTTGGCAAAGCTCCGGCCGGCTCGCTTGCAGGCAAGGCCACAGTCAAACTCCGCACCCGCAAGCTCGAGGCCGAGCAGGCCGATGCGCTCGAGGGTCCCAGGAAACAGGGCAAGGTGATCGGCTCGACCGCCCACGGTCACGTCGCGCGATTCCGTTCGATCAACCTCGCCGAGGTGGCCAAGGCGAAGGTGCGCGCCTCCTCGGGCGGTGCCGGAGGCACGATTGAATTCCGCTCCGGCGCGCCTGATGGACCGCTCCTCGGATCGCTCGTGGTGCCTCAGACGGGTGGCTGGGACCAGTTCCAAGACTTCGAGACGACCCTGACAAAAACCCAAGGCCGCGCCGACGTCTGCCTCGTCTTCGTCAATCCCGGCAAGGGCGGCCTGATGAATGTCGATTGGGTCGAGTTCCGGAAGTGATCCCCCTTAATCACCGGTGTCGGTCATCATCAGGACGATGTTGGCCGCGTTGAAAAAGGCGTGCATACCGATGGGCACCCAAAGGCATCGCGTCGCCTCGTAGGCGATCGTAAGGAGGAGCGAAAAAACCCAGAGTGGGAGAAGCGCCGGAAGATTCCCATGCACCACCGCGAAAAGGGCGGCGATGATGACGGCAGAAAAAACGGGGTGGGTGAGTTCCCGCAGGGTGTGATACATGTAGCCTCGGAAGAGGAGTTCTTCGACGAAGGGTGCGGCGACACAGGCCATCACGATCGCGAGGAGGAGATGCAGGGGGGATTCCGACTCCTGCAGCATCTTGACCGGCTCCTGCAGGTCGAGTTCGCCGAAAAGGCTTTCGAGGTAACGGTTCGCGAAATCTCCCACGATCCAACCGCAGAGCAGCAGCGAGAAAACGCCTCCGATGATCGAGAGCAAGATGACCTTGGACGGGCGGAGTCGGCGCAGTCCGAAGAGATCGGAAACGCTCCGGTGCCGCACCCATTCGATGAGGCCGTAGGTCATCACCCCGACGAAGGTGAAATAGCCGAGGTTCATCAGGATTGAGAGGGCCGGAGAGGATTCGGGCCCGGTGGTCGGGGTGCCCGTCTCCTCCTTCCCCGCGAAGACTGCCTCGGCGATGGGATTAATGAGAAAAAGCAAGGCAGGGAAAAACATGAGAATGAGATCGAAGCCATCGAAGTCTCCGGGAGGCTGCTCCAATCCCGACCGGTGCCGTTTCATTCGCCGCGCGAGGGCGTAAACGGCGACCCCGATCGCGAGCGCGATCAGGGTGATCAGTTCGAAGTCGAGCAACACGTGCTTGGCGGCGATCTCGTCGTCCATGGGCGATATTCGATCGCCTAGGCCCGCACCGGTGACAACCTCCAAATCTCCTCGGCATACTCGCGAATGGTGCGATCACTCGAGAACTTGCCGACACGGGCGGTGTTGAGAATCGCCATTTTCGCCCAGCGGGCCGGATCGCGGTAGGCCCCGTCGACCTTTGCCTGGGCATCCACGTAGGCGCGGTAGTCGGCGAGGCAGAGGTAGGGGTCGCCCCCGTCGAGGAGACTGCCACGGATCATGTCGAAGGAGCCCTTGGGCGCGAAGGCCGTCGAGGTGAGCCAGTCGATCACGTCCTTCAGTTCCGGATCAGCCCAGTAGAGGTCGTAGGGATTGTAGCCGTTCGCCCAAAGAGCTTCGACCTCCTCGACGGTGAGTCCGAAGATAAAAATGTTCTCCTCGCCCACCTCCTCGCCGATCTCGACGTTGGCGCCGTCGAGGGTGCCGATGGTGAGGGCTCCGTTAAGGGCGAGTTTCATGTTACCGGTCCCCGAGGCCTCCTTGCCGGCGGTGGAGATCTGCTGGGAAAGATCGGCCGCGGGGATGATGACCTCGGCGGCGCTGACGCCGTAGTTCGGGATGAAGGCGACCTTGATCTTGCCTCTGATGCGTTCGTCGTGGTTGATGACTTGGCTGATTGCGTTGATCGCGTGGATGATCTGCTTTGCCAGCAAGTAGCCCGGCGCGGCCTTGGCCCCGAAGACGTAAACCCTCGGAACGAGGTCGAGCTCGGGATTCTGAAGGAGGCGGCGGTATTGGGTGAGGATGTTCAGCAGGTTGAGGTGCTGGCGCTTGTATTCGTGGAGTCGCTTGATCTGCACATCGAAAAGGGCGGCGGCATCGACGGTGATGCCGCAGCGGTCCGCGATGAGACGGGCGAGGCGCTCTTTGTTCCGAAGTTTCACGGCCATGAACTCGGCCTGGAAGGTTGGATCATCGGCGAAGGCCTCGAGTCCGCGGAGCTTGTCGAGATTGGCCGGCCAGTCGGAGCCAATGGATCGGTCGATCAGGGCGGAAAGTCCCTCGTTGCACGCCTTGAGCCAGCGGCGCGGAGTGATCCCATTGGTTTTGTTTTGAAAGCGGCCGGGGAAAAGTTCGTAGAAATTCTTGAAGAGATAGCGTTTCAGCAGATCAGTGTGGAGGGCGGCGACCCCGTTGGTGGTGTGGCTGCCGACGACCGAGAGATAGGCCATGCGGATCATCTTCGGCGCGCCCTCCTGGATGATGGACATCTCGGCGAGTTTGCCGATGTCGCCGGGCCACTGTTTGGCGACGTGATCCTCGAGGAAACGGCGATTGATCTCGTAGATGATCTGGAGGTGGCGCGGCAGGACCTTTTCAAAGAGCGGCACGCTCCATTTCTCCAGTGCCTCGGGGAGCAGGGTGTGGTTCGTGTAGGCGAAGGTCTTCTGGCAGATCGCCCAAGCATCGTCCCAGGCAAGATTCTCGTCGTCGACGAGGAGGCGCATCAATTCGGCCACGGCAATGGCCGGGTGGGTGTCGTTGAGCTGGATTGCGGCCCGGTCGGGCAGGCTCTCCCACGAGTTGCCGGCGGCGAGATGGCGCCGCACGATGTCGCGTAGCGAGCAAGTGACGAAGAAATACTGCTGCACGAGACGCAACTCCTTGCCGGCCTCGGTCGAATCGTTCGGGTAGAGCACCTTGGAGACGGACTCACTGAGTGACTTCTCGCGCACCGCCTCCACGTAGCCACCGCGATTGAAGACATCGAGATCGAAATCGCGGGAGGCTTTGCTCTCCCAGAGACGGAGGTAGTTCACCGAGTTGCCTCCGTAGCCGACCGCCGGGATGTCCCATGGCACACCGAGGATGGAGCGGGTCCCGGTCCATATTGGACGCCCGTTGCCCAGATCGTCGAACTGCAGCTCGACGTGACCATAAAGCGGGATCTCGACCGCGTATTCGGGACGGCAGATCTCCCAAGGGCTGCCGAAGCGGCGCCATTCGTCGGGCGACTCGGCCTGCTGGCCGTCGACGAACCGCTGTCGGAACAGGCCGAACTCGTAGTTGATCCCGTAGCCGACGGCGGGTAGGTCGAGGGTCGCAAGCGAGTCCATGAAACAGGCCGCGAGGCGGCCGAGGCCGCCGTTGCCGAGACCGAGATCGGGACTTTCCTGCACGATGTCCTCGAGGTCCTGCCCCATCTCGGAGAGGGCAACGCGGCAGGCATCGAGGATCTGGAGATTGACAAGGTTGTTGACGAGGAGCCGCCCCATCAGATACTCGAGCGAGAGGTAGTAGGCGCGCTTCACATCGCGGTATTTTCCGGATCGGCGGGCCTCGTAGGCGCGTTCGAGGACTCGCCCGCGAACGGTGAGGGAGACGGCGCGCCACCAGTCGTTCCGGGTCGCTGAATCGGCTCCGTGGGCCTGGTCACGGATCAGGTGATCGAGAATGTCGCCTTTGAGGCGTTCGATTTCGCGGCGTTGATCTTCGGTCGGTTCCATCGTGTCTGGGGAGGTCTCTTTCGGATCGAAAACGATCGTCCACTTGGTGGATAATGGCGTTCTCGGGAATTGCAATCGTATCAGGGGGAGGAAGTTTTTTCGCCGCCCGGGTGGGGGTGAAGCAGGGTTGATTCCATTTGCTGGGTGAAAATGGGCGAATCGGCTGGAGGAAATCTAGGGGGATGCAGGAAGGTTCTTCCCGCTGCGCGGCGTCTCGGCGCAAGGAAGGGGATTGATGGGATTGCTGCCGACGCTCCGACAGTCGCTTTCATCCTGTCTCGTCACCCTTCCAAGCGCCCGCCCCCGTCACCTCACTGCCCCAATCCCATCAGGTAGCTCACGAGGTGAGCCAGCTGCCGTTCATCCATCCCGGCGGTCAGGCCGTCGGGCATCACGGTGCCGCCTATTTTGACCTCCACGGTGTCGGTCCGGGGCAGGCTCCGCACGGTCCCCGTCGCCAGATCCCGTATCGCGATCGCCTCCGCCGTCTCGGTCTGTTTGAAGCCGGTCACGACGGTGCCGTCTTTCAGGGTAACGGTGGCGGCTTCGTAGCCCTCCTTCACGTTGAGGGCGGGCCAGACGAGTTCGGTGACGATGAGTTCGACGGGCAGGCCGCGGCTGATGGCGCTGAGGTCGGGGCCGATCTTGCTTTGAGCCGCCCCGGGAAGGTGGCAGGCGACACAGCCGGCGGTCTCGTAGATCTTCTTGCCTTCGACGGGGTCGCCGTAGGTGCGGGCGTCTTTTACGACCTTGGTGACATACTCCTTCGTGTAGGCGGGCAGGGCCGGGTTGAGTCCGGCCAGCTTCATCAGCGGCGGGGAAAGTTTCGCGTCGGCGCGCCCGATCGCATTGAGAGCATTGAGAACGTTTCGCGCGGCGGTGGCATTGAGAACGTCCGGAGCGGAGAGGGCTTTTTCAAAGGCGTTGCGTCCCTCGGTTTTGGCGAGGAGGGCGGAGAGGAGGGGGGCGGCTTCCTTTGGTGCGGAGACGGCGCGGAGCTTCTCGAGTTGGCGGGCGATCGCGGTGTCAGGATCGAGGACAAGGAGGGCCTCGAAAGCCGTGGCGCGGAGCGCGGCGCGCTCGTTGAAGGCGAGTTCGCGAATGCGTTCGGTGTAGGCACGGGCCTGCCACAATCCTGACAAACGCACCGCTTCTCGCTGCACCGGGGTTTGGTCGCTCGCCCAGAGAGGTGCGAGAAGGGAGGCGGGATCAGGGACACCGGTCACTTGGATGGCGGCGAGCAGGGAGGGATGGCTGATGCCGCGTTCGAGGAGGAGGGGCAAGTCGTCGACCGAGGCCCGGGCGGCGAGGGCTCGGAGCCAGAGAATCTCGCGTTCGGGGGTGCCTTTGAATTTCTCCGCCTGCTGCCTCAGAATCGACCCGACCTCGTCGGAGGCCGCTCTGGGCCGGTAATCGATGGCGCCGCCGCTGAGGTTCTTGAGGTCGTCGGGGTTGTTCTCGACCCAGCTGTGATTCAAGGCGAAGAGAAGGTGCTCGTCTCGATCGAAGGTGAAGCCTTTGTTCAGCTGCGGCGCCCAGAGCGCGTTGGTGGCATGGAGGGTCTTGGTCAGGGCGTGGCGATGGTAGTCGTTGAATTCGTGGTCGAGGGCGCGGGCTGCGACGAGGGCGGCTCTTGGATCGGCGACGTAGCTGCTGGCGACGATGCCTTCGAGCCGGACGAGGGGATCGGGATCGGCGATCTGGGTCTCGAGCGCGGCCAGGCTGTCCGCCACGGCGATTCGCTCGTCGCGGGACCAGGTGGAGAGCGTGCGTGTGGCGTAAGCGCGGACTTTCGAATCGGGCGAGCGAAGGAGGCTCTTCAGTAGCGTGGGCCGCGGCGTCTCGTGGGCTTCGTAGAGCGAAAGGGCCTGGAGGCGGCGGTATTCATCCTTCGGGTCGCCGGCCTTGAGTGTCGTCACCCAGAGATCAAGGGCACGAACGACTTCGGCGCTGTCTTTTTCAAAGAGGAGCCGTTTCGCCTGGGAAGCGGCCCACCGCTCCCGGGAATCGAGTTGGCCGAGCAGATCGGCCACGGTCGCCTCGGCGAGTGAAGCGGGTTTCACAAAGGGACGCCCTTTCGCAGTAACACGCCAGATGCGGCCGTGTTCCTTGTCGCGGTCGGGGTGACGATAGGAGGCTTGATAGTGGCCGATGATGGGATTGTACCAATCGACGACATAGAGCGCGCCATCGGGTCCGACCCGCACCTCGATGGGACGGAAGACATTATTTTTCGTCTCGATAAGGTTGGGGAGAAGCTCGGTGGAAAAGAGACCGGTCTTTTCGTCGTAGTCGAGGCGGTGTTGTTCGAGGGTATTGCCGTAGTAGCCGCCGATAATGACGCGGCCTTGCATTTCCTCGGGGAAGTGGCTGCTCTCGAGGATCTCCATGCCGACCTGTTTGATGGGGGCGAGGCAGAGATTCAAGGCGCGGGCATCCACGGCAAGATTCGACCGGACGAGACCGGGAGTGCTGAAATACGCACCGATGTTGGCCCCGCTTTTGTGGAAGGGCTGGCCGAAACGGGTCGTGACAACGCCCCAGCAATTCGCCCCGGCGGAGGACCACTGAAAGAAGGGATCGAGGTGGCCGGTGCGGGGACGGTAGCGCCAGATCCCGGCGCGGTTCAGGGTCTCGACTCCGTAGGGAGTCTCGACGCGCGAGTAAATGTGGTGGCCCTGACTGAACCACAATTCCCCGCCGAAGCCCCAGTTGATGCAATTGATCATCTGGTGTGAATCGGCCGTGCCGAAGCCGCCCATGAGGACGCGGCGGGAGTCGGCCGTGCCGTCGCCGTCGCTATCCTGGAAATGGAGCAGCTCGGTGCCTTGAGCAACGTAGAGCCCGCCATCGCCGAGTTCGATTCCGGCCGGCATGAAGAGGCCCTCGACGAATTTGTGGAACCGGTCGGCCCTGCCATCGTCGTCGGTGTCCTCGCAGACGACGACGTAGTCGTTGGCCTTTTCCCCCGGCTTGATCTGCGGGTAGCTGGGCGAGCAGGCGACCCAAAGGCGGCCGCGCTCGTCCCAGCGCATCTGCACGGGTTTCACGATGCCGTCGGCCTCGGAGGCGAAGAGATTCACGGCGAATCCGTCCGTGACCTGGAAGGAGGCGAGTTGCTCTTCGGGCGACTGGGGTTCCGCGGCGGGCGACTCAAGGGGAATGGAGGAACGAACAGGAACAGGTGTGGTCGGCTTTCCGGCGAGGGCGGCGCGGACGTTGGCTTCGGCCTGCTCGAGGAGGGGGAGGAAGTCCCGCATTTCCTCGGGGAAGAGGCGTTTGTCGTTGTCCTTCCAATCTCGGGAGTAGGGGACATTGGTCCGATCGCCGGTGAGGAAGGCCCAGTTCATGGGGCGCCAAGTGTCGAACCAAAGGCGCTCGAGCTCCTGCATCTCGCGATGGGCGGCGCTGAGTGAATCCTCTTGAGCCGCAGCGAGGCCGAGCCCTTCCATGACCCGTTTGGCGACGAAGCGGTGTCCGACTTCGCTGAGGTGAAAACCGTTTTCGGTGAGGGGGGGATGAATTCCGCCGACGCCGGTGAGGGAGACGAAGGTGAGTTTGAGTTTTGCGGCGAGTCCGCGGATCGCGGTGGTGTAGGTTGCGAGCTGGCCATTGAGGGTAGGGAGATCGGGGCCGTGAGGGAGGTTGGAGGCCTCGAAGGGCACGGGCTCCAACAAAACGACACGGCGGGCGGGCTCGGCTGCGCTCCCGCCTTGGAACTCGGCGATGAGTTTTTCGTAGGCGGCGACAAAGGCGGGAAGGCGGTCGGCTCCGGCGAGCGATTCCATCTGGCCAAACTGGGCGAGGACGACGGTGGCACCGGCCTCGGTGAGTTGTTGATTCCAATCGCGCTGCTGGCGCCAAGAGGTGGAGCCGGTCTGCTCCTGAATGCGTTTCTCGGACTCGCGGCGTTTGGCGTCGAGTTTCTCGACATCGCCTCCGTCGCGCCATTGTTCAAAGACGGTGTCACCCTCCCAGCCGAAGTTGCGGACCTTCAGGGTGCCGTCGGGAAAAGCGGCGACGAGTTGGGTCTGGAGCCAGGGGTGAAAGCGGGTGCGCTCGATGTTCGCCCCGCCGGCGAGGGCGACGGTGTCTTCGGGCTTCACGAGCGGTTCTCCGCGCAGTTCGGTGGCAAAGACGAGAAGGAAAAAGGGGAGGAGTTTTTTCATCGCGAGGCGTGCCATTGATGCCCTTGGCCATGGTCCACGGTGGAAGCCGGTGGTTTGGGGAACGTGGTTGCGGGTGGGGGCGAGTATCGGAGTCGAACAAGAAGGTAAACGGAGAGAGCATTTAGGGTAACACGGACCGATCCGGATCGCCAAGCCGCGAAAGAGGTTTCTCGATCCCGTCTTCCCGATGCCCTCCCGGTTGGTCTGGATCTTTCATCACGTCCATTGCGGCGGGGGGCGGATCGGCTTATTCTATGTTCCTGTATGAAGTTCCGCCCTTTCTTCGCCCGCCGTGCCCTCGTGCTTCTCACCCTTTTTAGTGCGGCCTCGCCGGCGGTATCGCAGGACAAACTCAATGTCCTCTTCATCCTCGCCGACGACCTCGGGTATCAGGACGTCGGCTTCAACCAGCCTGGTGGTTTTTACGAGACTCCGCACCTCGACAGCCTCGCCGCCGGCGGCATGGTCTTCACCGACTTCTATGCGGCCTCGCCGGTCTGTTCGCCGACCCGAGCGAGCATCCTCACCGGCAAAACTCCCGCCCGACTCGGCACGACCAATTATTTCACGGGGCAGCGGGCCGGGAAATTCGACGCCGCCGATTTCGAGACCGAGCTGGCTCTCTCCGAGGTGACCCTAGCCGAGGCCTTTCAGGAGGCTGGCTATCGGACCGGGCATATCGGCAAATGGCATCTCGGAGGCAAAGGATCGCTGCCGACCGATCAAGGTTTCGAGGTGAACCGCGGGGGCGGTGAAAATGGCCTTCCCCACAGCCACTTCTCGCCTTACAAAAACGTCACGAGCCTACCCGCCGGACCCGACGGTGAATACCTCACCAGCCGCCTCGCCGAAGAATCTGTCACCTTTCTCGAAGAGTCCGCCAAGGCGAACCAACCGTTTTTCCTCAACTTGTGTTTCTACGCGGTCCACACGCCCTTGCAGGCTCCGCAAGAGCTGGTCGAAAAATACGAAAAGAAGGCCGCCGCCCTGGGATTGAATGTCGAGGAAGGCCGCTTTGATCCCGGTCGGGAGCGTCAGGTCTGGCCCGACACCCAGGAACCCCGCGTCGTGCGCATCCGGCAGGACCACGCCGTCTATGCGGCCATGGTCGAGAGCTTGGACGCCGCCGTTGGTCGGGTCCTCGCCAAGCTGGACGAACTCAATCTGCGCGACACCACCGCCATTGTTTTCACCTCCGACAACGGCGGCGTCTCCACCTCGGAGGGCTTGCCCACTTCCAACCTGCCCTACCGCGGCGGCAAGGGGTGGCTCTACGAAGGTGGCATCCGCGTGCCGACGGTGGTGCGCTGGCCTGGGGTGGCCTCGGCGGGCACGCGTTGCACCGTTCCGGCTATCAGCACGGATTTCTACCCGACCCTGCTTGAGATGGCCGGGCTGTCCGCCAAGCCCGATCAGCATATTGACGGTGTCAGCTTTGTGCCCCTTCTCCGCAATCCTTTCGCGAAATTTGACCGCGGTCCGCTCTTTTTCCATTACCCTCATTATTCGAATCAGGGGGGATTCCCTGCCAGCGCGGTGCGCCAAGGCAATCACCTGCTCATTCAGGATCTCGAGGATGGCGCCTACGAGCTTTACGACCTGCCTACCGATCCCCAACAGCACAATAACCTCGAGCAGCTCGAGGGCGGACTCGTCGAGGAGTTCTCGGCCTTGTTGAACGACTGGCGGAGGGAAGTCGGCGCCAAGCCCTTGAAAAAGAGCGCGACGAGCGGGGCGGAGCCGCCGGCGCTGTGGTGAGTCGCACCGGACCGCGCCGCGGCAAGCTTACAATTTCACGTCGCTCGCCCACTCCAGATTCTCAAGATACCAGGCCACGGTGGCATCGAGGCCCTGATCGAGATCGATCTCGGGTTCCCAGTCGAGCATGGCCTTGGCTTTGGTGATGTCGGCGGCGGTGTCCTGCATCTCGGACGCACTCATCGGTTGCCAGACGATCTCGGCTTTTTTGCCGAGTCGGTCCTCAATCTTGCCAATGAAATCAAGCAGGGCGATCGGCGTCTTGCCGCCACCGAGATTGATCACCTCGTGCCCGGCCTTGCCATTCTGACCGATGGGTTTCCCTGCGAGGATCGTGCCCCGGGCGATGTCATCGACGAAGGTGAAATCGCGCGTCTGCGAGCCGTCCCCGAAGACGGTGATGGGGGTGCCTTCGTGGATCCATTTGATGAATCGGAAAGGCGCCATGTCAGGACGCCCCGCGGGGCCGTAGACGGTGAAGTAGCGCAGGATGGAGACGTCGATGCCGTAAAGGTGATGGTAGGTGTAGGAGAGGACCTCGGCGGCTTTCTTTGATGCCGCGTAGGGCGAGAGGGGGCGCTCGACGGGCAGGTTCTCGCGAAAGGGCATCGGCTGTCCGGCGTAGAGAGAGGAGGTCGAGGCGAGGATGAGCTTGCCGCAGCCGTGGCGCTGCATCAGCTCCATCAGGTTCAGCGCCCCCTGTGCGTTTGATCGCAGGTAGACGTGCGGGTCTTCGATACTGTAGCGGACGCCGGCGCGGGCCGCGAGGTTGAAGATGGCATCGAAGCGGTTCGCGGAAAAGACGGGCTCGAGCTCGTAAAGATTTTCAATGTCGGCCTCAATGAAGCGGAATCCCTCCCTGCCTTGGAGCGAGGCGAGTCGATGGCGCTTCATCCGGAGATCGTAGGCGTCGTTCAGGTTATCGAGGCCGACGACCTCAATCCCCTCGTCGAGGAGGAGTTTCGAGACGCGCGAAGCGATGAATCCGGCGGAACCGGTGACGAGAACGGTTTTCATCAGGGGGAGTCGGGGTGGCGGATGGCGCCCTTGATGGCTTTGATGTCGGCGCTCTCGATGGTCTCGACAAGCGAATAATCGCTCCGGCGAAGCACGTAGAGGATGGAGCTGGAGTTCTTGCGGTGCCGGCGTTCCATCTTACGACCGCCGCAGAGGAAAATGTGATGGTCGTCGTGGGCGATTCCCTTGCAAAAGGCCTCCTCGGCATCGTGCTCAAAGACGAGTTGGCCATCGACCATCAGCCCCGATCGATAGGGATGCTTCACGCGCTTACCCTTGCTCGAAGTCGCGCAGATGGCGATTTTTTTACCGTCGAGGAATTGAAAATCATGAATCTCCCAGCCGAACTCAAAGCGCTCGATCTCCCCGAGGTCGGCGTCGGTGACGAGGACCCCGCTGTTGGCATACTGGGTGGTGGTGAGCCAGTTCAGCGAAATGTAGAAACGATCGTCCGCCTGCACGATGTGGTTAAGGTGGTTGTAATTCTTCTTGTAGGCCGCCCTGCGCCTCGGAGCGGGTGGCATCACTTGATAGATGCGGGCGAGGCGCAAGCCGGGTTCAAAGAGCCAGATCTGGTTGTCCTTTGTCGCGGTGAGGTGAAGAAACCCGTTGGCAAAAGACATCTGGTGGAAGTCCGGTGTCGGATCGTAGAGGCGGGTTCGGGTGACCTCGGAAAAGTCTTCGAGCCGCAACTGGTAGACGCGGCTGAGGCTGGCGACGTAAAGGTAAGGGGCGACCGCTTCGATCCCCATCATCGCCTCGTTGTCGGAGCTTTGGAAGACGCGGCGATACTCCCTCGTCGCTGTGTCGAAAGCGACGACCTGACCGCCTTCGGTGGCGAGAAGCAGGAGCGACATGGGGTGGAACGGAGTGGTGGAAGTCAGAGCGTCACTTTCGCCCCCCCGTTGCGGGCGCTTTCGTAGATCGCGCAGATGAGGGCGACGGCCCTGCGGGCCTCGCGGCCATCGACGCTGGGGGAGCGGCCCTCGCGGATCGCGGTGACGACGTCCTCGAAATTCCGCATGTGGCTCTCGAAGTTGATCGCTTTCGGATCATTCGCCCCGAGACCTTTGCCGGCGCTGCCCTGCATCAGGTTGGCCCGGACTATTTCATCCTGTGCGGCTGGTTCGGCGAAATCCCAGACGCGGAATTTCTCGTCGGCGAGGAAAGCCGAGCCAAGGTCGCCACAGATCTGCACCTCGGCGGGATGGCCGGTCGACGACCAGCAGGCGGTCGAGCCTTGAATCACGCCGCGGGCGCCGCTTGCGAATTCGAGGATGGCAACGGCGGTGTCCTCAACCTCGATCCCGCTGTGGGCGAGGCAGGCGGTGGAGGCGGAAACCGAGACGACGTCGCCGGCGAGGTAGAGGAGTTGGTCGACGAGATGGATCGATTGATTCATCAGTGCACCGCCGCCGTCGAGGGCCCAGGTGCCGCGCCAGGCGCCGGAGTCGTAATAGGCCTGGGTGCGCCACCATTTCACGTAGGCATCGCACAGGGTGAGTCGTCCGAAGCGTCCGGTCTCGACCGCTTCCTTGAAATGCGCCATCGCCGGATTGAAACGACGGTTGAAAATGCCCGAGAGAGTTACGCCGGCCTCGTCGCAGGCGGCGATCATCTGGTCGATCCGTTCAGGCGTGACTTCGAGGGGCTTTTCACAAATGATGTGCTTGCCGGCTTTTGCCGCCGCCAAGGCGGGCTCGAGGTGCGCGCCGCTGGGCGTGGCGATGGTCACGATCTCCAACTCGGGGTCGGAAAGGAAGGCATCGAGATCGGTGAAGCCCTTGCCGCCGTGCTCGGCGACGAGTGCCTCGACGGCGTCGGCGCGGCGTCCGAAGAAGGAATGCAGCTCCCCACCCTCCATGGCGTGGATGGCCTTGGCGTGGAAGTTGGCAATCATGCCGGCTCCGATGATTCCGAATTTCATGGTGGGTGTGAGTTGGGGGTGGGGTTTGTCTGGGTAGAATCACGCCACACGGCCGTTTTTCGAGTAGAAACCATCGCGGCCTCTCAGGAAAAGCACCCCGGGCCGGCGAGGCCGCTCACCCGGCCTGCGGCTTGTTTCGGGGGTGCGGGACCGACGCGCGAATTTTCACCTTTCCAAAGTAAGTTTGGCAAAGGGCGAAGGGCTGCGCTACGATCCCACCATGTTCTGGCTGCGCTGGATCTTCTTTTCGTTGCCGCTATGGCTGGGCTTCGGAGGGGCATGGCTCTTCAGAACGGTCGCAGAGTTTCAGTTGACGGGCGAGAGTGACGCGATTGTGCACGCGATCGATGGCCCGATCGGCTACCTCAGCCCGCTCGTCCCGGCCGACGGGGTCGAGGGCGAAATCGCGGACTTGCTCTACGAGCCGCTCTTGCGCCGCGATGCGAGCGGAACCCTGAGCCCGAACCTGATCCGTGCTTGGACCTCACGTACGCTCATCACGATCCGCTGCGACAGCGAGGAGGCCGCGGGCGAGGCCGAGGCGCGTATCCTCGCCGGAGAAGTGCCGGAGAGCGGGGCGAGACCGATCGCGGTCGATCGATCGGGCTCGATCCTGATGGTCGCTTTCGAGGGCCACGCTCCGGATCTGGAAAGGGCGGTCCTCGGGGCGCTGCCGCCCGAGTTGTTGGGGGATTACTTGCTCGTGAAAGTGCGGGCCGATCATTCGGTCGATGATCTGATCCGATCCTGGCTGGCGGGTTCGGTGGAAAAAGCGCAGGTGGGCCTCCTCGAATTCATCGGCGATCGCGAGGCGTTCCTGTTCGTGCAAGGCGAGAGTGATCGGGTCGTGAACGAATTGCGTCGCTTCCTCGCTTCGAATCCCGCGACTTCGCCGCGTCTCGATCTCGTGGGGCGGCGCTGCCACACGACGGTGCGCGAGATGCTGCTGGATTTGAGGGAGGATGTCACTTGGCACGACGGCACGCCGTTCACTTCGAGGGATGTGGCGTTCTCCCACGAGCGACTCACCCGGCCAGATTCGCCCCTGCCGCTCGCAGCAAGCTTCGACTTCGTCGAATTGCTCGAAGTCCTCTCGCCGGCCCGTCTGCGCATCCTCTGTCGGGAGGTGCCTGCGACGATGCTGGAGAGTTGGGAGAAGTTGCCGATCCTCCCCTCACACCACCTCGGAAAGATCGCCGAGACCGTCGCGGAGGCTGATGAGGCCGATCTTTGGTCGTCTTTTTTGATGGCTCCGGTGGGGCTGGGGCCCTACCGCTTGGATCGCCGCCGCAAGGACGGGGGCGTCGAGCTCGTCGCCCATGCGGCCTACCCGGGTGGAGCTCCGGCCGAGCCGAGGCTGCGCTACCGGCGATACTCCTCGCTGGAGTCCCTGCTCCTTGCCCTGCGCACCGGCACGCTCGACCTGATCGAGCCCGAAGAACGTTTCACGGAATGGACGCGCCGCCACCCTGGCTTGACCGAGACGCTGCGGGATCGGCCCCGCTTCCAACATCTCGTCGTCTGGAATCTCGGTCGCGCGCCCCTCGATCGCGAGCCGGTGCGGATCGCCCTCGCCCGGGGGATCGATCTCAGTTCGATCCTGCGAGACACCAATCGCGAATACCAGCTGCCGGTGAAGAGTCTCTTTCACCCCGGTTCCCCGCTGGTGGCTGAGCCCCTCCTGTTGCCACTCTACGATCCCCGTGGCGCGGAGCGGCTTTTGGAAAAGGAGGGCTACCGTCGCGATGACGAGTCCGGGGTGCGAGAGGATGGCAAGGGCCGTCCGCTCGCCTTTTCCCTCGCGGTGAATGCCGACAATCCGGAACACCGCCGCCTCGCCGAGGCGCTTGCCGAGCAGTGGAGTGGAATTGGAATCGAGGTGGAAGTCGAGCCGCTGCCCTGGCAGGAGCTCCTCACCGAGCGTCTTCCGCATCGCGACTTCGATGCGGTAATGGTCAGCTGGGAGATCCCGCTCGGGAGGGATCGTCGCGAAGCCTGGCACTCGGCGGCGTCTGGGCCGGGCGGGGGGAACCTGAGCGGTCTCCGCGATGCCGAGGTTGACAAGATGCTCGACCAGATCCGCTCCGAGCCTGATCCCGTCAAAGTGATGAGCGCCATCGCCTCGTTTCAGCGTGCCATCGCGGCGCGACAGCCCTGCCTGTTTCTCTGTGATACGGGACGCATTCTAACTCTCCGGGCCGGCGCGCTCGAGTCTCGCGCTCCCGGCGCGGCGGCGCCTTCTCCTCTCGCGATCGGCAAAGCGGGGCTCGCCGAAGTGCGTCCCTGGTGGGTGAAAAAAAAGGTCATGCCACCCTGATTCGATGATCCGTCACCTCCTCCAGCGTCTCCTCGTTGCCTTGGCTCGCCTCCTCGTGCTGGGGCTTGCCACGCTGGCTTTGATCGAGTTTTCCTTTGTCGTGATCGGTGATTCGGAGCAACATGTCTGGTCTCGTGGAGCCTATGGGGCGGTGCCTCAGGAGCTAGCCCCGGATCCGTTCACGTGGGAGGGGCTGATCCGAGTTCGTGCGGTCGCCACGGCGAGAGTGCTCATCCTCGTGATTCCCTCGGTGCTTCTGATCGGCTACAGCTGGGGAATACTCGGGGCGAGACTGCGCCGTTACCGTTTGGCCCGGCTCCTTGCCGCGCCCTTTGCTGTCTTCGCCTGTGTGCCGGGCTTCTGGTTCGCCGTGCTCGTCGCGGTTTATTCCTACTTCCATTGGCAGCGCCCAGGTTTTGCCAATGATCTTGTGGTCGAGCGCGGACCTGATCTGCTCGCCTGGTGGCATGCCTCGGTGGTCGCTCTGCCGGCGATGGCAGGCGCAGCTGCTTGGCAGATTCGGGCTGTAGCCGCCGTGCTCGAGCGCGAGACGACTCGCTCCTGGGTGCGCGGATATTTTGTTGCCGGGGCGAATGACGAGGAGATCTTCTATGGCCGCGCCATCCCGCGCGCCGCATCGTCACTCGCGTCCCTCCTCGACCGGCCCGTCGCCGCGATCGTTGGTAGCCTCGTCGTCATCGAGTCGGCCTTCCGCTACCCCGGACTCGGCAGTCTCTTCGTTGAGTCGGTCCGCCTTGGCAGCTATCCCGGCATTCTTCTGGCCGCGCTTTGCCTCGCCGGAATGGTCCTCGTGGCGACCCTCTTGCGTGAACTGATTTCCTCCCGAGAATGATCAATCGACGACCTTCCCGATGGTTGCGCTCCCTGAGTCTCATCGCGATCCGCCTCTGGCAGTTGCGGCGCGTCCTTGTGCTCGTGATGCTTTATTTCTCGCTTTTCGGCTGGCTCTTTTCGGGCGATCGGGCTGGCGATGTGCGTCCGACGGAGCTCTACGGAATCCGCGAGACACCCCGATGGCGGGAGCCGGATCGCGATCACTGGTGCGGCACTGCGGTGAACGGCGCGGATCTTTTCGAGCTCAGCCGTTTCGCCATGGCCACCAGCGTGTCGGTGGCTGTCGTCGCGGTCTCGGCGGGGATCGCGCTGGCCCTGCTCCTGACGATGCTCGTCGTCTTCGACCCGGAGGAGAATCGCTTCGCTTGGATCGAACGGTTGAGCGCTACCGGTGTCATCCTGCCGGGCATGATCGTGATGGTGATTCTGACGGGCGGTGGTGGAGGCGGTCTGCTCTTGGTGATCCCGGGGCTCGCATCGCTGGTGGCACTGATGATTTCTCCGCTTCTCTGCCGATGGTTCCGCGAGGGGGAGGACGGCTTTGAAATTGTCGCAGCGCGGGTCCTCGGTCTCTCGCGGCGCGAGATCGTTCTCGGCCGCGTTTTGCCCTCGGTGCTGCGCCGTCTCCCCGGAGTCTTTGCCATCCTCGTGCCGGTCGCGATGCTCGCGGAGATGTCGCTCTCGTTTCTCGGCTTCGCCGGGGATCGCCTCAGTGTCGGGGTGATGATCGCGCGCGGACAGGCCTACCTGATCGAGGCTCCTTGGATGGCGATTTATCCCGGCCTCTTCGCCTCGGTGGTGGTGATGGCCTTTTCCCTGCTCGGATGGCGGGTCTCGGCGGCTCTTCGCACCGGCCCGCTTCCGCCCCTCTTCTGATCCTGACATGATCACCAACGCCACGCCTCTCTTCGCTGCGAGGGATCTCACCGTCGAGATTCCCGGGGTGCTCGGTGAACGTGGAATCGGCCTGCGGCGGATCACTCTTTCCGTTGAGCCGGGCGAGATCGTCGTGCTCGCGGGAGAGTCAGGCAGCGGCAAGTCGCTCTTGGCCCGTCTCGCCGCTGGCACCGCCGATCCGCGAATGAAGATCCTTTCCGGTTCGATCGAATACGAGGGCGTCTCTGTCCTCGATAGAAAGCGTCGGCGGCTCCGCGAACTTCGGCGCGGACCGATTACGGTGATCCCCCCGCTCGTCGCCGCGCCGCCCGACCCCAGCCGCCCGGTGCGGCAGTGGTTGCGAGAGTGTCGCCGCTTCGCCGGGAAAGGCGTCCGACCCTGGGGCGACTGTTTTTTCAGTGCGGGGCTGCACGAGCCCGAAGCCATCCTTCGGCAGCGCCTTGGCGACCTCTCGCCCCTCGCTCTGAAACGTCTCGCGGTGGCGCGGGCGCTCATCGTCGGCTCGCGCTTCCTCGTTGCCGAGGAGGCGGGAAGCGACCTCGACGCGCTCGGCGAGGCGGCCTTTTACGAGCTGCTCGGACGCGTCCGGGACGAGTTCGGGATCGGCTCCCTCGTCTCGACCGGGTCCCTGCGCGGAGTGGAACGGTTTTCGAACCGCATTGCGATCTTTTTCGAAGGCGGGATCCTTGAGGTGGCGACACCGATCGACCTGATCACGAATCCTCGTTTTGCCTACACCCGCGAGTTTCGTGCCTGCGGGCCGCGCCTCGGCGATCTGCCGTGCGATCTTCCCACGATCAGCCGCGAGGCGGCGCGTGAGGCCGAGGCCAGCGTGCATCAGACCTCGTCGTCGCTCGCCGGACCGATCACGGGATAATCGAGCAGTGGCTTGGAAAGTGGTGGGCGCGTTCCCGGGCCCGGCTCGCCGTCGCGACGCAGGAGCGCGGCGAATCCTCCCGCTCCCGGCGAGCGATGCGGGTAAACGCGATAGGCGGGGAAGGTCGCTAACGCTGAGCGCAGCGAGGCAAGGTGAGGCACTTCGACGGGAGCGAAATCGGGATGGGAATCGAGGAGCTTTTCGATCGCACCTTCATTCTCCCGGAGGCTAAAAGTGCAGGTCGTGTAGAGGAGGAAACCGCCCGGAGCGACGGTCGTGGTGGCTGAGGCGAGGATGCGGGCCTGGCGTCGGGCGTTGCCCTTCACCGTCGAGGGATGAAAACAGCCGAGGTTTTCGATCCCTTTGGCGAGAAGTGACTGGCCCGAGCAGGGTGCGTCGACGAGGCAGAGGTCGAAGGCCCCCGGAGCGAGCCGCGCGATCTCCTCGGGGTCGAGGCGCTGGGTATGGGCTGCCGCGATGCGACATCGCGAGAGATTGTGCCGCAGGGGGCCAAGTCGCCGGCCCTCGACCTCATTCGCAAGGATCAGCCCTGGCTGCAGCCAGGTCGAGGCGAGAATTGATTTACCTCCCGGTGCGGCACAGAGATCGAGAACCCTGGCCTCGTTAGGCAAGGAATCGCGCGCTGCGAGCAGGGCTGATCCAGTCAGCACTGAGGAGAAGTCGAGTGGGTAGACATCGCCCGTGCGGTAGGCCTCGCTCAGGCCGACCTTGACGCCCGGCGCGACGACTTCGATGAAATCGGGCAGCCAGGGCGGCAATTCTTTGCGAGGCAGGGTCTCGATTTCGCCATGGCGTGGCTTCACCGTCCAGACGATCGCGTTCCCCCGCGGGCCGGGGGCTAGGAGAGCGCGCAGGAAAGACGCCTGTTCTTCCCCTGACTCGGGAAAGAGCGCCGCTGCCGCTTTTTTCATCAAATTGGTCGCTTCCGCCATTCCCTTGTCTCCGTGCTGGACTTCGAGCCGTAATCGCCTATCGAAAACCTCTCATCCACCGCCCATGATCAACGAAGAATCCGTTCGGGAAAAGCTGAAGAAAGTCAACTACCCCGGCTTCAGTCGCGATATTCTCTCCTTTGGCCTCGTCAAACGAGTCCTCGTGTCAGGTAACGATGTGACCGTGCTCATCAGTCTGGCGACCCGCGACCCCGCCATACCGAGGGCTATCCATGAGGGCATCGGGGAGGCACTCGCCAGCCTCGGGAACATCGGTAAGGTGGTGATTGATTTCGACCTCAAAGATCCGCCGGAGCCCGTCACCGGAAATCCGGCTTCCGCGCAGACTTCCATTCCCGGAGTGAAAAAGATCATTGCCGTCGCCAGCGGCAAGGGCGGAGTCGGCAAGTCGACGGTCTCGACCAATCTGGCCATCGCCCTGAGCCGCACTGGTGCGAAGGTCGGACTCTGCGACTGTGACCTTTACGGCCCCAGCATCGCCCTGATGCTAGGTGCGACCGATCAGCAGCCTCTCGCGACCGATCAGAACGAGATCATCCCGATCGAGGTGCAGGGCATCAAGGCCATCTCGATGGGTTTCCTCCTTTCCGAAGATTCGCCCGTGATCGTGCGTGGTCCCCTCGCGACCCGCTACACCCAGCAGTTCCTGCGGCAGTGTCTCTGGGGCGAACTCGATTACCTCGTCCTCGACCTGCCTCCCGGCACCGGCGACATCCAGCTCACGATCGTGCAGACGGTCTCCATCAGCGGCAGTGTCATCGTCACGACGCCGCAGGAGGTCGCCCTGATCGACGCCCGCAAGGCGGCCGCGATGTTCCGCAAGGTGAACGTTCCCATCACCGGCATCGTCGAGAACATGGCCTGGTTCGAGTGCGATCACGGCACGAAGTATCCCATCTTTGGCGAAGGCGGTGGCGCGATCGAAGCGGATCGTCTCGGCGTGCCGCTCCTCGCCCAGATCCCGCTCGATATTGCCACCCGCGACCGCGCCGACCGCGGCGAACCGATCGCCACCCTCGATCCCGCGACCAATGCCATCTCGGCGGCCTTTGCGGGGTTGGCGGAGAAGATGATCGCAGCGGTGCGGTGATTCAGCGCGGGGGCAGGCGATTCGTCGGGATCTTCACCACGAGAGGGCTCCTTACCCCTCCGTAGCCGATGAAGCTTCCCGATACGGGCATCACTCCCCGGGGGTGGTGGCTGACTCCGACCGGAACGTGGCCGGGGCCTACCCGGCGTCCGATCGAGGGATCGTAGCCGGTCCATCCGCGATCGGGCAGATAGATCTCGGCCCAAGCGTGGGTGGAGCCGCGGCCGACCATGGAATTCGCGCTCTCGAGGTAGCCGCTCACAAAGCGTGCCGGAAAACCCATCGTCCGCGCCGTTTCGATCAG
>NEUQ01000079.1 GCA_002288445.1 Verrucomicrobiia bacterium Tous-C2TDCM | reverse complement strand
CGAAAGACAACCAATCCTACTTCCTCGGGATCTTCCTCGTCGGTGCCTATCAGGAAACGCTCAGCGACCTTCACAATCTCTTCGGCGACACCCATGCCGTCAGCGTTGACGTGGAAAATGGGCGCGTCCGCTTCTCTCGCGAGGTCGAGGGCGATTCCGTGTCCGACGTCCTTACCTATGTCGAGCACGATCCGAAGAAACTTGTCGACCAGTTCCGGGAGCTCGCCGAGACCGCGATCCAGGAAGACCGGATCACCGCCGGCCAGCGTCGCAAGGCTCTCGAGGCCTATCGCGAGGGCATGGCGGGCTACACCTACTTCGAAAGCTGATTATCCCGCATGTCAGGGCCCGTCTCATAGTTCCTCGAGCGTCACTACCGGCATTTCAACGCCGCGACGTTGGTGGACACGGCACGGGGCTGGCAGGAGTTGCTCGACTCGGGAGGCCGGATGTTCTTCACGATGGCCGGAGCGATGAGCACGGCCGAGCTTGGGATCTCCCTCGCCGAGATGATCCGGCAGCGAAAGATCCACGGGATCTGCTGCACCGGAGCCAATCTCGAGGAGGATCTCTACAACCTCGTCGCGCACGATCACTACCGCCGCATCCCGAACTGGCGTGATCTCACACCTGAACAAGAGCAGGAACTGCTCGAGCAGCATCTCAACCGAGTCACCGACACCTGCATCCCCGAAGAGGAAGCCTTCCGACGACTCGAACACGTCATCTTGGAAGAGTGGCAATCGGCCGAGGCGGAGCAACGCCGCCATTTTCCCCACGAGTTTCTCTACCGGATCCTCCGGTCCGGAAGGCTCGCCCACGAATACCAGATCGATGCCGCCGACAGCTGACTCGTCGCCGCCTGCGAAGCGGATCTGCCGCTCTTTGTCCCCGGCTGGGAGGACAGCACCTCGGCGAACATCTTCGCTTCGCACTGCCTGAAGGGGAACGTCAAGAGCCCGCACGTAGTGAAGACCGGAATTGAATACATGATGGAATTGGCGACCTGGTATCGCGAGACCGCCCCCTCCTCCCCCCTTGGGTTTTTCCAAATCGGCGGAGGGATCGCCGGCGATTTCCCCATCTGTGTTGTCCCGATGCTGCATCAGGATTTCGGAGCTGAGAATGTGCCCTTGTGGGCCTACTTCTGCCAGATCAGCGACTCGACAACAAGTTACGGCTCCTACTCCGGAGCGGTGCCGAACGAGAAAATCACTTGGGGAAAGCTGGGGATCGACACGCCAAAATACCTCATCGAGTCCGACGCTTCCATCGTCGCTCCCCTGGTCTTCGCTCAGGTTCTCGGGTGGTAAAGGACCCGGCGGTACGGGGTAAGCTAATGCGCGGAATATCACGAATTGCGTAATTTCAAGCTGTTTTTTAAAAATTTTTATAATTTTAGTTGCGGCAAGGTTCTCCCTTGCTATCCTGCTCTCGATGAAAACCATACTACCCATCCTCTCAATCAGTTTAACCTCTCTTCTACCGCTCTCGCTGCAGGCGGCTCCGCCAGTGGAGCTCGTCGGTCAGTACCTTTATTTCGAGGAAGGTCCGGAAGATTTCTTGATCTTTGACAACGCCTCCGCCGGCGAGAAACGCGATCTTCTCGGCGATATCGACCCTTTCACCTACACCTTCACCCAGAACGGCCCCACCACCGCCACCGTGGTGGTGACCTACAAGCCGGGCGAATACGACGAGTGGGACCTGACCTGGGACGGAGCCGGTACCGGCACCTTCACTCGGGACGAATACAAGGACTCCCTTCTCGAAGATACCGACACAGGACGTTTCGTCGAGACCGGCGGCACGACCACCCCGCCAGCGGGCCTCTCGGGCCTCCGCCTCGAAGAATCCGTTCAGCTCGAAGACGAGCGGTTCGAGTTTCTCACCCTCACCAACGGTCGTAAGTTCCAACCCGGCGACGTCGACCCCTTCACCTACGTCTACACCCCCGTCGACGCCACGACCGCCACGCTCCTCGCGACCTTCAAGGCCGACAAGTGGGATGATCTCACCCTCAGCTTTGAGACCGAGACGACCGGCATCTACGTCCTCACTCGTTATGACGACAACGTCTTCAAGGATCAGAAGCGCGGCGAATTCCGCCTCGATCTGAACCAACAAACCGTCGATGTGATCATCGGCGACGACAGCGGCCCTCTCAAAGGTGACGATATCTTCAACCAGACTGGCCGCAGACAGACGGAAGTGGTCCGCCTCACTGGAGAGCGTTCCGTCACGATCCGCACTGAAATCGAGAACGATGGTGATGACGACTCCGTCGCCGCCCGCGCGTCTCGTGCCTCCCGGGGATTTGAGACGCAATATTACACCACCACTCCGCGCCGCAACGTGACCGCCAAAATTTCCGGAAGAGGACTCTCGGTCGGTGAGCTGGGCCACGACGAGAGCGAGACGCTCGAGATCGAAGCCCGCAAAAAGGGCAAGGGGCGCGGCCGTTCCACCGGTTGGGTCGAGGGAAGATCCGGCACTGTCGCCGGTGCCAAGGACAAAGGTTACTTCGACCTCATCGCCAAGTGATTCATTCCAAGAGCCTTTCTCCCATTATGAAAACATCGCTTCTGTCAATCCTGGCCATCCTCGGCCTTTCTTGCGCGCCCTTCGCCTCTGCCAAAGACGGAGACATCATCCGTCGCGGCCAGTGCGCCAACGGGATCAAGACCAAACTCAAAGCCAGTCCCGAGAACGGACAAATCGAGGTCGAATACGAACTCGACAACGCCGCTCCGAACTCGCTCTGGCAGATCACCCTCCGGAAAAACGGGAAGGTGATTCTCCGCACCAACCAGCGAACCAACAGCTTCGGCGACCTCGAGGTCCGCAAGGTGACCCCCAACGGCAACGGCAGTGATCGCATCGAAGCGAGCGCCCGCCGCTCCGGAGGCGGGGCAGCCTGCCCCCTGTCGCTCGTTGCCGGATTCTGAAACACGGTTCAGGTCCGCCTCTCCTCTGCTGACCTCGCCGTGATCCGCATGATCGCGGCGAGGATCAGAGAGGCCCCCAGCCACTGCAAGGGGCCAAAACGCTCTCCAAAGAGCAACCAGCCGCCCGCGGTGGTCGCGATTGGCCAAAGCATTTGCATCGAGGCCCCGGTAGTGACGGTGAGACAACGGTAGCCCTCGTTCATCGCCAGTTGGCCGAAACTCGCCACCGTCGCCGCGAGCGCCAACCACCCTGTCTCGCTCCATGAGAGCGCAGCGAGATCCGGCACCGCAAGAATCGCGACCGGCCCGAGAATCCAAAGGCATTGAGCGAGATAAATGGTGCCGATTGAGAATCCGAGCGAGAGCTGGCGCACCAACACCACCGCCCAAGCTGCCATCACCGCACCGAAGAGCGCAAGGATTTCGTAGAAGCCGAAGGTGAATCCCTCCCCTCCCGCGTCCGGCCCCACCAAGAGAGCGATTCCAGCGAAGGCGGCGAGAAGCCAGAACAGGCGCTTCAGGGTCAGCTTCTCTCCGAGGGAAAACATCGCGAAGACCGAAGCAAAGACCACGTAGGTGTTGCAGATCAGCGTGGCCTTGCCCGCTCCAAGCGCGGGAATCGTCCAGTAGTAGGCCGCCGTGCCGAGGAGGCCGCTGATCCCACGCAACACAAGATCGCGATTTCGGAAAATGGGAGCGATCCCCAACGGACGTTTTCCCCGAAAGAAAACCAGCACCACCGCGGTCCCCACCAAGGCCCGGAAAAAGAGCGACACATCCGGCCCGATGCGGAGATCCGCGCTGCCGATGGAGGTAAGCAGGAGCGTGTTGGCGGTGAAGGCGAGCACCGAGGCGATCATCACGATCACGCCCCGTCTCGACTGGCTTGCCGGGTTTGGGAAGGTCTTTGCGGACTCCGCTATTTTCATCAAAACGAATCAAGCGTGCTCCATCGCGAGCGGCGCCGCCGCGAGGAACCCGCGCACCTCCGCCCGAGTCGGGAGAAAACCACGCCCGCCCAGCGCCGTCGCTGAGAGTGCTGCCCCGGCCGATGCCTGCGCCACCGACTCGCGCAGGCTTTGTCCGTTTGTCAGGGCAGCGAGGAGGATCCCGTGGAAGACATCGCCACAACCCGTCGTGTCCACCACTTCCACCTCATAGGCCGGCTGATGAAAGGGATCCGATTCTCCCTCGCGGAACCAGCTCCCCCTTGCTCCATCGGTGATCCCCACGACCCTGGCACCCCAGGCCGAGAGACGCACGAGCTGCTCTTCCCGCGTTCCCATTCCCACGGCGAAGTCGGCAAACTCACCCGCCACGATGAGGAGATCGATCAAAGGGAACAGTTCACGGAACTTCGGATCAAAGCGATGGGCTCCCCCATCGAAAGAGACCAGTCCGCCGCTCTCCCTCACCAACCGAGCCGCGTCGAGACAGGCGGGCCAGTGACGGCCGTTCAAGTGGAGAATGCGGCACCGCTGAAGAAGAGCTCGAGGCAACTCGTGTGCGGAGAGAGGGGTGCAGTCGCCCTCGTCAAAAATCAGGTGACGCTCACCGTCGCCGCGACGCACCAGCACGGTGCCCAGCGTGGTCTTTCGACCCGCTTCGTGCCGGAGATGGGAGCGGTCCACGCCAAAACGTTCGTAATCGGCGCCAACCAGCCGCCCCTTCCAATCGCAGCCAATCCGGTCGACAATCGAGCATGCCGCGCCGTAGCGGGAAGCCGCACAGAGGGCCGTAGGCACTGGACCACCGCCCATGATCGCCGCATCGAGCACCGGAGAAACGCCCTCCCCCTCTGGAAAGGCGACTAGCAGCTGCACGAGGTCAAGGACGGACATGCCGATCCCCACGATCCCGGGCACCGTTTCTCGGGCCATGGCCCGACTAGAGACTGTGGCCCTTGAGCCAAGAGATCACCGCCTCAGTCATCTGACCGAGTCCGTCGCCACCGAAGACGTGGTCGACCCCGGGGAGAATGACGATTTCCTTTGGCTCGTAGGCACTGGCGTAAATCTCCTGACCTTCTTCCACTGGCACCACATCGTCAGCATCACCGTGGACGATGAGCCAAGGCACCTCGATCTTTTCAGTCTTGGCGAGGACGTTGTCGATCTTGTTCATGTCATCGACAAAAGTTTGGGAAAGGGGGCAACCCTCGTCTTCCCACATGCAGCCCTCGCCGGGTTTCTGATCGCCGAACTCGCGCTCGACGAACTTTTTCGTGTGGACCATGCCCGCCAGGGAAACCAGCAACTCAATACGCTCGTCTTTCGCGGTGGAAAGCACGCCAACCGCCGCGCCCATACTATGGCCGATGTAGCAGATTCGGTGATAGCCTTCCTCCTCGGCTGCGTCGACGATGGATTTGAGGTCCTTGACCTCCTTGGAGATGGTGCAGTCTTCGAACTTGCCCCCCGACTTGCCATTGCCGGAAAATGAGAAGCGAAGCGCGTTGAAACCGGCCTTTTCGAGGGCCTCCGCGAGAGCAATCGCCCACGGACGATCCTTGTTGCCCGTCACCCCGTGTCCAATGATCGCAAGAAGTGAGGTGTCTGAAGGATCTCCGTGGAATTCGTAGTCGAGGGTTTCCTTCGATGAGTTGAGGATTTCGAGGTGCATGCGGTTCGGCCGTGGCGGATGTGACGGTAATTTGCGGGGACGAGGCGAATTGTCTAAGCGAAAAATTGAAAAAACGTCGGCACCTCAAAACTGGGTGTCAAACACCAGCACCTCCTTGAACCAGGCGGCGAAGGAATTCACGAAAACGTCATGCTCAGGATGGGTCTGGTAGGCGTCATGACGTTCGACCGAATCAAACTCGAGAACAAGCGCGTAGTCGAAGCTGTTCCGCGTGACCGGACGAACTGCCGTCGCGGCCGCCTTGCCATAACTCCCCGACCTGACCACATCGATGCGGAAGAGCGCTTGGAGCCCCCCCTCGAAAGCCGCCTTTTGTTCGTCGGTGAGGGAAGGATCGAGCCAGAAGTAGACGCTGTGTCGGACCATGGCGCGGACCCTAGGACAGGCCCCGGGCTTTGGCAACCGCCAATCGAAGCCCCCATCAGTCCGCCATTCCACTGGCATTCCGCAGCATCACCTGGATGTGCGGGGTGTAGAGTTCCGGCTCGAGGAGAAAGGAATCGTGTCCCTTCTCCGAGTGGACCGTGAGGTAAAGGTGCGGCACTCCGGCCCGCTTCAGGTAATCGACGAGAGCGGCTTGCTCCTCGGGATAAAAACAGTAGTCCTCATCGATGCTGAAGACGAGATACTGGTGTCCCGCCTCGCGCGATCGGCCGAAAAGCTCGAGCGGATCCTCCGCGCCGCCTTCGTTGACCGGATCATACCGACTCCACGCCTCGCAGATGCGGAGATAGGTGTTGGCATCGAAGCGGTCGGTGAACTTCTTGCCCTGGTGCAGCATGTAGCTCTCGACGTGGTCGTGGGCCTGATACCAGGAAAATCGATCCTCGGCCTGAACGACGTCCTTGCTTGCGCGGTTCTCGATTGCGTCGAGGTGGACGAAGGTTTTGTGGCTGATCATTCGGGCGAGCCCGAGCCCGGTTTCGGGCGCTCCCGTTTCGTAATACTCACCGGCCCGGAACTTGGGGTCGTTCTCGATGGCGAGGATCTGCTCGAGGAGGATGATACGGTTCAGCACTGTCGTCTTCACCCCGGTGGCGATGGGGATGACGAGCCGGACCCGCTCCGGATGAATTGTCGCGAACGTCACCGCACTGAGTCCTCCCGTCGACGGTCCCACTACCGCGAGGAGCCGTTCGATCCCGAGACGGTCAAGGAGCAGGGCCTGACTGCGCACGATGTCGCTCACCGTGATGTGGGGAAACGAAGCCCCGTAACATTTTCCGGTAGAGGGATTCAACGACGATGGCCCCGTCGAACCGTAGCACCCGCCCACATAATTCGCACAGATGACGTGGTAGCGGTCCGTGTCGAGGGCCTTGCCGGGACCGATGAAGAGCCCCCACCAGCCCGTCACACATTCCTGGGTCCAGAACGGCGTGCGGGAAACGGAGGGGTTCACCCCAGCGGCGTGCTGGCTTCCTGAAAAGGCGTGGAAGAGCAGGATCGCATTGGATCGGTCGGCATTGAGCTCCCCATAGGTCTCATAAGCGATCTCGACATGGTCGAGACGTTCGCCGCTTCGGAAGACGAAGGGGGCGTCCGGTGTCGCGATGGTCACAAACTGCGTTTCGATCTTTCCAAGGTCACTCATCCGTTGCAGGACGACGATTTTAGATCGGGATTGCCTGCGTGGCGAATGCTTTGGCTGTCATACGGACGGTAACCTCGGCCCAGCGCTTTGGCTGTCCTACGGACGGTAACCCAGACCCAAGGCAGGACCCGCTTGATTTTCATGGTTCCGCCGTTCCATTACTCGACCAGCCCCCACCCATCCGTGAGCTTTCTCGACCGCCTCCTCTCCCGATCCGGGCCCGATCCCTCGCCCTCCGTCGGAGATGCCAAACCGATCCGCCTCGTTGTCGGGCTCGGCAATCCCGGGCCGGAATACGACGGCACGCGCCACAACATCGGCTTCGATCTGGTCGACCGCCTCGTCCGCGAGCGGGCTCTGAAGTGGGAGAAGGAGCACAAGTTCCGCTCAAAAACGGCGACTGGTCGTGATGGCATTGTTTTTGCGAAACCCCTCACCTTCATGAATCTGAGTGGGAACGCGGTCGCCCGCCTGACTCGCCACCATCACCTCGGTCCGGCGCAGATCCTCGTGGTCTACGACGACACTGCCCTGCCCCCGGGAGGCCTTCGCTTCCGCGCCGGAGGCTCGGCCGGGGGCCACAATGGAATCAAATCCCTCATCGAGTATCTTGGCACCGAGGCGTTCCCCCGCCTCCGCCTCGGGATTGGTCCGTCACCCGCCGAGGGTGGGCTCGTCGATCATGTTTTGGGACGATTCAGCGAACTAGAACGCGTCGAAATGGAAAAAGTCCTCGAAATTGGCGCAGAAGGAGTAAATTGTGCGCTTTCCTCCGGTCTCGAGACGGCCATGAATCGTTTCAACCGGAAGAACTGAACCACGACGACGCGACATCCGCCCGACGGATGGAACCCCACCCTACCCTTATGAAACGCAAATACGAAGGAGTCTACATCCTCAAACTCCAAGGCCAGGAAGAAACCATCGACGAGATGGTTGGCAAGATCACCAAGGAACTCGAGAGCAACGGAGCCAGTCTCGAGCAGATCGACCGCCTTGGTCGCAAACAGTTCGTCCATCCGAACTTCGACAAGCAAACGCACGGCTACTACCTGCAATATCGCTTCGAAGCCGAGCCCACCGCGATCCACGAAGTCGAGACTCACCTGAAGCTCAACGAGCAGGTGATGCTCCAGCACTACCGCCGGCTCTGATCGATGCCGGGCGGACCCGAAGCGTCCGAGTCGTCATTTTCAACGGCCTCCCTTGGTTCCAACCTCGGGAGGCCGTTCCTTTTTTTTCAGATCGCCCGCCGCCCTCTTCGCCTGATAGATCGAGCGAAATGCCAGCCAGATCATCGGCGGCAGGCCCGCACTGAGGACTAGGGCGAAGACTGGTTGCTGAGTGCCGCTGTGTCCAATCCAAGCAAAGACAAAGCCCATCGGCACGCTGCCCGCGCAAAGGGCGAGAAAAAAACGGCGCACCGGCATGCGCACGATTCCGGCGAGGCAGGCCACGACCTCGGGCAATACCGGCATCCAGCGAGAAAGCGCGACGAGCCAACCGCCGAGTGAACCGCGAAAGAGGTGTTCGCCCTTCGCCAATCCCTCCTCCCCGGCAAACCAACGAGCTGCCCGCCTCCCGAGCCGGAAGCAGAGGCCGTAAGCCAGCATCCCTGACCCGATCGAGCCGAGCGCCGAAAGCAGTCCGCCTAGCCACCAACCGTAAACCAGACCCAGCGCGGACATCACCGCCGTCCCCAAGACTGGCAGGAAAAGATCGATCACCAGCAATCCCAAGCCCGCCAACCAAGCCCAGTCGCGCGAAGCTTGGAAGGCGGTCACGAGGGTTTCGGGAGACATCGCCGCCTCGAAGGAGCCGCCCCAGATCCAAAAAGGCACGATCACGAGCGCCGCTAGGATGAGAAAGAGCCGAAGGAGACGTTTCATGAAGGGACAGGTCCGTGGTAAGGTGAGCCAGATCAAGCAAACCGCCCACCTCTTTTCCACGCATGAAACCCCGACCCGCCCCCGTCGATCCCGCACGCCTTCACGAGCTCGCTCATGCCGTCATTCGTGAAGCGAGATTTCCAATGCTCGCCACCACCGATGCCGAAGGTCAACCCCGCGTCCGACCGGTCTCTCCCGTGCGCGTCGATGATGATTTCACGATCTATGTCGCCAACCTCGCCGCCTACCAAAAGACCCGCGAGATCGCGGCCAATCCGAAGGTCGAGCTGGCTTATCTCTCACCCGGTCACGATCAGGTCCGCATTACCGGTATCGCCTCGATCGAAACCGATTCCGCCACCATTGCCTCGATCTGGGAAAAAAATCCCCTCCTGAGGCAATACCTCGGTTCACCGGACAATCCGCAGTTTGTCCTCTATCGGATCGACCCGGAACGCGTGCGTTTCATGCGAGAGTGGGCGCTCGAGTATCTTGTGGTATCGCCCGCCACAGCCCCGACCAACACCGCGGGGAACCCGGGATCCGCCGACTCAATACCCGCTTGACTCTCCCGCCCGAACTTGTTGCTTCACCGATGCTTTCCCCTGCCTCTGGACCCGATGCCGGCAAGGTTGGCCTCGCCACCGCCGTCGCCATCGTCGTAGCGAACATGATCGGCACCGGAGTCTTTGGCAGCCTCGGTTTTCAGGTCGCAGGAATTCCCTCGGGCTTTCCCATTCTCTTGCTCTGGCTCGTCGGAGGCCTCGTTTCCTTTTGTGGCGCAGTCTGCTACGCCGAGCTAGCCTCAATCTTCCCCAGATCCGGCGGGGAATACCACCTCCTCTCCAAGGCGTGGAATCCCTTCGTCGGATTTCTCGCAGGCTGGCTCTCCGTGACGGTTGGATTCGCCGCTCCAGTGGCGGCAAATGCGGCTTTGTTAGGGGGCTACATGGGCAGTATCACGGGCCTCTCACCACTTTGGTTCGGCATTCCGGTGGTGGTGTTGGTGGCCTGGGTGCACCTCGGCAGGCTTAGCGGCATCGGCATCTTCCAATCGGGCTTCACTTACGCGAAGGTGGCACTGATCATGGTGCTTGGGCTCCTCGCCTTTTTTCTGGGGTCGGCCCAACCAATCTCCTTTCTCCCCTCCGAGGGCGACGGCAAACTCATTGCCTCCAGTAGTTTCGCGATCTCGCTGGTCTACGTGCTCTACGCCTACACGGGATGGAACGCCGCCACCTACATGATGGACGAAGTCCGCCATCCGGAAAAGACGGTGCCGCTCGCCCTTCTCATTGGCACGGTTTTTGTCACGGGACTCTACGTTTTCATCAACGCCGCCTTCCTTTACTCGACTCCGGTCGAGAAGATCGCGGGCCAGGCCGAGGTCGGCCTCATCGCCGCGGAGTCCATCCTCGGGGCGAAGGGCGGAATGATCATGGGGATCTTGATCAGCTTCAGTCTGATCTCCACGATCAGCTCGATGACCTGGGCAGGACCACGAGTCACCTCGGCGATCGGACGGGACCACCCGCGCCTTCGGATCCTCGGAAAGCGAAACCAAAACGGCGTGCCGGCACTCGCGGTGCTCCTCCAAGCCGCGATCGTCCTCCTCCTCGTGGCCTCGGCGACCTTCGAACAGCTAATCAATTACGTGCAGGCGCTGCTGACGATTTCATCACTGATGGTCGTAATCGGACTCGTCGTGCTGCGAATCCGGCGCCCCGACCTCCATCGTCCCTATCGCGCGTGGGGCTACCCGATCACACCGCTGATCTTCGGCGCACTCAGTCTCTACGTTCTCTGGTTCCAGATCCAGCAAAAGACCGTCGAATTCCTCTACGGGCTCGGCACTCTTGGCGTCGGGGTGTTGGTCTACCTCCTCGTTGTCCAGCCGCGATCGCCGACGAAGGGGCCGAAAGGGTGATTCCCGGGGAAAAATCTTTGCGAATCTTGCCCCCAAGCGAATAAATCGCTTGCAGGGCTTTATTAACATTCCTTAAATAACGAAGCCCTACTCCACACCGTTCCCCACAATTGTTTGTCCGAGTCCGATCCATCAAGGGAATCTTCCCAACCCGGTCCCGGTGAATCTCCCATTCACTCCGGCAGCGTCTTCGGCGCACCTTTCTTTGCCGGAGTTTCTGGGGAGCCGGCAACCCTCGCGAGCATCTCACTGCGGGCCCCTCTGGCGGCGGCACGACCGACCCCGGCGGAGAGCCCAAGGGAGATTTCTCACCATCCCGCGCCTGCTTTCGCGGGGGAGCTCGCGCTACCGAACTGGGAGGCGGTTCTCGATGCACTTCCCTACGGCTTTGCCCTTCTTGGCCCGAAACAGGAGCTGCACCACGAGAATGCCGCCTGCCGAAAAATCACCGGAGAAGGGATCGGTGCGCGCGGTGGTATCGAAGCATGGCTCTCCACTCTTTGTCCTGAACCGGGGCACCGCGAAAAAGTCATCAAATCCTGGCGTGAAGAAATATGGAGAAATCAACGCACCCGCACCTTCACGCTCACCCCGCCGGGAAAACCCCCGCGAGAGATCCAATTCCGCTCTTCACTATTGGAGGATGGCGGTATCACGCTCTCGATCGAGGACGTGACCGAGGCACTGCGCGCCGAGGAGATGCAGAGGCATGGCAAATGGAAATACCGGGCCCTCTTTACCCATATCCGAACGGGAGCGGTGCTGGTGGATCACCTCGGTCGCATCATTGAGGTCAATCCGGCTTTCGCCACTCTCTGCGGAAACTCGCCGAAGGATCTCCGTCTGACGCCTTTTGAAGGGCTCCTCCATCCCGACGAAGCCAAAGAACTCGCCGCCGCGGAGAAAGCGCTGCTCTCTTCCGCCGACGGTCAGCGCCTTCCGGAAGACCTCCCGCTCTCGCGCGAAGTCTGGTTGCGCACCCGCTCCGGCGAAACGCGGGTAAATCTCCTCTGGAGCCCCGTCGGAGAATCAAACGATCCACCTACTCTGAGCCTCTACCTTTTCGAGACTCCCGGATTGGCGGACCCGTCCGACCCGCTCCGTGCCAAGTTGCGCGCCATCTCCCGCACGGCCCAAGCTCTAATCCACGCCCTGCCAGACCTGATTCTCCTTCTTGATGCCGACGGCAGAATCTCGGACTTTGCTCCGCCTCCGAAAGCTTGGCCGGAAATCGCTCCGGACGATTCGTGGCGCCAGCGGCCGCTCTCGGAGGTTTGGCCGGTGCTGGGGCATCTCCTTGATCAATCCCGCAGGCAACTCCTC
>NEUQ01000078.1 GCA_002288445.1 Verrucomicrobiia bacterium Tous-C2TDCM | reverse complement strand
GGGGATTTCCTGGTGGAGGAGAAGGAGCCACGCCGACATCCGCGACGTGATGAAATACTCCCGGTAGGGATCGAAGGCGGGGAGCGGGATGGAGGACAAGACGCGGTCGGCCACACAGATTGCCACCGTCAGGATCGTAGCCGCGGCTGGTTTGATCTTGAAACATCCTAACATAAACGCCATCCCGATCACCGGCAGATAGATCAGGGAGAAGGCGAAGATGGAGAAAAAGTAGCGCCAGAACCCCTCGTTCCACTCGAAGAGCGAGACCCTCGGCAAGTCCGGCGTCCACACCAGCATGCCACCACCCCAGCCCCTCTCGAGCACACCGACGAAAAAAGCAGTGAGCCCGACGAAAAGGAAGAGCACCGTGGTGTAGATCTGGCAGGAAAGGAATTTCACTGCGAGAAGCCGGAGGCGCGAGACCGGGCGCGCAAGGAGAAGTCGAAGGTTTCCATCCTCCGTCTCCTTGGCGAGAATGTCGCCAGAGATGAGCGAGACAAAAACGACCCCCAAGAGCAACATCGTGAAGGTGACGATGAGAAAGCCCAAGGTCAGCGCCGAAAAGTATTCATCGAAACCACCCGCGATCCGCTCGATGAACCGCTCCATCCCTTCCTGGGACCGTTCCCGGGTCCAGAGCCAATAGAAGAGAACCTCCACCGCCAGAAAGACCCCGAAGCCGATGTAAGTGCGGCGGCGTGCGAAAAGGCGGTAGAGTTCCCAACCGAGCTGGCGGAGGAAGAGCATGGACTGTAAAGGAACTACGAGCCTGCGGCGTGTGCGGTCAAGGAGGCCAATCGACGAATGATACGCTTTGCGATTGAAACGGCCTCGTTTCCGGCCAAGACTTTCCCACCCATGACATCGACCCGCCAAGAGCCGTCCCGCCCGGGCTGGCTGCCAGACCTGACCCTCCTTGGTCTGGTGGCTTGCTTGGCCGCCTCGGGATTGGCGGGCTCCTGCCGCCAGGAAACACGCGTCGACCGGGCGACGCGGGAAAAGATTCTCCTCCTCGGCAACGGGGCCGAACCAAAGGCGCTCGATCCGCATATCGTCTCCTCGGTGGGCGACTCGAACATCCTTCGGGCCCTCTTTGAAGGACTCGTCGTCAATCACCTCTCGGACGACTCGATCCACGAGCCCGGCGTGGCGGAACGCTGGGAGCCGAACGCCGACTTTTCCGAATGGCGCTTCTTTTTGAGGAAGGATGCAAAGTGGTCGAACGGTGATCCCGTCACTGCCCACGATTTTGTCTATTCCTACCATCGCGCCCTCCATCCCCTGACCGCCTCGCCCTACGCCTCAATGTTGTTTTTCCTGAAAAACGGTGAGGCGTTCAACACTGGCAAGATCCAAGATTTCGACGCGGTCGGCGTCAAGGCCACGGGAGACCATGAGCTGGTCTGTAGGCTCGAGAGTCCCGCGCCCTATTTCCCGGATGTCGTCAAGCACACCACCTGGCTGCCGGTGCACCGCGGCACGATCGAGAAATTCGGGAAGATGACGGACAGCTACACCGATTGGCAAAAACCCGGCAACCACGTCAGCAACGGAGCCTTTCAACTGACGGAGTGGCGCCTCAACGCCCACGTCAAGGTGCGCCGTAATCCGCACTACTGGGATGCCGCGAATGTCAAACCGAACGGGATCGACTTCTATCCGATCGAGAGCCCCTTCACCGAGGAGAAAGCCTTCCGAAACGGACTCATCCACCTCTCCTACACGTTTCCGGAAAATCTTATCGCCAAGTATCAGGCGATGAAGCCCTCCCCCCTGCGCAGCGAGACCTACAATGGATCCTATTTTTACCGCTGTAATGTGACGCGCCCGCCAACCGATCACGTCGACTTCCGCCGGGCCCTCGCCTATGCGATCGATCAGGAGACGATCGTGAAGTATGTGACGCGCGGTGGCCAGGTCCCAGCCTACGGGTTCACCCCGCCGGCCGAGGGAGGTTATCATCCGCCGCAGGTAATCGGCTTCGACCCGGAGAAGGCCCGGGAATTCCTGAAGAAAGCCGGCTACGCGAGCGGCAAGGACGTGCCCGAGTTCACCGTCTTCTTCAACACCCTCGAATCGCACCGTAACATCGCCGTGGCAATCCAGGACATGTGGAAGAAACACCTCGGGATCGAGAAGGTGAAGATCGAGAACCAGGAGTGGAAGGTCTTCCAGCAGACGACCCAAGATCTCCGCTACGACGTCTCGCGGGCCGGATGGATCGGCGACTATGTCGATCCCTATACCTTCCTCAGCATATGGCGGACGGGCGACTCGAACAATTACACCGGCTGGTCGAGTCCCGAATACGACCGTCTCCTCGACGAGAGCGCACTCCTCAGCGACCCGGCCGCGCGCCTCGCCAAACTCGGCGAAGCCGAGGCCATCCTTCTCGACGAGGTGCCCATTCTCCCGATTTACTGGTATACCCGCGTCTATCTGCTCCATCCCGACGTGAAGAACTGGTATCCGACCCTGCTCGACCACCATCCCTACAAGCACATCGACCTGGTGCCTTCGATGAAAGGAGGCGATCGCTGATGGATACGATGCGTTATCTCCTCTCCCGCTTCGCGCAGTCGCTCTTCGCGTTGTTCTGCATCATCACCCTGACTTTTTTTCTGGCCCGCCTCGCTCCGGGCGGTCCGTTCCTCGATGAGAAAAAGATTCCCGAGCACCTCGTCGAGCAGATGAAGCGGAATTACGGCTTCGACCAACCGCTCCCGGTCCAGTATGCCATGTATCTCGGCCGACTCACAACAGGCGACCTCGGTCCGTCCTTCGGCAACAAGGGCTTTTCCGTGAACGAGATCATCGCCGACAGTTTTCCGGTCTCCGCAGCCCTCGGATTCTGCGGCCTCGTCCTCGCCCTCACCCTCGGGATTCCCGTCGGTGTCTTCGCGGCGGCGCGGCGGAACACGATCGTCGACTACGCATTGATGTCGCTCGTCACGCTCGGAATCTGCGTGCCCAGTTTCGTTGTCGCGCCCCTTCTCGGCGAGTTCTTCGCACTGAAACTGGGCTGGTTCGACGTCGCCCTGTGGGAAAACAGCTCGGCATGGATCCTCGGATCGGTCACGCTCGGTCTCTACTACTCAACCTATATCGCCCGCCTCACCCGCGGGAGCATGATCGAGGTGTTAAGTCAGGATTTTATCCGCACCGCGAAGGCGAAAGGCGTGCCTCCGCTGGCGATTCTCTTCAAGCATGCGTTCCGCGGCGGCATCTCTCCGGTGGTCGCCTTCCTTGGGCCCGCCATCGCCGGGCTGATCGGCGGTTCCTTCGTCGTGGAAACGGTCTTCGGTCTTCCCGGCCTCGGACAACACCTCATCAAAGCAGCGTCGAACCGTGATTATTGGCTCATCAACGGCACGGTCTCGGTCATCGCCGTGCTCATCCTGACGATGAATTTCCTCGTCGACGTGCTTCAGGCCTGGCTTGATCCGAGAACCCGCTCGAACCGCTGAGCCCCATGACTTCCTCCACTTCAGCGAATTCTCCGGCGATTGAAAGGGGCAGCTCCCTTGGGCGCGATGCGTGGCTGCGCCTGAAAAAGAACCATCTCGCGATGGGGAGCCTGTGGTTCACGATCCTGATCATCCTCGTCAGTTTCCTCCTGCCGCTCGTGCCGGGCATTCCTGATCCGAACGCGACCCATCCCGACCTCCAATCGATGCCGGCCTTTTCCTCGGCCACCTCGATGGAGGGCAAGGAGGTCTTCTACCTTCTGGGGAGCGATCCGCTCGGACGCGACGTCTTTTCGCGCATTCTTTACGGTGGCCGCGTCTCCCTCTCGGTCGGATTCCTCGCCACCTTTGTCTCCCTAACCATCGGCGTGGTCTACGGCGCCGTCTCGGGCTATCTCGGAGGTCGCGTCGACATGGCGATGATGCGCGTTGTCGACATCCTCTATGCCCTTCCCTTCATGATCATCGTGATCATCCTTTCGACCTACGTCTCGGCGTTGGAAGACTGGAAGCCGGTGCGGCTCCTCAACGAACTCTTCGGCAATTCGCTCTGGCTCCTCTTCCTCTGCATCGGAGCGGTTGAATGGCTGACAATGTCGCGGATCGTGCGGGGGCAGGTTCGCTCGTTGAAAGGACAGGAATTCATCGACGCGGCCCGCAGCCTCGGCCTTAGCCGGTCGCGCATCATCTTCCGGCATCTCATCCCAAACACCCTTGGCCCCGTCATCGTCTACACGACCCTTACAGTACCGGCGGTGATGCGGCTCGAAGCCATTCTGAGTTTTCTCGGACTCGGGGTGCAGCCCCCTGACGCGAGCTGGGGATCGCTCATCAAGGAGGGGGCCGACCTCATGTCGAGCGATCCCGGGCTGCTCTTTTACCCGGCAATCATCTTCGGAGCGACGCTCTTCAGCCTGAACTTTCTCGGCGATGGCCTGCGCGACGCGCTCGATCCGAAGAGTTCAAAAGATTGAACCTGCTCAGGAGAATTCCTTTTTCAACTTTTCGATTTCGTCCTTCAGCATGGCACTGATGCGGTGTTTCGCTAGATAGACCTGCGCCTGGCTCACGCCGAGTTCCTTCACCACCTTGGCGACCTCCCACTCCTTCACGACATAGGCGTGGAAGATTTGATACTGGTTCGGCGAAACGAGCTTCTTGACACGCTGCAAAGCAACGTCGGTGAGATTGGACATCCACTCGCGATCCCAGACCTGGTCGAGCACGTCGGCGCCGTTTTCGCCCTCGAGCCGTTCGATCGTGGCGGTGCGACGGTCATCGCCGTCCGCTCCCGGTGTCCCACCAGACTGGTTCATCGCGGCGGGGTTGCGCTGCTTGAGGCGGAACTGGTCGGAGATGCGCCAGCGTGTGATGTTCATCAGCCAGGTTTTGAAGGAACCCTTCTCCGGATCGTAGACCTGCCCCTTCTTCCACTGTTTCGCGACGGCGAGCACGGTTTCCTGCACCACGTCGAAAGCCTCCTCGCGACTCAGCCCGGCCTTCACCGAAACGCTGTAGATGAGGCGCCAGTAGGTCTGGTAAAACTCGTCCCAGGTGCGCTGATCCTCCCAGTCGGCGAGTCGCTCGATCAGGCTCTTGCGGGTGCGGGCAAATTGCTCCTTCTCATCGAATTCTTCCATCTGCGCAATTCTAGCCGATGACGACCCGTGGTCCACGCAATTCCGTTTCGGCCTTTTCGCTTGGCATCGGCCGCAGGCTCAATAAGTTCGGGGCATGATACGCATCGGCATCGTCGGCTGCGGCCGCATCCTCGCCGCACACCTTGAGGGCTACCGACTCCTGCGCGAGGCGGGCGTGGAAGGATTCGAAATCACAGCGCTCTGCGCCCGCAGAGAGGAAGATGCCCTCGCTTACGTCAGGCGCGGCGACGGCCCGCCGCAGCGGCGTGCGGTCTCCTCCATCGCCGGAGATCCCCTCTCCATCGGCGATCAATACCTCTCCGACTTCCAGCCCGGAACCAAGGTAGAGATCTTCACCGACTTTCGCCGCATGATCGCCTCGGGCAGCATCGATGCGGTGAACGACTTCACCGTCCACAGCCTGCATCACCAAGTCGCCGAGGTCGCTTTTACCCATCAAAAACACCTCCTCTCGCAAAAGCCGCTAGCCGTGTCCATGGAGGGGGCACGTCGCATGTGCGAGGGAGCCGAAAAGGCGCAAGTGACCTTCGGCGTCTTCGAAAACCTTCGTTTCGTCTCTTGGGTACGCCACCATCATTGGGCCTTTTCACCGCAGGGACCGGCGGGCCGCCTACAGGTGGCGGTTATGGGCAACATCGGCAGCTGGTGGGCGCCTGATCTCGTTGTCGCGGAAACTCCCTGGAGGCATTCCCTGATCGATGGCGGCGGGATGGCCCTCGACCTCGGACCACACTTCTTCGATCTCATCCGCTACATCTCGGGTAGCGAGGTGGACTCGGTCAGCGCCCGCACCCAGATCATTGAGCCGACCCGCTGGGTCGTGCGCGATGGAGCAAAAATCGACCCAATCGCCTGCGATGCCGACGACACCTTTCACGCCCACTTCCGCCTCAGTTCGGGAGCGGCGGGGTCGATGTTCGGAAGTTGGGGCGGCCACGGAGGTCATACCATCGTCGGAGAAGGAGCGGTTTTCTACGGCAGCCACGGCAGGGTCACCGGTGACACCTTCATCACAGATGGCGGCACTGCTCAATCCCTTTCCGAGCTGTATCGGGACGGGGCGCCCGCCGATCTTCAGACAAGACACTTCCCGTTAGGCCTGACGAACGACTTCGCCCTCGCCCAACTCGACTGGCTCCGTGCCATCGAGCGGGGCGGCCAGCCCGAGTGCGATGGCGTTGAGGGTCTCCACGACCTAGCCTGTGCCTACGCCCTCGTCGAATCCAGCCTCGCGGGACGCGAAGTCACCCGAGACGAAATCGAATCCGGCGCACTACGATCCTATCAGATCCCCATTGATCAGCGCTTCGGCTTCATTTCCTAGATCCATCAATCCATCACCCCATTATGAAGGGTGAACCGTGACTTCCCTCCCATGCAACGCATCATCGCCCTCGGACTCCATCACGACCACGTTTGGAGCAATCTCGAAGAACTCGCCGCAACAGGGCAGGCCGAACTCGTCGGAGCGGCCGACAGCGACGCTGAGTTACTCGCGAAGTACCGCGACCGCTTCCCGGGAGAGACGACAACCTCCTACGACGAGCTCCTTTTCCGCGATGGAGTCACCGCGGCCTACCTCTTCGGCAGCAACCGGCTCAGCGAGGATCTCGCAGTGAAGGCATCCGAGCGGGGCCTGCACTGCCTGGTTGAAAAGCCCATGGCCGCGTCGTTCTCCGGTGCGCAGCGCATGCACGCCGCAGCGAAGGCCAACGGGGTCCGTCTCATGGTGAACTGGCCCTTCGCTTGGTGGCCTCAGCTCCGCCACGGTCTCTACATGGCCCAGTCCGGCGAACTTGGCCAGGTCTGGCAGGTTCACTACCGAGCCGCCCATCAGGGGCCGGTAGAGCTGGGTTGTTCGCGGCAATTCTGCGAATGGCTCTACGATGCGGAATTGAACGGAGCCGGCGCGCTGATGGATTACTGCTGCTATGGCGCCCTACTCGCCGAGGTATTGCTCGGGCAGCCAGAGTCGGTCTCAGGGCTGCGGGTCAGGACCGGCCTGAAGCCTGACCTCGATCTCGAGGACAATGCCGTCCTGCTTCTCAAGTATCCGCACGCCCTGGCCACGACCGAAGCGAGCTGGACCCAGATCGGGAACCTCACCAGCTACAGCACGACGATTTACGGCAGCCGCGGCACTGTCCTCATCGAACCGGGTCACGGGGGTCGCATCCTCCTCGCCACTTTGGAGCATCCCGACGGGATCGCACTAACCTTACCCTTACAGCCCGAACACCTTCTCAACGCGAGCACTCATTTCCTCGCCGCCATTGAAGACCCGGCGATGGAAATTCACCCCCTGTGCAAGGATGAACACGGCTTGAACGCCCAGCGCATTCTTGAAGAAGGGATCCGAGCGACGTCCTGAGCCACCTTACTCCAACCTTCCCTCGAGCTTCGATTCAAGGTCCTTGACCCGCTTGATGAGATTACCAATTTGCTTCACCCGCATGGCCTCACGGCGGTCCTCTTTGAATGGCCTAGCCGGATAACCAAGGTAGGTGCCTCCTGGCTCACGAATCGAAGAGATCACTCCGCTCCGGCCGCCGAGCGTGACCCGATCGGCGATCGAGAGATGCCCGGCTACGCCCGATTGGGCGGCAAGGACAACGTAATCACCGATTCGAGTGCTACCCGAGATTCCTGTCTGCGCAACGATGATGCAGTGTTTCCCGATGAAGCAATTGTGACCGATCTGGACCTGGTTGTCGATCTTCGTACCTTCGCCGATAACCGTCTCGCCAAAGCGGGCGCGATCGATCGTAGTCGAGGCGCCGATCTCGACGTCGTGTCCGATACGCACGATCCCGAGCTGCTCGATCTTGCGGTGACGTCCCTCCACGAGTTCAAAGCCAAATCCATCCGCCCCGATGACAACTCCAGGGTGCAGGATCACCCGATCACCGACCACGCAACCTTGGCAAATGGTGACGTTCGCTCCGATCACACAATCCTCCCCGATCACGACACCCTCTCCGACCACGGCACCCGCACCGATGCGCGTGCCGTCCCCGATGCAGGCACCGCTCAGCACCGAAGCGTTCGGCGCGATCGAAACTTTCTCCGGATCGAGCGCCGCCCCTGGATCAACAAAGGCTACCGGAGAAACGCCGGCCGCAAAAGGAGGAGGGAGCGCGCCATAGGCACGGATGATTTGATCAAAGGCGAGGATCGGATTCTCCACCACCACGAGCGCTACCGCATGATCCGCCCTTGCCTCCCCCTCGGGCACAAGGACGAGCCCAGCTCGCGTCCGTTCGAGTTGCTCAAGGTATTTCGGATTGCCGAAAAAACTGACACAGGTCGAGTCGGCCTGATCAAGGGCCGCAAAATTCGTGAGCACATGAGCGGCTTCGCCGCGGAGGAGCCGCCCTCCCACCATCTCCGCGACCGAGCCGACCGTGGTTCTCATTTCGTCGATGACGGAAACGAAAAAGAGGTTCCGGTAGCAAGACCAAGAACCTCTCTATTCGGTCCGAGCGAAGGCGGTTCAATTCGCGGAGGTTGACGCGGGTGCGCCGGCGTTCAAGGCAGCAATCACGTCCGTGGTGAGATCCTTCACCTTCGCTGAGGTGTAAAGGATTGCTTTGTTGGCCTTGGGAAGGAAAGACTTGTCGAAGACGAGGTCAAGGCCCTGGGCTTGGACGATTCCATCGACCGTCTTCTTGATTTCGTCGACGAGGGTCGCCTCCATCTCCTGACGGGCAGTCATGACTTCGGCCGAGGCTTTGCGCTGGGCATCGGAGATTTCCTTGCCCTTCGCGTTGCGCTCTTGGAAAAGAGCCTGGAGTTTCTCGAGGGCCTCCTTGCGTTTGGATTCGGCCAGAGACGTATCCTTGTAGACGGTATCCAGCTCGGACATCTGACTGGTCATCTGCTGGTAAGCGGCCTGACGCTCATCGAGATTCTTGCGCTTCTCGTCGGCGAGCTCGTTGATCTCCTTCACTTGAATTTCCGTCTTGTAATACTTGTTCAAGGCCTCCTGCATATCAACCACGGCGATCTTGATCTCCTGAGCCTGGGCAGGGAAGATGGCCCCCGCGAACGGCAGGGTGAGAGCGATGAACAGGTGTGGCAGGCGAGGTTTCATGTGTTTCAAGTCGAAGATGCAGAGAGTAGGACAGTGCCAACGAGAGCGACGAAGATCGTGGTCGGCCCTAGTTCAAACGCGACGGGTCACTGGATTCTTAGGAAAACTCCGGACAGCCTGAGAGGCTATCAGAATGTCGCTCCCATGGTGAACTGGAAGCGGCCACCGTCCTCGTCGTTGAAGGTGTCGGTCTGGAGGGGGAAGGCGTAGTCGAGTCGCACCGGCGCACTGCCGAGGACGAAAAGACGGAGACCAACTCCCCAGTCGGAGTTCAGACCACCTTCAATCGAGCCGGCAGGCCCATCGCTGACCTCACCCACATCGTAGAACGTGGCAAAACGGATCTTCTCCACCACCGGGATCGAAGCTTCGATCGTCCCATACCAAGAGGTGTTTCCACCGAGCACTTCACCACTGACCGGATCACGCGGACCGACATCGCGATAATCAAAACCGCGGAGAGTGTTGGCACCGCCCAGGAAGTGGCGGGTGAAGATGTGATCGCCCTCCGTTGAGTGATTGAATTCACCGTTCAGGCTGATGATGATATCGTGTGGGAGGGTGAAGTATTGGGCAGCACTGATGGTCGCGATGGTGTCGTCAACGTCGCCACCGAGGCCAGCAAACTCGAATCCGGCCGAAACCTTGTTCCCTTCGCGAGGAAGAAAGACGTTGTCGCGCGTGTCACGGACGACACTCGTTCCAACCGAACTCTTGAGGAAATCGCCCTCTTCGGCGACGAAGGCGGGCGAGGCGTTTGGCTCGGCATCGATCTGGACCTGCTCGGCACGGTAGTCACCCACGAGGTAGGTGAACTCCCCGATCGATTTGCGCAACGAGAAGGTCGCACCGTAATTCGTCTGATCGTATTGGTCGCTCAGGAAAAGAAGATCGCGGTAATAGAGCTCCGTTGTGAAGGCGAGGCGGTTTCCGAAAAGCCAAGGCTCGGTGATCGAGATGCTCGCATCGGTACGCTCGGAACCGGCACGGACACTGAAACGGAAACGCTGACCGGCACCCGTGAAGCTGGGCCAATCGAACAGATCGAAGTTCGTCTGCGTCACCTCGAAGAAGCCAGTCAGGTTGTCGATCGAACTGAAACCCGCGCCAAAATTCACCGTGCCGGTCGGCTTCTCGACGACCCGGATCAGGAGATCCTTCTCGTCGATGTAGCTGGTATCGATCGGCATGATCTCGACATTCGCGAAGTAATTCATGTTCTCGAGGCGACGCTGGGTCACGTCCGTCTTCGTGGTGTCATACATCTGACCCGGCTCCAAGGGAAGCTCGCGACGGATCACGTGATCCTTGGTCTTGTCGTTGCCTTCGATGTGGACCTGACCGACTTTGTAAGCGCGGCCTTCGGAGACTTCGAGGACGACGCGGACAGCGCCGTTTCCAGCGTCATCAAGACGAGGGGTGACACGAGCCTCGGCAAAACCGCGGCGACCATATTGATCCGTGATGACCTTGATGTCGTCCTTCAACTTGTTCCCGGCGAACGATTGACCAGCTTCGGTCTTGAGGAAGGGGAGGACATCGTTCTGCATGTCAAGGACGGTGATCCCGGTGATCCCGATCGAGTCGACCTGGTAGGTTTGACCTTCTTCGATGGTGAAGATCACATCCACGTGCTTCGCGTCAACCCGCATGCGGGAAACGTTGACGACACGGGCGTTCAGATAGCCGTTATCACGGTAGAAATCCTCGACGGCACGAACGTCTTGGGCGAGAGTTTCAGGATCAGTCGAACCGCCCTTGCCAAAGATCGTGGTAATGCTCTTCTCTTTCTGGGACATCTGCTCCTTGAGGCGAGCAGCGGTGAAGGCGGAATTGCCCACAAACTCAAGGTTGCGAAGGACCCCCTGGGTACCCTCGTCGATGGTAAAAAGCACCTTCGAATAACCCTCAGCGGTCGGGGCTCCAATCGAATAGGTCACCGTTGCCTCGGAGAAGCCTTTCTTACGATACATCTCCTGAATTTCTTCACGGGCAGTTTGGAGGACTGCCTCGTCGATCGGCTTGTTGACCGTGAGGTCGACTTTACCTGTCAGCTTCGAAGTTTCGATGAGGGTATTACCCACAAACTCCACCCCGCCGTAAACGGCCCGGGTTTGGGCGACGACGATCACGGCGACCCCGCCACTGATCTTCTCGGCGAGAATGCGAACGTTCTCGACATCCCCACTTGCATAGAGGCTCTTCACGTCCTCATCCACCTGAGCCATGGTGAGTTTGTCACCCACTTGGGTCGACATGTGCGAAAGAAGCCGTTCCGGAGCGACCGTCTGGTTCCCCACATACTGAACATCGATCGACTTCACGATCGCGCCCTCTTGCGCCCGAACGGTGCCCAGCACGGCCAATGCCCCAAGGGCGAAGGTCGCGAGAGAACGGAGTGAAAAGTGAGTTTGGTCGAATCTCGGTAAATTCATCGGCATTTGAAAAAGGGTCCGTGGCGGTCACGCCGTGTCAGAGGAGGGTTTGAATCCCCGGTAAAACCCATTTAGATAGAACTTCGCAGCCCTACGTCAAGTTGGATTTTCCTCACGCACCTCGGCGGAAAGACAGCGCGCGACGACACTAAACCGCCGATTTACCGTTCTCGCAATCGATTATCGTCAATCACCGTTCCCGCGAAGGAAACGAATCGACTTCGATAATTTTTAGGTTATCTTTGATTTCTGGAAATCCGAGAGATCAGGAGATCGTTCCTAGGCTCGGCTATCACCCGCCCCCGCCACCCAGTCTGTGACTTCCCCGACCTCCAGTGACTCGTCCATCCAGCCGGCGCGAGACTATGAGCAAAGCCTGCGTCCGCCGGACTTTGAGGAGTTCTGCGGCCAGGCAAAAGTAAAGGAGCGGCTCATGCTCATGGTCGAAGCCGCGAAAGGGCGAAACGATGCCCTCGATCACGTGCTTCTTTGCGGTCCTCCGGGCCTCGGCAAGACTACCCTCGCCCACATCCTTGCGCGCGCCTTTGGCACCGAGATCCATCTGACCAGTGGTCCTCAGATCGAAAAGGCGGGGGATCTGGCGGGGATTCTGACGAATTTGCAACACGGCGACTTCCTTTTCATCGACGAAATCCACCGTCTCCATCCAGCCATTGAGGAATACCTCTACCCGGCGATGGAGGACTA